>JAFDDH010000280.1 GCA_019310975.1 Deltaproteobacteria bacterium | reverse complement strand
CCTGCACGGCGAGCAGGGGGCGATGCTCTGCGCGGGGCAGCTTGTCGAAGCCGTCCCCGATATGGACGGGAAGCTCTATGCATCGACCCTGGTAATCGACGAAGCGCGCCACGTCGAGGTGTTTCATCGCCACATCCAGCGGCTCGACAGGGTGTATCCCATCATGCCGAATCTGAAGGCACTGCTGAACGCGGTGCTGAGCGCCGAGCTCTGGCAGATGAACTGCGTCGGCATGCAGGTCATTGCCGAGAGCCTGGCCTTGGGCAGTTTCAAGATGATGAGGGAGGGCACCAACGACGAGGTGCTGAAGCAAATCGTGGAGCTCACGGCTCAGGACGAGGCTCGTCATGTCTCCTACGGCCTGATCTACATGAAGGAAGAGCTGCCGCGAATGGACCCCGCGGAGCGCGACAGGGTCGAGGACTTCGCCCTCGCCGGGGTCAGTCTGCTGGCCTCACCGGATGCCCAGCGCCAGAGCGGCGTTCCGATGTTCGAAATCTTCCAGGAGGTAGGCATCGACCTGGAGAAGGCGGCCGCTGAGATGCAGGAGCGGTTCAGTGATCCGGAGGTCCGCAAGTCAATGCCGAATCCGTTCCGAGACTACGTCTATCCCCAGCTGATGCGGATCAATTTGATCACGGATCGCACCGCCGCAGCATACGAAGAGATGGGGATGGCCGCATGATCGATGCGACCCGCGGCGCCAGCCGCCGGTCGCATCGCCCGGGATGAACGTAAAGATGAACGTAAAGAGAAACGTAAAGAGAAGAGAGGACGACCAGTCATGCCGTACAGACTTGCTGAGGCACGCCTTGCGATGGAGGCGCTGGCAGCCGACCCCGACGATACCGCACAGGCAATTCGCGCGATCGGTGCGATGTCCGGCCGCTCCCCCGAACGCTGCTTCAAGCGTTTTGCCCGCTCCGAACGAGGCGCGCGCATCCTGCGCGAGAAGCGCGAGCTCTATGACATCCTGTCGGACATCGATCGGCTCGGCGCAATGCCGGAAGGTTCGCTGGGCCGGGGCATCTGGACCTTCTACACGACCGAGCAGATCAGCGCGCAGGGCCTGAAGGGCGCCAGCGAGGCGGCCGCGGGCGAGGGCGCGTTCTTTTCGGGAGACGATGACCGGACGCGCTTCGGGCGCCGCCTGCGCGAGCTGCACGATGTCTTCCACGTCCTGACCGGCTACGGGCGCGACATGAGGGGCGAGATCGCCTGTCTCGCCTTCACGTTCGCACAGACGCAGAACACCGGGATCGGCTATGTGACGCTGCGCGTGCTGCGTGGAGCGGGCTGGCGCTCGGAGATGGGCCGGCTGGTTCGTCAGGGCTTCTGGCGCGGGCGCCGTGCCCAGTGGCTGGTCGACCAGGACTGGGAGGCGCTGCTGCCACTGCCGCTCGAGCAGCTGCGCGAGGATCTCGGAGTCGGCCCGGCCCCGGAGTACGAGGCGCTTCGTTCGCCCGGGGCGCCGGCTCTGGCGAGCTGACGCGAATGGACCTCGGGTGCGCGATCTGCGTCTCGACCCGATCGAGCTGGAGGTGCCCGGGGCAGCGCCCGTACCGCGTCGGAGGCCTTCCTTTTTGTTAGAGTGTTTCGGATGGTCACAACGGAAAGATCGTAGATGGAGTACGGCGACTTGGGCGAGAAGGGCATGTACCTCGAAGTCGATGAAGATCTCTGCACCGCCTGTGGGCTCTGCGAGGAACGCGCCCCCAACAACATCGCAACGGACGAAGATGAAGAAGTCGCCCAGGTGATCAAGCAGCCGGTCGGAGACGCCGAGACCTCGAGCTGCACCGAGGCAGTGGACTACTGCCCGACGGGTGGGCTGACGGCGTCCCAGGTCGCCACCAGAAAAGACGCCGCCTGAAGCGGCGCGTCCGAGCGGGTCTCTCGCCTCTCGCCTTTCGTCCTCCACCTCTCGCCCCGTCTGCGGCCGAGCATCCCTGTGGGCGGACTCCCGTCCAGGACCCGCCGTGCGACGCGCTCGGACGACCGGAAGCGACTCGGCCGGGCTCAGAGCAGATGCCGCCGACACCCACTCTGATCGGGATGCAGCGAGGGCTCCGGGTGTGCTGCTTCGAGTTGCTCGAGGATGGGGGTCGAATCCTGGACCGCCCTGCCATCGGGGCTGTCCAGCAGATCGACATTGGCCGCTTATCCAGACCGCGCGCAGCGCATTCGAGACGGCGCGAGGCAGGGTGTATGCTCCTCGTTCCAGGTGCCGAGGGCATCCGATCGCCGAGAACGAGGAGCGCTGGCGTGACCTTGGGGTACCCCGGTCGCGTGTCCGATCGTCCGGGCACCCAAGCGAGGAGAGAGCGAATGGGAGACTTCCAATACCTGGGTCTGAATCACGTTGCTCTCGTCTGCAAGGACATGAAGGAAACGGTGGATTTCTATGCCGGCGTCCTTGAGATGCCCTTGATCAAGACGATCGATCTGCCCGGTGGGCACGGCCAGCACTTCTTCTTCGACATCGGCCAGGGCGCGAGCATTGCATTCTTCTGGTTTCCGGACGCTCCAGAAGCCGCGCCCGGAATCGCCTCACCGAGCCGTGGGCGTTCGGCTTCGACCGTCACGGCGCACGGATCGATGAATCATCTGGCCATGTCGATCCCCTTGGATGAGTTCGACGAATACGTGAAACGCCTCGAGAGCAGAGGCGTGACCGTTCACGTCATCAATCACGCCGACAACCCACAGGGCTTCACCAAGGACGTCACGAGCGAGACGTTCATCCGCTCGATGTACTTCTTCGACCCCAACGGCGTCGCGTTGGAGTTTGCGGCGTATACCCGAGCGTTAAACGAGCGTGACGTCTCACACGAGCCGGCGACGCACGACGACCGCGAGCGCTACCTCGCGATGCAACATCGAGGGCGTGCGAGCTAGCAGCCGGCACCGGATGCCCCCGTCCTACGATGTGGATCGGCCCCATGCGAGCCTCGACCTCGGGCGGCTTGCGCCATGCGGTCCCGTGCACCCCTCCATGGGCCGAGAGCCCCGTGTAGGGGTGGCGGGGGATTGGGTCGGTATAGGTAGAGGGACTTGTCGACGAATCCGACTTTTCCCCAAGGGATTTGCAGCTGGATGCCGACAAGAGATGAGGCTGGAAGGGTTGGCGAACGGCTGGAAGGGGAGGGTGCACTCGATCTTGTCTGAATCGCGGAAGACACTCACGAGAACTGTTCTGGATGGTGCGGAGGCACTTCGGCTGGCGCGCAGTGGCAGCGCAGCGGCACTCGAGCGGCTGCGCGATTGCTCGCCCGATGAGCTCGCCGCCGCCGTCCAGGAGCTGCCCGCTGTGCGGCGGGCGGAGTTTCTCGAGCTCTCGGAGCGCGTGGAAGAGATTGTTCCGCTGCTGCCCGAGACCGAGCTCACGAGCATGATCCGCGCCGTCGGCCTCGCCGACGCCGGCTGGCTGGTCGAGTTCGCGAGCCCAGAGCAGCGCATCGCCGCCGTGGATCTCGACTGTTGGAAGGACTTCCGATTCTCGCCCATGCGACTCTTCGAGTGGATCGACGCGATGATCGAGGCGGGCCCCGAGACCCTCGCTGCGGCGTTGGACGAGCTGGACCCCGAGGTCTGGGTATTGGCCATGAAGGAGATGGCCGACTTCTCGATCGCGGGGATGGGGGACGCCGTGCGGGACGAATTCTTGACCGAGGACGGCAGCGTCTTCTACACGCCACATAGCGCCGAGCACGAGGACCGACTTCGAGAGATCCTGAGCACGGCGCTGATCTACTCCCCTTCCCACTATTGGCGCTTCGTCTACGGAGCGATCTTCGAGGGCCGGCAGGAGTGCCTGGAGTACGCGGCGAGGTGGCACGCCGGCCGGCTGAACGATCTGGGCTTTCCGAATCGGGAGTACGCGATGAACGCCTACCGTCCGCTGCGCCCCGATGCGATGCCCGCGATCGACGTGAAGCCCGATCCGGAGGCCGCGGCCGACGATCACCTGGCGAGCTCCCACCTACCCGAGCCCGTCCGGGGCACCGCCCTGGGCCGCGCCCTGTCCGAGCTTTCCGCCGAGCGTGCCAGCGAGATCCTGGGCTATGTGCTGGCCGTGGCGAATACGCTCGCCGTGGCCGACGAGCTTCCCCTGGCAGAGCCCGAGTCCGTCGCCACATCCCTCACCAAGGCGCTTCGCGGCGTCGAGCGGGGGCTCGTCGAGCTCGCTCGGGCACGAAACGAGCGCCCGGCCAAGCTCCTGAACGAAGTTGTCCCACTGGATCTCTTCCGCATCGGCGCCACCGTGGATCCCGATCTCGGCCGCGGCAAATCGCTCACCGACCTCGACGCGGCGCAGAGCCAGGCGGACTGGAACGAGCTGATCGAGCTGATCTCGGAGGCCGACCAGACGCTCGGTCGTGACGGGCGCCCAAAGAGTTAGACGCGCGCCAGAGCGACTGCGCTCGGGGATGCCGGCTACTTGGCTCCTTCGCTGGGACTCCTGGCACGGCGCCGCGCCAGCATGAAGAGGAGCCCCACGCCACTCGAGAGCAGTGCAAGCTGGCCCGGCTCCGGGACGGGTATCGATTTGTCGATACCGAGCTGCTGACCCGGACCGTCGACGATGATCGACGTGGTCTCGAAGAAGTTCGTGCCGATGTTGGCATCGGCCGCGCCGCCGAAGGCCGGCGGCGGCTTTACGAATACCAGCGGATCCTCGATCACGTACTCCTCGGTAGCGTCCGACGAGCGGATCGCGACCCGATCGATCAAGTAGCCGTTGAGGACCTCGCCCCCGGTGCAGCCGGGGCTGGCTCCGCCGATGCAGATGGTGTCGTCCACGGCCGTTCTCGAGACGGATGTCGTCCACGTAGTAGCGCTGTCCGCGGCTCTTCCCGCCCACCGGCGCCGTCGAGCCGAAGGCTGTGAGATCGGCCCACATTGCGGGTGTCAGGCCGGCCGAACTGGAGAAGAACTGCGTGGACGGACAGTCGATGTTGCCGCCCCCGTACGGGCCACGGGTCACGATGTTCGCGTAGTCGATGTGAGCCACCGTCGAGTTCGTTACGGGGCCGCCGATCAACGTCGGGATACCGCTCGGCAGGAGCTGGATCCCGATGTCCTGCACCTCCCGCTCTGGAAAGTCGAGTGGGGCGCCCAGCGTGCCCGGATCGACTGCATCGAGGCCCCAGAGCCTCACGTCCAGGAGCGCGGGCACCAGCGGATCGTCGAACTCGAGTATCACGGCGTCGAAGTCCGGCTCGATCCCGACCAGTGTCGACCCAGTGTCATAGATGGAGAAGACGTAGAAAATACTCGGCCCCGGTGGCAGTGTGTCGCCGATCGGTTCCGGGATGCGGAGGGTGTAGATGTGGCAGCTGAGAATGGCTGCACTGCTGTTCCCACTCACGACTTGCGCCCGGGCGGTCGAGTCGGCCAGCAGTGCCAGAGCCAAGATCGCGGACGCGAGTGTCGCAAGGCTGCATCGCCGCGAGGATCGGAGTGTCGAGCTCGTCATCGAGGGTCTCCTGCACATTCGTCATGGAGGTGGGCTGGGACCGGTCCTGGCACCGCCGTGTTGCGCGAAGGGGCCTGTTCTTCGATCTTGATTGTACGCCGGTCGCGAGGTCTCTGCGTAGGAGGAAATATGTTCATTTCGTGATCCCAGCGCGACGGGTGGTGGCCGACCTACTCTCCGCCGCGTCAGAGCCAGCTACCGATCAGCACGAAAGCCGACCAGTAGACCGGATGGCTGTGTGCGCGGCCGCGCAGCAGCTCGAGCTGGGCGCGCTGCAGAGAGTCGGCCCGCGTGGCGCCATCGGCGGCCAGCTCGCGGTAGAAGCGGGACACCAGGGCCGAGGCGGTTGCGTCGTTGACCTGCCAGAGCGTCCCCAGGACACTCCGCGAGCCCGCGCTGATCGCCATGCCCGAGAGCCCGAAGGCCGCCCGGTCGTGCCCCTGCGCGGTCTCGCAGCCCGAGAGCGTCAACAGCTCCAGGGGCTGGTCGCGATAGCGAAAGAGGCCAACCGCCTCACGGAGTGTCTGCATGCTGATCCGGCCGTCGTACGCGAGTACGTAGCTCTCGTCGAAGGAGTCGTCGAAATGAGCGTGGGTCGCGATGTGCACGATGCCCGCCGGTGCGCTCTCGAGCGTGCTAACGAAGCGATCGACGCGAAACTCCTCATCGATCATCACCACCCCGCCCACGGCATCGTGAACGCTGGCGATCTCCTGCAGGACATGCTCGAGTGGCGCGTGGCCCTCGACCGAGACACTCAGTCCCGCCAGGACAGCCCTCGCCGTGTCGCGCTGGATCGGGCGCGGGTCCGTGAGCCGCAGGCTTGGCGTAATCGCCAGGGCGAATCGCTCGATCAGGAAGCGTTCGCCGTCGTGCAGCACCGCCATCGGGATGCTGTGCAGGGCGCCCGCGGGCACGAAGACGAGGGTTCGGCTCTCCGAAGCCTCCAGGTCGGCGATG
>JAFDDH010000099.1 GCA_019310975.1 Deltaproteobacteria bacterium | reverse complement strand
CCACAGCAATCATCCTCAACGAAGCGGTCGATCTGGCTCGGCGCTACGGTAGCGATCCCTCGCCGGCGTTCGTGAATGGCATCCTCGACGCGGTGGCGCGCGGTGTGCGCGAGGTATCCGAGTGAGCGGCGGACTGGAGATCGGCATCGAGACGCGTCCGCTGGAGCGGCTCGATTGCGACGTGCTCGTGGTGGGCCTCTTCGAGGACGATCGTCCGCTGCGCGGTGGCGCGGCGCGCTTGGATTGGCGACTCTGCGGTCAAGTCTCCGAGCTCGTGATCGAGGGGCGGATCTCCGGCGCGTCCGGCGAGGCTGTCCTGCTTGCTTCGCCGGGCTCGGTTCGGGCGCCTCGTGTGCTCGTACTCGGGCTCGGAGATCGGCGGCGTTTTACGCTCGCCACGGCGCGGGATGTCATGCATGACGCGCTCCGGCGCTGCATCGATCTCGGCGTTCGCCGCATTGCGGCGGCGCCGCTCGGCATGGTATCCGACGATTTCGCCCGTCACGCCGAGTCGGTCGTCCAGGGCCTGATCGATGCGCTCTCCCAGGAGACCGACGGCGGAATCGAGTTGCTCGTGGCCCTGCCCTCATCACACGCCGAAACCGCCGAGCGCGCCCTGGAAACCGCACTGCTGGGGCGCTCCGAGAGTGGCCTCTGCCTTCGCTCTCGTGCCCGCGAGCGAGCCCAACCCCCCTCGGGTCCACGAGCCCCAAGGGGGATCACGCCTCCGCCAAGCTGATCGAGGCCTTTCCTCGTGCTCCGGCGAGGGCGTGGGCAGAGTCGTTGTCAAGTCACCCCGGAGGCGGCCGATCCTAACTCCGTGGGATCGGGACGGATGTGTTCCGGCGTGTCCCTGTCTGTGGCCGTGGAGGGCGCAATGAGCTTGGTCGGAAGCCTCGAGGATCTGAGTCTCGGGGATATTCTTCAGATCATCAGCCTCTCCCAGAAGTCGGGCGTCCTGGCTCTGAAGACGACCGGCTGCGATGGTCGCATCGTCTTCGTCAAGGGACTCGTGCGTGGCGCCGGCATCAAGGGGGGTCCGCACGATCTGCGCGGCGTGCTCGTCGACGGTGGATTCCTGAGCGATGACGAGTTCACGGCGGCCGTCCAGCACGCCGAGCAGCGCGGGGCGGGTGTCGCCGTCGCCGTCACGGAGATCAGCTCGCTCACCCACGAGCGGGTCGATTCGCTCTGCAGGGAAGCCATCGAAGCGGCCGTGGTGGAGATGTTCTCGTGGCAGACGGGCGATTTCAGCTTCGACGTGCGCAACGAGCCCGAAGCCAACGATCCCGAGCTTCTACTGCCCACCGGCATCAATGCACAATACCTCGCCCTGGAGGCTGCGCGCGTCAAGGACGAGGACGAGCAAGACGGTGAAGCCGACTGCGCCGATATCGACGAGATGTCGGCGCACGACTTTTTCGGCGTTTCGGAGGAGGCGGCGGGTGAGGGCGACGACACCACCGAATTCGACGAGTCGCCCGCGACATCCGCGGAGGATGCAGTCGAGACGCTCGCCATGGCGACCGCCCAGCGCACAACAGATGTGGCCGGCACTCTGGCCGAGGGTGATCTGATCACGCCCGAGCCACTGCCCGACGTCGCCTCCGAGCCGGAAGCACCCTTCACCGAGGAAGTCGCGCAGGAGCGGGTCGAGGACATCTCCGAGGCGGAGTTTCTGGAGTCGCACGAAGACGAGGGCGAGGTCGCCGCAGCAGTTTCGATCGAGGACTTGCCGGCCGACGACAGCCACGAAGCCATTCCCGCCGCCGAGCGCCTGCCCGCGGAAGAGGTCATGGACCTCGACACGCGCGAGCCGATCGACGAGGTCGAGCCGGGCATTTCCGCCGCACGGCCCGTCTGCCTGCCCGCGCCCGGCGAAGGCGCGTCGCAGCGCCCGCTGATTGCTCTCGACGGCGAGCTATCGGCGCTCGAGTGGGTGAAGGCGGCGGTCCAGCAGGACTTCGCGCCGGTCCATATCTTCCAACACTCCGATCAGGCGCTGCAGCGAGTTCGGCAATACCTCGTACGCGGACGGCCGCCGGTGATCCTGATCTCGCCGGATATACAGGTCGACCACCTGGGTGGCATCCGCGACAGCGTGGACTTCGTCGCACGCCTCAAATCCCAATCGGCGAAGGCGCCGGTGCTCTGGCTCTGTACGGAAGGTGGCGGTGGCTGCGCTCGCATGGGTGCTGCGGACGGTGTGATGACACGTCCGGACGATACTCGGCTGCATGCCAGGAGGAGTCCGGAGGAGCTCGAGGAGCTGGCCGTTGAATTTGCGCACAAGCTGCGAATCGATGTCGAGAGCGCGGCTTCGGCGGAGGTCGCCAAGGCAGCCACGAGGTCCAAGGGTGTCTCACCGGACGCGATCCGAAAACTGCGCGACACAACCCGGGCGCTCACGGAGGCCTCGAGCAGAGGCGAGGTGCTGCCGCTCGTGATTCGCTTCGCATCGGAAGTATTCGGTCGCGTCGCAATGTTCATGGTGCGCGACGAGCGCGCGGTCGGCATGGCGGGGCGGGGTCTCGAACGGGCCGGTGGACCCGACGACGCCGGGCTGCGTGAGATCTGCATCAATCCCAACGAGAGCGTGTGGATGAGCGGCGTGCTGGAGCACGGCAAGCCAATTCAGGGTACGGTGGATTGCGACTGCGATCGCATGCTGGTCGCGCTGCTCGGAGACCGGCCGCCACAGAGCATCTACATGGCGCCGATCGAGAGCACCGGGCAGGTGATCGCATTGCTCTACGGCGACAATCTGCCGGACGACGATTGCATCGGTGATACCAGCGCTCTCGAAGTGGTACTCCACCACGCTGGACTCGCCCTCGACCGCGCGGCCCTCGAGCGCGCCCTCCGTGAGGGCGATTCCTAGGGGGCCGATCCCCACGGAGTCGAGGCCGCGGGAACTCTCTCTGCACGACGCCGAGACCCGGCGGGGAGGGTGCGGGGGCGGGGGCTAGGTGCCTCGATTTCCTCAAGAAAGCCGTGTGCGGGCCGATATATCCAATCGGACCATGTCGGGTGAACTCCGTTCGGGGGAGGCCAGTGCAGCGCATATTGATCGTGGAAGATTCGGCGACCATGCGGTCGCTTCTCGCGTCCACGCTGGAGGACCTCGACGCAGCGGTGAAGATCACCGAGGCGTCGAGCGGCTTCGAAGCTCTCCGGTGTCTACCGCGCGAGGAGTACGACCTCGTTGTCACGGACATCAACATGCCCGATATCAACGGGCTCGAACTCGTATCGTTCCTCAAGAACAACGATGCCTACAGCAAGATCCCGCTGGTGATCGTCTCTACCGAGGGCTCTGATCGAGACCGCGAGAAGGGGCTCGAGCTGGGGGCGGACGCCTACCTGGTGAAGCCCTTCGATCCCGAAGTGCTGCGACAGGTTGCACGGGATCTGCTCGCGGATGAGAGCGGGGCCGAGTAGAACGCATGGCCGCTCGACGTTCCAAAGCGAAGGCGCCGGCGAAGAAGGCCCCGCGCCGAGCGGCGAAGAGCTCGGCGCGCAGGAAGGCGAATCGCGAGTTCGTCTCAGAGGCCGAGGAGATTCTCGATCGCATGCGAGAGGATCTCGTGGACCTCGGCGATCAGCGCACGAATGGCATCGAGGTCGATCCAGATCTCGTCAATCAGATCTTTCGCTCGGCTCACTCGCTCAAGGGCCTGGCGGGCATGTTCGGGCTCGACGGCATCGGCAAGCTCGCGCACCACATGGAGGACATCCTCGACGGACTGCGCCTCGGCCGGATTGCAATCGAGTCGCCGGCGGTCGATCTGCTGGACAGCGCCGTCGCGCTCTTCACGGCGCTGCTGGTCGACATCGAAGATCCGGCCCTCGAGGAAAAGCACACCCGCGATATTGCCGAGCTGATCAGGCGCATCGACTCTGCGGTCGAGGAGCCCGCGCCCGCAGCCGACGAGCTCGCCGGCCTCGCCCTGGATCCTTCGCTGCTACGCGCGCTGACCGAGTACGAGGAGCATCGTCTGCGTGAGAACATCCGCCGGGGTCGTCATCTCGCCCTCGTGGACTCGACGTTCGAGATCATCGCTTTCGAGGAGGGACTCTCCGAGCTCTCTGCGGCGATCCGCGAGGTGGGCGAGGTCGTCTCCACGCTGCCCTCGCCCGGAGACGCCCCCGAGTCGCAGATTCGATTCTCGCTGCTCGTGGCCACCGACATGGCCGCTGACCAGCTTTCGAGCCACCTCGACATCGCCGGCGCCAGTGTCCGCGAGGTCCGCCGCGCCTCGCAGGCCGAAGCGGTCGAGTCCGTCGAATCGACCTCCGTCTCTGGTCGGCCGCGCGACCAGGCCTCGCGGCCTTCCGCCACCGAGGCGGCCGCGTCCCCTCCCTCTGCGGCGCAAGCAGCGGGCCGTGAAGCAGCGAGTGTGGATTCGCGATCGGCCACCGCCCGCCCCGAGACGGCGGAGCTCGAGTCGTTGCGCTCGATCAGTGACACTGTGCGTGTCGACATCCGCAAGCTCGATGAGCTGATGAACCTGGTGGGCGAGCTCGTGATCCACCGCAATGCGATTGAATCCATCGCCGCACGACTCAGTACCGACGCCAGTGCGGCGCGCCTCGCGGCAGAGCTCACGAAGACCAACAAGCAGCTGGACCGCAAGCTCAAGGAGCTGCAGGCCGGCGTTCTCGATGTGCGCATGGTGCCGCTGCGGCAGGTCTTCGAGAAGCTCTCCCGCGTGGTGAGGCGGCTGCGGCGCGACCAGGACAAGAATGTGAGCATGGATTTCAGGGGTGCGGATACCGAGCTCGACAAGCTGATTGTCGAGCAGCTCGTCGATCCGCTCATGCACGTGGTACGAAACGCATTCGATCACGCCATTGAATCGCCGGCGGATCGCCGCGCGGCCGGTAAGCCCGAGGACGCGACGATCTTCGTGCAGGCCTTCCAGCGTGGGAACCATGTGGTGATCGAGGTGCGCGACGACGGTGGCGGAATCGACCGCGCAAAGGTCCGTGCCATTGCCGAGTCGCAAGGCCTGGTCTCCCCCGATGATGAGCTGACCGAGCGCGAGACCTTGGACTTGATCTTCTTGCCGGGGCTGTCCACCCGAGGCGAGATCAGCGAGACCAGTGGGCGTGGCGTCGGCATGGATGTCGTGCGCGCGAACCTTGCCGCGCTCGGTGGCATGGTGGAAGTGAACTCCGTCGTTGGGCGAGGCACGACTGTCTCGATGACGCTGCCGATCACGCTCGCCATCATCCAGGCCCTGATCGTGGGCGTGGCCGAGCATCGCTTCGCGATCCCACTGAACTCCGTGCTCGAGACGCTCTTGCTCGAGGGTCACGAGATCCAGCGCAGCGAGGATCGTGAGATCCTCAATCTACGCGGCGATGCGCTCACTCTGCGCCGCCTCAGCGAGGAGTTCGAGCTATCCGGCACACGCAACGACGGCAAGCAATACGCCGTTGTGCTCGGCATGGGCGAGCAGCGAGTGGGGCTCCTGGTCGACGATCTGCACGGCCAACAAGACACAGTCATCAAGTCCATCAACGGGCCGATCCGTGAGATCGCTGGTATCGCCGGGGCCACAGAGCTCGGTGATCAGGGCGTCGTGCTGGTGATCGACGTCTCATATATCGTCGGTGAAAGCACACGGCGGATGGAGGCTGCATGAGCGAAGCTGGCTCCGCATCCGAGAATGGCGATTGGGAGAGCCTGGCCCGTGCCGCGTCTCTGCGCGGCGCCGATGGCGAGGACCAGGTCGATCTGCTCCGAGAGCTGCTCTCGTTCCGCCTCGATGAATCTCCCTATGCGATTCCGGTGGAGCGCGTGCGCGAGATCGTTCGCGTTCGGAAGATCACTTCGGTGCCCAAGATGCCCAGCTGGGTGCTCGGCGTCGTAGCACTGCGCGGCGAAATCGTGCAGGTGGTAGATCTGCGCATGCGCCTGGGCATACCGTCGAAGTCGACCTCGCGACAGAGCCGGATCATCGTGCTGCACGGTGATGACGATCGGATTACCGGCATGCTGGTGGATGCCGTCGATCAGGTGTTGCGCGTGAACGAGGACGCCTTCCAGAATGCCGAGGTCTCCACGGAGTCTGG
Organism: Deltaproteobacteria bacterium; assembly: GCA_019310975.1. Lineage (GTDB taxonomy): Bacteria > Myxococcota_A > UBA9160 > UBA9160 > UBA4427 > JAFDDH01. Next base: position 8,433 of record JAFDDH010000099.1, on the reverse strand, counting down.
AGCAGTCAACGAGCTCTGCGTAAGGGAAGGCGAGTTCGTCTCCATCGTGGACGTGGATCGGGTCTTGGAGCTCCGTGCGGACTGAAGCCCAGACGACTTTCGTGAGTGAGAATCAGGTGAACCTCGCTTGTTTCGAGGTGCAGGGACAGCTCTATGCGTTGGATGTCTCGCAGGTGCGCGAGATCGTGCGCTTCCAGGAGGTCACGCCGCTCCCGATGGCGCCAACACTGATCGAAGGAGTGATCGATCTGCGCGGTCGCGTGATCCCGGTGATCGACCTCAGTCGGCTGCTCGGCGGGACACGCAGCGAAGCGACCGTCCGCTCGCGCATCGTGGTGCTGGATTGCGACGGGATGATTCTCGGCCTCAGCGTCGAGGCCGCCACCGATGTACTTTCGCTGGATGTCGCGGCGCTCGAGGACGTGCCCGATCTCGCCTCCCAAGCCGGTTATGACGCGGTGCGCCACGTCGTGCGCCGGCCCGAGAGTGCGCCCGTCATGGTGCTCTCGCTCGAGCACATTCTGGAGAACGTCTACCGATCGGCGCTGCCGCAGCCGGGAGAAGTGCAATGAGCGACGTCGCATTGCCGGGACCCCGCGAGTTCGTTGTGCGCGCCCGCCGTCTGGACTGGATGGTGACAATCCCCTCACTCGGCGTGATCGTCACCTACCTGGGGCTGCTGCTCGACCTCTCATCGCCAGAGTGGAAGGCTCTGCTGGTCGCCGGCGCGGTCTACGCCACCGCCGGCGGATTGGTGCTCGAGCTCGTGAAGAAGCGCCTCGTCGAGCCCATCACCACCTATCTCGCACAGAAGGAATCCGGCGAAAAACCCGCCCCCGACGTCTGCCGCGCCGCCTTCAAGACCGCCGTGGTCCTACCGCGCGACCTCATGCGCATGATCTCCCTCGTGTGGCTTCTGGCCCCGCCCGCCCTGGCGGCTGGGATCTCGCTGCTCGGCTTTGGGTCCTGGGGCTTCGACTACCGGCTGCTGGTGCTCGGGGTGGCGGGCTCCATCGGAGCCATGCTCGGTAGTGCCTTCGTCTTCTTCGGCGCCAAGCGCATGCTGACCGAGCTGCGGATGGCGCTCGCCGGCGATATCGCGGATCCCCTCGAGCGAGCCGCCCTGGTGCACTCCACCTCCCTTCCGCGCAAGTTGCAGGTGGTGGTCGTCGGTGCGGTGCTCGCCACCTCCATGCTGATCGTTACTCTGGCACAGTCTCAGGCCTCGAAGGCCCTGGATGCGAACGCGGTGAGCTGGCAGCAACGCATATTGGCGGGGATCGAAACGCGCATCGTCCGGGATAATGACCTCTTTGAAGATGTCGTGCTGCGGATCATGCCCGATGCGGACCTGCTCCCCTATCCCGCGAGCTTCTTCTCCATCGAGATCGACGAGCTCGAGGAGGAAGATGGGCTCGTGGCGCCGATCTTTTCCGAGTCCATCATCGCGGCCATCGAGCGCGGTGAGCGCAGCGGACACATGATCGGTGGCATGGCCGGTGGCAGCGTGACGTGGCGCCGCCTCTCCGACGGTCGGCTGCTCCTGGCTGAGCTCAGCGAGAGCGCCGCCGCCGGCGCCTTTGGAATCTTCCATGCGACACTGCTGCTCGCGGTGCTGCTGAGTGCCGCTGCGGCACTAGGTGTCGCGTTCCTCATGTCCGATGACTTCAGGCGCTCGACCTCGGCGCTCGTCGACGAGGCCGAGCGGATGGCGCAGGGAGATCTCAGCCGCGGCCAGGTCTGGGAGGCCGAGGACGAGATGGGCGGACTCGGACGCGCCTTCGAGCGCATGGGGGCCGCGCTGCGTGCCACCGTAGGGCGCGTCGCCGAGGCTGCGGATCGCGTGGACGCCGCCGCGGGTGAAATCGCTTCTGTCTCCCAGGGAGTGGCCATGGCCAGCGCAGACCAGGTGCGCCGCATCCAACAGGCCAACGAGCTGATGGTGCAGATCAAGGTACAGGTCGAAGACGTCTCCGGCTCCGCGCAGGCGTTGAACGTATCCGTCGAGGAGTCGAGCAGCTCGATCCTCGAGCTCGGCGCTGCTGGCGACGAGCTGAATGACACCGCCTCGGTGCTCTCCAGCAAGGTCGACGAAGTATCCGGCTCCATCGAGGAGATGGTTCGCAGCGTGAAGCAGGTCAGCGCAACGACCGAGGGCCTTTCGCAGGCCGCCTCCGAGACCAGTTCCTCGATGGAGGAGATGGCCAGCGCAATGCGCGCAGTGGATACAACCGCTGAGGCGACTGCCAGCCTTTCGAGTGAGGTCGTCGGGTTCGCCGAGAGCGGGCGGCAGAAGGTTTCGCAGACCATCGAGGGAATGGAGGAGATCCGTGACGCCACCGAGGCGGCCGAGCGCGTGATCCTGGGGCTGGGCGCTCGTGCCAAGGAGATCGGCGGAATCCTCGATGTGATCGACGACGTCGCCGACGAGACCAACCTGCTGGCGCTGAACGCAGCGATCATTGCGGCACAGGCTGGAGAACACGGGCGAGCCTTCTCCGTGGTGGCCGACGAGATCAAGGAACTCGCCGACCGTGTTTTGTCCAGCACCAAGGAAATCGGTCAGCTGATCCGCTCCGTGCAGGAGGAGACCGATAATGCCGTCGGCGCGATTACCGTCGGCACGCAGAGCGTAGCGACGGGCGTGGAGCGCTCAGCCGAGGCCGGTACCGCGCTCGAGGCAATCAATCGGGCCTCGCGCGAGAGCGGCTCGCGCATCGGTGAGATCGTCTCGGCGGTGCGCGAGCAGACCAAGGCGACGATCCACGTGGTGACACTGATGGAGGGCGTGAGCGACGGTGTGCAGCAGATCCTGACGGCCAGTAGCGAGCAGGATCGCGGCAACGAGGTCGTTTATCGCTCCGTTGTCACGATGCGCGAGGTGGCCCAGCAAGTGCGCCGGACCACGGAGGAGCAGTCACGCGGATTTGGCCGCATCCGCGAGAACGTCGAGGGCGTACGCGAGGCGGTGGAGAACATCAACGGATCGCTCCAGCATCAGTCCACCGCCTGCTCACAGGTCGCGACCTTCCTCGAGCAGGTCTTCGAGGGAACCCGCTCCAACGAGGAGGCGGCCCAGCGAATGGGTGAGTCGATGCAGGCGCTGGTCGCCCAGGCGCAGACATTGCGCGACGACGTGGCGAAGTTCCAAGTCTAGGATTCCGGTGAAAGCAGAGACGGAGCGCGCCCCGCGGCGCGCCGGGAGAGTCGAGAGATGATTGCAGCGTGTCCCAAGTGCGATGCCAAATACCGCGTCGACGAGGCCAAGGTCGGCGCCGAGGGCGCCCGTCTTCGCTGCGCCAAATGCAAGGCTGTCTTCCGCGTTCGCGCCCCGGCCAGCGATCCGGGCACCACGGCCCGCCGGCCCGCCGCTCCCGCGATTTCCGACCCGGCCACCACGGTCTCGTCACCCCCCGCCGCGGATCCCGCGACGACCGCCACCTCTCAGGCTGCGGCCCCTGTGTCGGCCCTCCAAACACCTGCGCCTTCGACCGGGGCCCAGCCTCTGCAGCCACCCACCACACCTGCAGACTACGACCCGGAGCGGCTGGTACTGGTCGCCGATCCGAGTGAGGACACCGGCAAGGGCGTGGCGAGCGCGCTGGCCGCATGGGGCCTGCAGACGATCCTCGTGCACGATGGCGTCGAGGCGATGCTCTCGATCCAGCGCCACCTCCCCAAGCTCGTGGTCCTCGATGCGGCGCTGCCCAAGATGTACGGCTTCCAGATCTGCGAAATCGTGAAGCGCAATGATTCGCTCCGCGACACGAAGGTGATCCTGGTCGGCGCGATCCACAATCGCGAGCGCTATCGCCGCCCGCCGACGGAGCTCTATGGTGCCGATTGCTATCTCGAGCAGCCGGATCTGCCGGATGGCCTCCTGCCCCTGCTGGTCCAGTTCGGCCTGCCCGTCACGAATGCCGCCGCACCGGCCCCGGCTGTGCCGTCATCCGTTGCGGAACCCGTGACCCCCGCCCCGGCACCGCTCGCAGCCCCGCCCCCGCCGATTGTGCCGCAGCCTACGCCGCCGCCCGCGCCCGCTTCGGCACAGCCCACGATAGAGGCTCCGCCGACATCGCCTGCGCCGGCGCCTTGCGCGGACGGGCCGGCGGCGGACGGCATGGAAGAAGAGCGCGAGAAGGCCGAGCGCCTGGCCCGCATCGTGGTCTCGGACATCATCCTCTACCAGGGCGAAAAATTCGCCGAGGCCATCCGGACCGGGAATCTGCTCGAGGCCCTCGACTCGGAGATCGAGGAGGGCCGCTCCTTTTTCCGACAGCGTATCAACGAGCAGGTGCGCAGCGAGCGCGACCACCTCGTCGAAGAGCTCATGCGCGTGGCGCATGAGCGGGGAATGCAATGAGCACTGAAGTCGCCGATCGCGAACGCCAGGCGATCCTCCACGACCTGGCGAATCCGGACGAAGAGATGCGTCGCCTGGCGGTCGAGCGTCTCCTCGCACTTTCGATCGACGAGGCGCTGCCCCATCTGCTGGAGGGCCTTGGGGATTCGAGCTGGCGAGTCCGAAAGGCCGTCGTCGAACGGCTTGTCTCCTGTGGGGAACACGAGGGCGTGGGCAATGCCCTGATCGGAGCCCTCGCCGACGGTGAGAACTCGGGGCGCCGCAACTCCGCCTTCGAGGCGTTGGTCGGCATCGGCAACGCGATGGCACCGAAGCTGCTCGTGTCCTTGCAGAGCGACGACGTGGACGTCCGCAAATTGGTGCTAGACGTGCTGGCAGGTATCGGGGATCCCGAGTGCAACGAGGCCGTGATCGGGATGCTCGAAGATCAGGATCCAAACGTGCGCGCCGCCGCTGCCGACGCCCTGGGCGTCTTTGGCGACGAGGCCGCGGGCCGGGCCATGCACACTGTCGCGGTCAACGCCAAAGAGGACTCATTGGTCCGTCTCAGCGCGCTGCGCGCGCTCGCGCCAATCGAGCACACCCTGTGTGTGGAGGATCTCTCGCCGGTGCTCGACGACTCGCTGCTTCGGCCGGCGGCGTACACGCTACTTGGACAGGTAGGCGACGATGCTTCGGTGATCTGCCTTCTAAAGGGCATCACCCTTTCGTCGCGCGCCAGCCGCGAATCCGCAATGGCGGCGCTGCTGCGCATCCTCTCCAAGGCGGATGGTGGGCACATCGATCGTCTGGTCGAGAACATCCGCGATACTGCGCGTGCCAACGAGCGCCTGGTCACGGAGACCGTGGAGAGGTTGCCGGACGCAGATCTCGCGACGCGAATGACCTTGATCCAGTTCCTTGGGCTGACCGAGGATCCGGTGTGCGTAGTGCCAATCCTCGAGGCGGGCTCCGACGAGGCGATCGCAGAGGTGGCGCACGCCACGCTCGAGGGGCTCGGCCAGGTCACGGTGGCCGCACTCGAGACCAGCTGGAATCGCTTGCCGATGGATCTGCGCAGTGATGCCTGCCAGCTGATGGGGCGCATCGGAGGAGACAAGGCAGCCTGTCTCCTGCTGGCCTCTCTAGACGACGTGGACTCGGGGTTGCGCGCTCACGCAGCGCGTGCGCTGGGCGATCTCCACTGCATGGAGGCGCTCGGCTCGCTGGTGCGCCGCCTCGAGAGCGCTGCGCTGGACGACGAGCCCGAGAGCGAGGAGGAGGTCGCCGCGTTCATCGATGCGCTGGTTGCGTTGGCGCCGCCCGGAGCCACCGAATCCGAGGAAGCCCAGCAGGTCATCCAGATGCTGGCGTCGCGTCTCGAGGGTTCCGGCGAGGACGTGCGGCTGGCGATTGCCTCGGTGCTGGGCCGCATCGGCCGCATCGAGGACGAGGAATTGGTGGCCGGTCTGCTGCGCGATGCCAGCGCGCGCGTTCGCCGCGCAGCCGTCGAAGCGCTCGCGCGATTGGAGCCCGGCGCGGCCTCCGAGCCGCTGCGCCTGGCCCTGGCCGACGAGTCGCCCCTGGTTCGTATCGCCGCCGCGGGGGCGCTGGGCCACTCCGAGAATCCCGCCGTCATCGCCGATTTGCAGCGCCTGATCCACGACGAGGATACCCGCGTGAGTGCGGCCGCCGTTCGCTCCATCGGAGCGCATTGTCGCCGAGACAACGTGGGCGCCGACGAGGCCGTCGAGCTGATCCGCCACGCGCTCGGCTGTGACGGCATGGTGTCACTGGCCGCAGTGGAGTCCCTGTGCATGATCGGCGGCCACAGCGCGGCTAGCGCGGCGCTCGCCGTGCTCGATCGCAACGAGCCCGAGATCGTGCAGTCGGCGGTGGTCTGCATCGGAGCGCACGGTGAAGAGGAGACGGTTTCGGAGCTGGTCTCGCTCGTTTCCCACGAGAGTTGGTCGGTGCGGGCCGAGGCCATCCAGACCCTGGCCGAACGCGGGATCCGGCGCGCCGTACCGCCCATCCTGCGCCGGCTGGAGACGGAGCAGGATTCATTCGTTCGCGACGCGATTCTTCGCGCTCTCAAGCAGCTCGAGGACTGAGCCGGCGATGGCATTGGGTAAGCCCCTGGACATCACCATGACCGACATGGAGTTTCGCATGATCTGCGAGCTGCTCAAGAGTCGGTGTGGACTCCACTTCGACGAGGACTCGCGATTCCTGGTGGAGAAGCGGGTTGCGCGGCGCGTTCAAGAGAACGACGTCGGCAGCTTCGGGTCATACCACTTCCTTCTGCGCGACCGCGGCCGTGGCGAGGAAGAGTTGGCGACCCTGATCGACACACTCACGACGAACGAGACGTACTTCTTTCGCGAGCTGGGGCAGCTCACGGCGCTGGTGGAGGAGATCATTCCCGAGGTGATCTTGCGGCGCCGCGCACTTGGCTCCTCAGGACCAGTCACCATCTGGTCCGCCGGCTGCTCCAGTGGTGAAGAGCCCTATTCGATCGCCGCGCTGGCGATGGAGGCGGGCCTGAATCCTGCTAAGGATCTCAGGATCTATGCCTCTGACATTTCGCGCACCGTGCTGACTCGGTCGCGGCGTGGCATCTATCGCGAGTCGTCCTTCCGGGAGACGACTCCGGCCCTGCGGAGCAAATATTTCATCGAGAAGGACGGACAACACAAGGTCTCCGACGAGCTGCGCCGGTGCGTTGATTTCATCCATCTGAACCTGATGGATCGGGACAAGATCGCACTGCTCGGCACAATGGACGTTGTGCTCTGTCGCAACGTCATCATCTATTTCGACATGGAGACCAAGAAGAGGGTGATCGAGACCTTCCACGAGAAGCTCAAGCCGGGTGGCTATCTGCTGCTCGGACACTCCGAGTCTCTCATCAACATTTCCAGCGCGTTCGAGCTGCAGCATTTGAAGAACGACCTGGTCTACCGCCGTCCGGCGCCGGGGGAATCCCTGTCGGATCCCTGGCACGAGCTAGCCAGCGCCGCCGTAGCGCAGGTCGAAGACGATCGAGGGCCTCGATGAAAGCCCGCCACCTCATCCAGGTGCTTGTGATCGATGACTCCGCTTTCAGTCGTCAGACGATCACGCGCATGCTGGAGACTTCACCCCTGGTAGAGGTGGTCGGAGTGGCGCGGGACGACGAGGAAGCGCAGCGCAAGACCTTCGAGCTGAATCCGGACCTGATCACGCTGGATCTCGAGATGCCGCGTATGGACGGGTTCACTTTCCTCAGGCTGGTGATGGCCAAGCGACCCACGCCCGTGATGGTGATCAGCGGTCGCGCCGTAGAAGAGGATGTCTTCAAGGCCCTCGACCTCGGCGCAGTGGACTTCATCGCGAAGCCGACCGCGCGGGCCACGCCGGAGCTGCAGTCGATCCAGCAGGAATTGATCCGCAAGGTCCACGCAATCCGCGAGCTGCGCATCGACAAGGTGCAGGATCGCATCCGAATGGCGCCGCCTGTGCTCAGCCGACGGGATACGCCGATCGTGTCTGTGCCGCCGGTGGTCGTGATCGGCTCGTCGACCGGCGGTCCGGCGGCGCTGATGCAGACATTCGGCGCGTTTACCGAGGCTCCACCCTGTGCCTTCATGGTGGCGCAGCATATGCCCGAGGGCTTCACACGGGGCTTCGCGGAGCGTCTCGATCGGTTGACGCCCTTCGAGGTCCGCGAGGCCGAGGGCGGCGAGGAGCCGACGCGTGGCACGGTACTGATCGCGCCCGGCGGCTTCCACCTCGAGCTCGAGTGCGTGCGAGGGCGCATTCTCTCCTGCGTCACCGAGCAGCAGACAAGCGACAAATACACACCGTCTGTAGACCGGCTATTCGAGTCGGCCGCGAAACACTTCGGCGCTGATCTGCTCGCCGTGGTGTTGACGGGCATGGGTGACGACGGCCGCCGAGGTGTCTGTGCGGTGAAGGAGTGTGGAGGCACGGTGATCGCAGAATCCGAAGAAACCGCGGTCATCTACGGGATGCCGCAGCAAGCCGTGAGGTCGGGTGCAGTGGATCTGGTACTTCCGCTCAACGAAATTCCGGCGTCGATTCAATCA
>JAFDDH010000279.1 GCA_019310975.1 Deltaproteobacteria bacterium | reverse complement strand
CTGACAGACAGCTGGGCGTCCCTGATTTCTCGTTGATCTCCGGTCATCTAGGTCCCCTCGGTCATCCTCTGTCATCATCATGACAGGGTGTCCGACTGGATCTGTAATCTCACAGCGATCGAGAGCGGATCAGCGTCCGGCCGCTCGCCGATCCAGCTCCGCCCGAATGGCTGCATGCTCGGTCTCATTGAGTTCGAAGCGGCGAAACAAGAACGCGCCCAGCAGGTACATCACCAACGGCGCTCCACCGTTGATCAACCGAAACATCAACAACGTTCCTTCGGTCTGTTGCTGGTTCGCCTCGTAATCGGAAAGGGAAAGTGCGGCTCCGACCGCAACGATGACGATCGCGGTCGCGGTTTTGATTGCAAAACCCCAGGCCGCCGAGTACGCCCCCTCCTTCCGCTCGCCAGTCTCGAGTTCATCCCAGTCGATCACGTCGGCGAGAATCGAGTTGCCCACCATCATTCCACAGCCGACGAACAATCCAGCTGAACAGAGCACCGCCCCCATCATGACGTAGTCGCCCTCCCCTATGAACAGGATCGATCCGAACGACAACCCGCTCCCGATCATTCCGGTCACCCAGACGTTGCGCTTGCCGAAGCGTCGTGACAACCGAACCCAAATCGGGATCGACGAGATGGAGCACAGCACGAACATCGCCGGCAACACTCCGATCAGGTCGGGACGCTTCAGCACGTAGCGCATCAGATACGGTGCCATGATCCCGAGCACACCGGAGCCCATCAGTTGAATGAACTGAGCGGTCAGCAGCAGCCGCGCATGCGGGTTCTTCAGCACGTCGCGCATGGCACCCATCGAAGTCGTGGCGCCGCGTCCCTGGTACTCGACGCGCTCGCGCAGCTGCGTTGGCGGAATCAGCAGGATCATCGGCAGCACGAAGACAGCGATCCAAACTAATTGCCCGGCCGCTTCGCGGGGCGCATTGGCGTTGGTGACGTATTGCATGCCACCGAACGCCATCATCATGCCAAGCGTGAACGACGCGCCCTGCGCGCCGAAGATCCGATTTCGATCGTAATGATCGGTGGTGAGTTCGGCGCCCAATGCCGAATGCGGTACCGAAAACATCGTGAAGGCTGTGTAGAACGTGAACAGCGCCAGCGTGAGCCAGACGTAGAGCATGCCCGCTGACAGATCCGGTGGGCTCCAGATCATCAACAGGCTCAGCATCAGTGGTAGAATTCCCGCGAGCATCCACGGGCGGCGACGCCCCAGTCTTGTGCGGGTTCGATCGCTGAGCGTGCCGACGATGGGGTCGGAAATCGCATCCCAAACCCGTCCGGTCGCGAACAATACCGCGACTACGAAGGGACTGAGTAGCAGCACATCCGTCGCGAAGTTCAAGAAATAGAATTGCACCATGAACAGCGGCGCGGAGAGCCCGACGATCGGTGGTGCGTACGCGAGCAGCGTTCCCAACCGGACGCCGGTAGCGGGGGCCGTTCCACTCGACTGTTGCGCTTCGACGGGTACAATCGTCTCCCGCTGTACCACTGGCGTTCTCCCGATCGGGTTGGACGCGAACCGCGACTGTCAGCGCTGTGATTCCAATCTCGTACCCGGAGTGTTGTAGCAGCACCGTCGCCATGCGGCGATGGAGACGAAGCGCTGGCTTTGAAGGCGGAACGCGGGGACGAGGCGACGTTCTTGGCCGGCGGACAGAGCCTGATACCGGCGATGAAGCTTCGCCTGGCCCAGCCGGAAGTGCTGATCGATGCGCTCTGCGCTTCCGCTGTGGGAAGCCGCTCCTGGAAGTCTCTTGCTGCGCGAAGGCTTCGCGGCATGCGAGGGCCGTCTTCAGGAGGATGCACCGGAGACGATTGCGGCCCTGATTCAGCCAGTTCGTGCAGATGACCCGAGCGTCACAGCCCGGCCTCGATCAGGCGCGGTCCCGGCTCGTCGTAGGCGGCCTCGCGCTCACGTTGCCAAGTCCCTCGGCACGGCGGAATAATCGCAAACGCTGAAGGTGTACCTTCTCTTCGAGCGTCACTGTGGCCCCTCCCAAGTTGCTGTGTGGTAACAACAACCTAGGAGATCGGCGGTAGTGGCCCTCGCCCAATGCAGCTCAGAGGTGTCTAGACCTTTGAGACAGAGTGCAGCCTAGCGTCAAGCTTGAGCTGCAATTTTTCAGCAGCCTTGGCTCCATTGGCCCTGGCTGCGACCTGGCGCGGCATACTCGGGTGGCCGGGTCGGAGCCGGTCAGCGCTCTTGCCGGCCGGTTCACGCCGATCACCCGGGCGGTGCTGGCGGAGCAGGATTGCACGATGAGCAAACGAATCTCGAGAGTGGGTGCTCGTGAGGGGTACGATCACTGGGCAGCGTCCTACGATCGAACGGAGAACCCACTCGTTCATCTGGACCGCCAACATTCCCTTCGTCACCTTCGCCCGCGGCCGCGCGAGTGCATCCTCGACGCCGGTTGTGGCACCGGCGCAAACCTCAGCGCAATCCGACGCGCCGGTAGCCGTCCGGTCGGCATCGACTTCTCCCGAGGCATGCTCCGCATGGCGCAGCGCTCGGTGCCCGGGGTACCCCTTGCGCAGGCGAACCTCGATGCCAAGCTTCCGCTGCAACGAGAGGTCTTCGATGCCTTCCTCTGCACCCTCGTCTCGGAGCACCTGACAAGGCTTCATACGCTCTTTTCAGAAGCGTTTGCGGTACTCCGCGGTGGAGGCCGTATGGTCTTCTCTGCGTTTCATCCGGAGCTCGCAGCCGCCGGGATCGAGGCGAACTTCGAGCGACACGGCACCGAGTATCGTCTCGGAGCCGAGCGCCACACAGTGGATGACTACCTGAATCACATCCACGACGCTGGATTCCGCAACGTCCACTGGCGCGAGTACTCGATCACCGCTGAGCTCCTCGAAGAGCTGCCCTCGGCCTCGAAGTACCTCGAGCAGCCCCTTCTCCTGCTCATCGAGGCCTCGCGCCCACAGGCGAGCACCGCATAATGGACCGATGAAGCGGGTTGAGACGCCCGCGCACCACACCCCCGCTCACGCGCACCGGAGTGCCGCGGTTCGCCCGCACGAGAACAGCGGTGGCGATCGGCCGACCTACAACCGCCCGTAGGCGTCGAGCACGACCAGCGCGTCGAGCGTCCACTTGCCTCGCCACTCCGCCCGCGCCGCCTCACCCGGCGGCTCCCAGCTGAGCGGCCACCCGCCGTCCGCCTGCTGCTGGGCGGCGAGTGCGTCGAGGTGCGCCTCGATCGTGGCGTCGTCGAAGCAGGCGCGCGCCAGAGCGTCCGGGCGCGGGGCGAGGTCGAGAGGAGTGAGCGCGTAACCCTCGAAGGGGAGCTCCACCGCGAGCCAGCGCGCGCCGGGCAAGAGCGCGCGCACGTGAGCCAGACGAGCGCCCCGCTCCGGGCGCTGCGGGGCGTGCTCGAGGAAGTCCATCACACCGATCAGGGCGTGCGCCCCGTCGGGCGGCTCGCCCAACGCCGACCAGCAGGACTCGGTGGCCGAGTCGAGCCATGCATCCTCCACCTCCAGCCAATGGAGCAGCGCGGCGATCCCGAAGGTCAGCTCGAGGGAGGGAGGCTGCAGCGTCTGCCAGTGCTGGGCGCGGGGGTGCTCGAGCGCGCCCGGCAGCAGGTAGGGCAGCGCCCCGCTCGGCTCCGAGACCGAGCGCAGGAAGGCGCACGCCGCGGCGCCCAGCTCGGTCGCCCGTGCACCGACCTGGTAGAGGCTCTTGAGGGCGAAGTCCACGAACAAGGGCTGGCTGTCCGGCGTGCGTGCGTCCGGCTCCAGCGCACCACCGAAGCCGCCGTCCTCGCGGCGAAACGTGGTCAGCGCAGCGACGAATCCGTCGGGCGAGGCTGCCTCGAAGAGGCACTCGTAGGCGCGCAGCTCGAGCGGGCGAGCAGTCTGGCGCAGGAAGCAAGCGGCCGCCGAGAGAGTGGACATAAGGGGAGACTCTCGCACGAGTCGCGAATGCTCGCCGCATGACAGATGCTTGCAATTGGCACCCGCCAGTTGGGCGTTACAGGGTCTGGTAGCCTTCTGGCAATCAACTCAGTGGCTTCCGTGAGGCCGGTCTGCGCTGGCTCAGCCAAAGCCCGATCCCTTGGGAGCTGAATCGCAATGAACTGGGGTGCAATCGGTGCGATCGCAGAACTCCTTGCTGCGGTCGCTGTGATCTTCTCGTTCGTTTACCTGGCCGGTCAGATTCGGCAGAGCACGCGAGCGCAGCGGCGCGCGAATCTCGGGGACATCGCGGCTGATTTGAACACTACCCTGCGATGCGTTGCCGCGGACCCGGAGCTCGCGAGCTTGGCGCTTCGAGCACTCGCGGATCTCTCCTCACTGGACCCGGTCGAACGCTACCGATTCGATTCCCACTTCTATTGCTATCTGGCCAGCATGGAGAGAGCCCTGCTCGATGCTCGAGATGACGAGTATCCCGAGGAGCTCCTGGTTCCGATGAAGGCAGCCATCGCGGGATTCCTGCGGACAGCGGGAGGCCGCGCTTGGTGGGAGGAGCGCCACGTCTGGTTCAGTTCGTTTGGCCAGCAAACGCTGGCGAGTATTCTCGAAGACCGAACGATCGACCACGGCGCTGCCGGCCCGCGACTCGTGGCCCAATCAGGGCATGAAGCGGGCGTTGAATGGCGCGGTTCAAATGACCGCTCTACCGTTCAGCATCAATCTCATGAGGTTCGGCACACTCGGCGGCATGATTCAACGCCGCCTGTCGCCGATCGGCTAGTCTGCGGGGATCTAGGGTGCACGGTGTCTAGATTCGAGTATCTCTCCGTGCTGATCTCCATCGTGATCGCGCTCGGACTGAACGAAGTCACCAAGTCTTGGGGCCGACTTCTGCAGGATCGCAGGCATGTCCGGTTTTCATTGCTCCACGGATTCTGGTCGGCATTCATCCTATTGCTGATGATCCAGTTCTGATGGGCGTTCTGGAACTTCCGCACCATCGAAGACTGGTCGCTTCCTTCTCTCATTGGAGTCGTGCTCGAGGACATCACGCTCGTCATGTGCGCCCTTCTTCTCA
>JAFDDH010000098.1 GCA_019310975.1 Deltaproteobacteria bacterium | reverse complement strand
GGCCGCGATGCACTCGAAGACGTGGACCGGCTGCTGCTCGGCGTGGCACGCCTGACACGAGAGCGCGTCATCGGACAGAATGCCTACGATCCTCGTGATGCCTCGTCGTCCATACCCAAGACACATGCGCTGGCCTCGTTGGTCGCACGGCTGCACGAGGTCGGACGTGCAGCCCTCGACGCGGGCGTAGCCCTCTCGGCGATCGACCTGCCGGGTGCGGGCCGTGCGATCACTTCCGTACGGGACAGTGAACCGGAGACGTTGGAGACGCGCGCCGCCGACGCCGCGCGTGTCATCGAAGGCATCGCTGGCGCCGCAGAGGTGGCGTCGTGATCGGCCTGCCGAGAGTTCATCAGGGTGCGCGCGCCATTGCGGGTCCGCTCCTCTATGTCGCCAACACCGAGGGAGCCGTGCTCGGCGAGTGGGCGAGCATCGAGGTGCCTGGTCATCCAGCCCGACGCGGCCAAGTCATCGATGTCGGACGCGACGTGAGTGTCATCCAGGTGCTGGAGGAGACCATCGGGCTGGCGCCGTCGCGGGTTCGCATCACGTTGCACGGCGAGCAGGCAGGCGCCCCGGTCGGCGACGAGCTGCTCGGCCGCGTGCTCTCGGGATCCGGCCATCCGCTCGACGGACTGCCCGCTCCGGTGGGAGAGGCGTGGCGGCCACTCTACGGCTCGCCCCTCAATCCCACACGAAGACGCAAGCTGTCCGAGTTCGTCGAGACGGGGCTCTCGGCCATCGACGGCATGAACACCTTGATCCGCGGCCAGAAGCTCCCCGTCTTCTCCGGCTCGGGCCTGCCCGGGCTCGAGCTCGCCGCACGGATCGTCGAGGGCGCGCGCGTCGCCGGTAGCCAGCCCTTTGCGGTCGTCTTCGCGGGCATCGGCATCACCGAGCGCGAGACGCAGCTCTTCCGCGAGCGCCTCGCGGCCAGCGAGGCCGCCGAGCGCAGCATCCTCTACCTCAATCGCGCCAGCGATCCGGCCATCGAGCGGTTGCTGGCTCCCCGACTGGCACTCACCGCGGCCGAGCACCTCGCCTTCGAGCGCGACATGCACGTCCTGGTCGTGATGTGTGACATGACGCACTACTGCGACGCGCTGCGCGAGATCGGCGCCGCGCGCGAGGAGGTGCCTGGGCGCCGTGGCTATCCGGGCTACATGTACACGGACCTCGCCACGATCTTCGAGCGCGCCGGCGTGCTGCACGGGCGGCGGGGCTCGCTCACCCAGATTCCCATCTTGAGCATGCCCGAGGACGATGTCACGCACCCGATCCCCGACCTCACCGGTTATATCACCGAGGGACAGATCGTGCTGAGTCGGGATCTCGACCGCGCGGGCGTGTTTCCGCCCATCGACGTGCTTCCCTCGCTCTCCCGGGTGATGAACGCAGGCATCGGCGAGGGCCGTACCTTCCCCCACCACCGCGCCTGGTCCGATCAGCTCTACGCCATCTACGCGCAGGGCCGCGAGGCGCGACTCACCGCCAGCATCGTGGGCGAATCGGGACTGTCCGAGAGCGACCGCCGTGCACTGGCCTTCGCGCAGCGCTTCGAGCACGAGCTCATCCATCAGGGCGAGCGGCGGCGGACTCTCGAGGAAACAGTGCGGAAGGGCTGGGAGCTGTTGGAGGACCTACCGCGCGAAGATCTCTCGCGTCTCGACGATGAGGCCTGGGCGGCGCGGGAAGCACAGCGGGAGTCGTCGGGGTGAGCAGCCTGCGTCGTACGCCGCCGACGCGTCACGCGCTGCTGCGGGTTGGGCGGCGCCTCGAACGCGTGCGCACGGCCGCAGAGCTGCTGACTCGAAAGCGCAGCGCCCTGGTCAACGAGCTCTTCCGCACCGCCCGCCCGGTTCTCGACGCCCGCGAGGCGATCGAGTGGCAGGCGGCGGTGGCCTACTCGACGCTGCTCCACGCCGAGGCCGACCGTGGGCATGCGTTGCTCCACGCCTTCTCCATGCCGATGCGCGAGCTGCAGGTGGAGCTGCGACCTACGCAGGCCTGGGGGCTGGCCGGGGCCGCGATCGTGGCTCGGGATCGCGTGCGTCGCAGCGCCGTCGAGCGCAGCGCCGCACCCGGCCCGGCAGGGCCCGCGGCCACGGCGACCGCCACTGAGTTCGAGGTGCTGACCGAGCTGCTGCTGGATGCTGCATCGCGTGAGCTCCTCATCCGACGCCTCGCGCACGCCCTCGCCGAGACCTCGCGCCGGGTGAACCTGCTCGAGAACCGCGTTGCGCCACGCCTCGCGAGCGAGATAAAGCGCATCGGATCGACACTCGAGGAGCGCGAACGGGAGGAGCAGCTGCGCTACCGGCGGCTGCTGAAGCGGCCTCGCTCGCGTTGACCGGCGAATGCTCGGCCTCTCATGGGAGGGGGTGGCGCCGCCGGTACGCCTTATGGATCTCTATCACGACGATGATCGGCGAGGCGACGACCACGAGCCGCAACAGATCGTCGACGCCCGGGACGCGGAGGCCCAGTAGAGACTGCAGGAAAGGCGTATAGATCGCGACGACGTGGACGCTCAGCGCCGCAAGGGTCCCAAAGAGCAGGATCGGATTGCTGACCGGGTTGAGCCTGAACATGGAGGTCTTCTCGGAGCGGGAGTTGCCGATGTGCAGGATCTCGAAGAGAACGAAGAGCTGGACGAGCAGGCTCCTCGCCTCTTCGACGCTTCTTCCCTCTCCGATCCAGCTCGCGAAGCAGAAGAGGCCGAGACTGCCGAAGACGGCACCTCCGAGCAATGTGCGCTCGACCATCATGCGATCGAAGAGTCCCTGACGTGGCGGCCGTGGAGGTCGTTCGAGCGCGCCGGGCTCGCCGGGCTCGAAGGCGAGCGCCACGTCCTGGATGCCGTTGGTGACCAGGTTCAGCCACAGCAGCTGAACCGCGGTAAAGGGAACGGGCAGCCCGATGGCGAGCGCGCCCATGACGGTCAGCACCTCACCGACACCCGTGGAGACGAGCAGGTACGTGACCTTGCGGACGTTGTCATAGGCGAAGCGGCCCTCCTCGACACCCGCAACGATGCTCGAGAAGTCGTCGTCGGTGATGATGAGATCGGCCGCCTCACGCGCGACGTCCGTGCCCTCCCGCCCCATGGCCACACCGAGATCCGCGCGCCGCAGTGCCGGTGCGTCGTTCACGCCGTCGCCCGTGACCGCGACGAACTCGCCTCGGCGCTTCAGGGACTCGACGACGAGCAGCTTCTCCGCCGGCGTGGCGCGGGCGACCACCAATGTTCGCTGCATGCGAACGTCGAGCTCGTCCACGCCGAGCCGTGAGACCTCGTCCCCGGTCAGCATCTCCGCGTCCGGCCCGAACAGACCGATGCGCTCCCCCACAGAGCGCGCCGTGGTGGCGTGATCGCCAGTCACCATCACGACCCGGATCCCCGCCTGCCGGCAGCTCGCGAGGGCGCCCGCGACCTGCTCGCGAGGTGGATCGGTCATGGCCACCAATCCCAGCAGCACCAGACCGCTCGGGGCCGCCGCGGGCTCGCTCGCGGACACCGACTCGGCGGTTTCGGCGTCTGCGATGGCCAGCACGCGGTAGCCCTGGCGCATGGCCTGCTCGATGGATTCGAGGGCGGCTGCGCGATCCAGTGGCCTTTGCTCGCCGCCTCCCTCGGCGGGCTGGTAGTCGCACATCTCGATGACCCGCTCGGGTGCGCCCTTCACACAGACGAGTCCACCCGCTCCAAGCTTGTGATACGTAGCCATGTAGCGCCGCTCCGACTCGAAGGGGATCGAAGTAAGGGGCGCGTGCGTCTCGACCAGTACGATGGGGTCGAGCCCGGCCTTGATGCCGAAGGAGAGCAACGCGACGTCGGTGGGATCACCGGACCATTCGGTGCCCTGGGGATCGCCCTGGTGCTGCGTGAGGCTGGCCTCGTTGGCGAGACAGGCGGCTCGAGCGAGCCGGAAGAGCCATTGCTCCTCGGGCAGCACGACGGGATGGCCGTCGCGCAGTAGCTCACCCTCCGGGCTGTAGCCTACACCCGTCACGTCATAGACCGCGTCCCCGACGACGACCCGTTCGACAGTGAGCTGATTGCGGGTGAGGGTTCCGGTCTTGTCCGTAACGATGACGCCGCAGCTACCGAGCGCCTCTACCGCTGGGAGGTGACGCACGACGACGCCGCGGCGCGCCATGCGCGAGACAGCGACTGCGAGCGCGACCGTGAGCGCGACGGGTAGACCCTCCGGAATCGCGGAAACGGCGAGCGCGATGGCAGCGAGCAGAACTTCGGCGAGCGGCTGCCCGCGCGCGAGACCGACCCCGACGATCACCGTACACAGCACGAGGGCGGCCGTGCCGATGCGCCGGGCGAAGAGCTCCATGCGCCGGAGCAGCGGTGGAGGCTCGTGTGGCACGGAGACGAGTTGGCTCGCGATCGCCCCGATCTCGGTTCGGCCGCCCGTGGCCACCACCAAGCCGAGCCCGCGGCCGATCGACACCATGCTGCCCGCGAAGGCCATGTTGCGGCGCTCGGCCAGCGGGGTCTCCGCTCGCAGCACGGCGTCGGCATTCTTCTCGACGGTCAACGACTCGCCCGAGAGGAGCGACTCGTCGACGCGCAGGTCGTGCTTCTCGACGAGCCGTACGTCGGCGTTCACACGCACGCCGCCCTCGAGCAAGAGGAGATCGCCCGGGACGACGCACTCCGCGTCCACGTCCAGCGCGCGGCCACTGCGATGGACACGCGCGCGGGGGGTGACGAGACTGGCGAGGGACCGGACCTCGCGATCGGCGCGGAACTCGTTCACGAAGCCGATCAGTGCATTCAGCAGCAGGACGGCCGAGATGAAGAGAGCGTCGGCCAGCTCGCCGAGTGCAAGGGCGACGGCACCCGCACCAAGCAGCACGTAGATGAGCGGGCTACGAAACTGGCGGACCAGCAGCACCCAATAGGGAATCGCCTTCGGCGGCTCGATGCGGTTCGGGCCGAAGTGCTTCAGGCGTTCGACCGCCTCGTGGTCACTGAGGCCCGTGAGGGGCACGCCGAGCTCCCGCGCAACGGCACCCGCGTCGAGGGCGTGCCATATCGGCACGGCGAGGCCCGCGGGCTCGGACGAGGGCGAAGGGGGCGGCTCAGCGGGAGGCATAACATGAACAGTTTCGATCTCGGTCGGCACCATCGCAAGCGGGATGCCGAGTAGGGAACGGTCTCCATGCGAGGACCCGTGTGCCTGCAACGAAGAAGGTCCTTGGCCAGCTCACCGCCGATGGCAGTCGGCGAGTTCGCGTAGTAGACGGTTTCCGCGCGGCGGGCCTGTCACGCAGAGGTCGAGATCGCAGGCCTGCCCGCTAGCAGGATGCGTGGATATTCCCACTATTGACAGATCTATCAATAACGATCACTCTATTGAGCGAACTATCAATAAGCCTTGAAGCCCCGAGAACGGAGAACGAGAAGAGCCATGGCCGAATCCAAGCCCCCCCACGTGATGCACTTCGATGACCGCATGAGTGCCGCCGATGCGCTCATGTGGCACCTCGAGTCCGACCCGATCCTCCGCTCGACGATCCTCAGCACCTGGATCCTCGACCGCATGCCCGACCTCTCGCGCTTGGAGGCCAAGGCGGAGCGCGCCACCCGGATCATCCCGCGCCTGCGACAGCGCGTGGTCGTCGATCCGCTCGGTCTCGCACCGCCCAAGTGGGAGGACGATCCGCACTTCGACATGCGCTTTCACTTTCGCCGCAGCGCCCTGCCCGGCCCGGGCAGTATTCGCGACCTGCTCGACCTGGCCGAGCCGATGGCCATGCAGGCCTTCGACAAGGACCGCCCGCTGTGGGAGCTGCACCTGATCGAGGGCCTCGAGGGCGGACGATGTGCCGTCATCATGAAGCTGCACCACGCGATCTCGGACGGCGTCGGCCTTGTGAAGATGACCGAATGTCTGGTCGAGCGCGGGCCGGAAGACCAGGTCGATGTGGCGCCGCTCCCAGTTGGCGAGGACACCGCACCGAAGGCCGAGCCCAGCGCGTGGGATCGCGTGGGCGACGCGCTCGCGTACCGGCTTCGCGACCGTGCCGACAAGTGGCGCCGCTTCGGGGCCGGCATCGCGAGTAACGCCGTGTCTACTTTGAGCCACCCGATCGACACAGCCAGCGAGATTGGTCGGACCCTCGCTTCTGCGGGCCGCGTGTTGGCGCCTGCCTCCGAGCCCCTCTCGCCGATCATGCTCGAGCGCTCGACGGCCGTGCGTTTCGAGTACCTGCGGATCCCGCTCGCCGAGCTCAAGCGCGCCGGCAAGGCGGTCGGCGGCAGTGTCAATGACGCCTTCGTGGCCGGCGTTGCGGGTGGCCTCGCCCGCTATCACGCCGCCCTCGGCGCCCCGGTGGAGTCGCTGCGCATGCTGATGCCGGTGAACGTGCGCGGCGGCGAGAAGGCCGACCACGCCGGCAACCAATTTGCCCCCGCGCGCTTCGAGGTGCCCGTGGGCATCGAGAGCCCCGCCGCCCGTATCCGCGAGATCGGCAAGCTGTGTCGCGAGCAGCGCGACGAGCCGGCGCTGCCCTGGATCGAGGAGATCACGAGCTTGCTGGGCGCACTGCCGCCGGCGCTCACCAACGGCCTCTTCGGCGCGATGCAGAAGACCACCGACTTCACGACCAGCAATGTCCGCGGTCCGCGCCACACTACCTGGATGAGCGGCGCACGCGTCGAGGGCTTCATGCCCTTCGGCCCGCTGGCCGGCGCCGGTGCCAACGTGACCGTCTTCAGCTATGACGGCGTCATGCACGTCGGCATCAACATGGACCCGGCCGCGGTCTCGGAGCCGAAGCTCTTCCTCGAGTGCCTGGAGAAGGGATTCGAAGAGGTGCTGACCGTCGTCGAATGAGCGCGCCTTCTCTCGCCACGACGGAGAAGCGTCGGCGCCTTCCGCCCGAGGAGCGCCGCGCGCAGCTGCTCGAGATCGCGATCGACGTATTCGCCGATCGCGGTCTAGGGGCAGCGCGGCACGCCGAGATCGCCGAGCGCGCAGGCGTCGCGGTTTCCACCGCCTTCGTCTACTTCCCGACCCGCGAGGCGCTGGTCGACGCCGTCCTCGACGAGGTCGCGACCTTCTTCCTGGAGGCGGCGGAGCGACTGCACGGCCAAGAGAAGGGCTGCGTCGAGATCTTGCGCGATGTGGACAAGGCGTTCCTCGACTTCGTGCAGACACATCCCAGCCAGGCGATCGTCTGGCTCGAGTGGGGAGCGGCCGTTCGCGAGGACGTCTGGCCCCGCTACCGCGCCTTCACCGAGGCCGTCGTCGTCATCACCCGCCGAACCCTCGAGCGGGGCCAGCGGGAGGGCTGCGTGCCCGCGGACGCCGACGTTGAGAGTCTCGCACGACTCTTCGCCTCATCGTCCCAGTCGATCGCGCGGTTGCAGCTCGGCGGCGTCGACGCGCGTACCGTGCAGCGCTTCCAGGACACGGTGCTGCGCGCGATCGTCAGCGAAGAGGCGCTCGCATAGAGATCACCGGCCGTCGGTCATCGCGAGAGCGGATTCCTCTTCGGCTTGCCCCATAGTCTCCACGCGCATCCGTCCCGACTGCTCCATGCGACCAACATCTTCCGGACCTCGCGCCGCGTGAACCTGCTCGAGAGCCGCGTTGCGCCGGGCCTCGCGAGCGAGATGAAGCGCATCGGATCGACACTCGAGCGGCGCGAGCGGGAGGAGCAACTGCGCTACCGGCGGCGGCTGGAGCGGCCTCGCTCGCGTGGACCGGCGAATCCTCGGCCGCGGATCTAGCTAGTAGCGGCGCTTGTGCCCGGACGACCCTTCGCACCACGGGATCGTCCACGCCGCCGCTCGTACCCGAAGATGAGCGGAGGCAGCAAGAAGACCAGCTCGCCGCCGAGCCCACAGCGGCTGCCGCCACCGACGACTTCGTCGGGCTCTTCCAGCTCGACCGTGGCCATGTTGGTGAGATAGCTCGTCGAGACGGTCGAGCCCGGAACTCCCGGGAACGGGATCTGGATGTTGACGACATTGCCGGTCGCAATCGCGGTGCCGTATTGCAGCGGACAGCATCGGGTCCTCGCGGTGATCTCGTACCGCCCCGCATCGCCGTAGACGTGGGAGAACGAGCCGCGGAACACGCCGGTATCGGGTGGGGCGCCCGGGAATACGGCGCCGGTCACGCCCGGCAGGTACTGCCAGCTGTCGACCTGACCTCCGTCGCCCCACACGATGGCTGGCCTTTGCCCGAGGTCGTACTGGCTGCCGATGATCGCCTCGTAGTACTGCGTCCCGGGGAAGTCCCGATACAGGACAGTGATGTCGATGTCGACTCGCTCGCTCACCGGATCGATGCGCGTGACCGTGACCTTGATCCCGGCCACGTGCTGTGAGACAGCGGGTGAGCTGATCAGGACGGCCAGTAAGAGCGTACTGGTGAACGTGACCAGGATCCTGGCGCTGCGAGATACCGAATCCACGATCCAACCTCCCTGGCGTCAGCCGATCGCTCCAATCGATGATACCGCGATGTCTACCTTCTATCCCCCTACAGCCTTTACGTGCGGGCGGCGCACAGAGTTACCGCGCCATCCCCAGCGGGGACGACGCTGCGATCGCCGATTGCCAGAATTGATCGCAGCGAGTCCGAAACGCCGGGATCTCAGCGGCGAGAGGCCGAGTTGCCAGAGCGCCCCACAGCGGACCGAGGCTAGATCGAATCGTCCTCTTCGACTTCTTTGTCGTCAATCAAGGAGACCGTACGCCAGCCTGTGTCCTGCGGGCGCAGCATTCTGGTGTGACCTTCGAAGAAGGCGCCGCGCTCGAGCTCGAAGCTGGATGTGACCACGTCGCCGTGGAGCTTGCCCGTCGCACACAGCTGCACTTCCCGGCGGCCGCTCACGTGGCCCACGACCGCCCCGACGATCACGACACTGCGGGCACGAATGTCGCCCTGGACGCTGCCGGACTCGGCCACACGAACCGTGCTCGTGGACTCGATCGTGCCGCGCGCGTCGCCCAACACCAGAATCGGCCGATCCGTCACCAGCCGCCCGTCGATCGAGCAGCCCTCATCGACGACCAGGGTGTTGGGCACCGCCGCGAACGCCTCGTCCGGGCAGAGCGGCAGCTCGCCCTCCCCTTCAGGGTCTTGCTCCGGGTCCACCTCGTAGAGCCGGCTCCAGGCCGGCCGCGAAAGCTGCATCGACGTATTCTCCCCCCTATGGAACGACTTGGACTGCATGGCTGCGTCCGCACGAGTGTGCATCGGCCAGTCGGGGCGAGCGCTTGAGCGGGGACTGCGGGGAGCACCGGGGGGCGTCTCACGGCGTTCGGCGCCGCCCAAGGCGGTCGCGGGGCGCTTCGCGGGTCGCGTGGATGCGCCGGGCGGCGGCGCTCTGTGGGCTGCTCGCGCTGACCGCCTGCGGCCCGGCCCTCGGTGCCGAGATCGACAGCATTACCGGGCGCTCGGACGAGCTCGAAGACGCCGGCCGCGAGCTCGACGCCCTGCTCTCCGCCTGGCTGCGCCGCGGCATCGAGCGCGCCAACCGTGACACGGACGTCTGCAACGAGGCCGCGCTCTATCGGGGCGTCCGCCGCGAGATCGTCTCGCCCTTCGTCGGCCACTTCGTGGCCGAGGCCCTGAACGCCAACGAGGCGCTACCGAGCCGTCGCATCCTGATGGAGGAGTCCGTCTATCGTGACCTCGCATTGCTCGACGCCATCAGCGTCCACATCAAGGATCTCAGCGCGGTCGTCCGAGTCGGCGACGCGCTGATCGGCGTCGACAAGCTCGGTCACTTCCTGGTCGAGGGCTGGCAGTACTTCGAGATTGCCGCCCTGGACGAGGACGGCACCGGCGCCGCCATGGATTGGGGCGAGCGCGCGGAGAGGACCTACTTCGGGCTCTACACGACGGGCGTGCGATCCCAGGCGGATCTCGTCGCGAACTTCGAAGGCCTGCGCTTCTGGTCCAACGTGCTCGGCGCAGCGCCCGATCCGCTGGGCAAGCGGCGCTTGCTCTGGCGCGCCTATGTGAGATGCGATCGGGGTTGGTCGCACCTGGGCAGGCGACGCTGGCGGCTCCGGCATGCCCCGCAAATCTCGGAGTACATCAATCCCGCATGGGACGAGGCGGTGAACTGCTCGAGCTACCGCACTCCCGAGATCGAGCGCCGCGTCCAGGCGCGTATCCGCGAGCGCGGCTTGGCGGATGGCGTGGACTACACCTGTCCGATCGAGGCCGATGCATGTGCGAAGGCCCGCGCACGCTACGGCGAGTACGCGGAGCGGCTGCTGCATCCCGATTGCTTGCACGCAGAGAGCCGGGCGCGGCCCTGGTGGCGATTCTGGTGAAGACGGGTCCGTGGCGCGCCTCGCCCCAGTTGGGCTTGGCGGAGTGCGCTCTGCAGAGTGGGCTTTACAGGGCGAATCCGAACCTGATAGCTTTGCTTGACGATTCGTCAATTCCGTCGATCCGTGCGGTTCTGGTCCGGTGTCCCGGTTGCGGGCACCCGGATGCGGTCCGGCCCGTCGCACGTCGGCCGGTCGCACATCGGCCGGTCGCACATCGGCCGGTCGCACATCGGCCGGTCAAAAGTGGAGGCCGATGGAAGCCAGAGCACTTCAGAACAAGAGCGGGCTCATCCTGAGCAGATCCTAGGTTGGATGGGCGGCCAGGGTCGCGACGTCGTGAGCAACCCGGACTGGACGAATCATTCTTCGGAGGTCGTGGAGATGGCATCCTCGGGCAAGAGCAAGGTTTCCAGACCGCGGCCGGACATCAGCCGCGATACGCAGGGGTTCTGGGAAGGCCTCAGAAACCACCAGCTGGTCATCCAGCGCTGCCTCGAATGCAAGGCGTATCGCCACCACCCCAGGCCGATGTGCCCCGAGTGTCATTCACTGGCATTCGAGTGGGCGCCCGTATCTGGACGCGGCACCGTGTATACCTCGCCCTCGTCACCCAGCTGCTGCATCCGTACTGGGAGGGCGACGTGCCCTACAACGTCGTCCTCGTCGAGCTCGAGGAGGGGATCAGGATCGTCTCGAATCTCGTCGATTGCCCCAACGAATCCATCCGCATCGGCATGCCCGTGAGCGTCGTCTTCGAAGACGTCTCGAGCGAGCTCAGCCTGCCGCTCTTCAAGCCGCTCTCGACCTGAGACGCCGACCCAGATGGTGGCTTCTCCTTCTCGAGCGTCGGCGCGGCAAGAGCCAGGGCCAGATCGCGGCGGGCCGCTGCGCGGATCGCGCGTCGTCGAGCTCGGGGGCGGCGTGGCTTGTGCGTTCGCGGGCAAGTGGCTCGCCGCGCTCGACGCCGAGGTCATCCGCGTCGAGCCCGAGGCAGGCGATCCCGCCTGGCGGGAGCGAATCGCGCAGCCAAGGGACGCGAGGGCGAGCGGGGCGCGGCACGCCTACCTCAACACGGCCAAGCGAAGCGTCGTCGTGGATCTCGCGAACGCCGAGCAACGGGACGGCCTCGCGTCGCTCCTGGCCGGAGCGGATCTCGTGCTCGACGGCCGGGAATGGTGCCCCGGAAGCTGGCCGGTCGATCCGTCTCGCGCCGAGCAGGCGACGGTCCGTGTGACACCATTCGGAAGGGCCGGCCCGTACACGGGGATCCCCTTCACACCCTTCACGCTGGCCGCACTGTCGGGGCTGATGTGGCATGTCGGTGGCGCGGATCGACCACCGCTCGTCCAGTGGGGCGACCAGGTGGAATACCTCGCGGGTCTCCACGCCCTTGGAGCGGCGCTGACCGCACTCTTTGCCGGCCCCGGGACGTCTCTCGAAGTGTCGGCCTTCGAGGTCGCCGCCGCCGTGGTTGGGCACCATACGAGTCGTCATTCCCAGGTCCCGATGGACCTGCCGCGTCAACCGGCCAGGGCCCTCTGGCGCCTGTACGCGACGGCGGACGGCTGGGCGGGACTCTCCTGCACGCCGCGCGACCAGGCGCGGGTGGCGGAGGTCATGGGCGTTCCAGAAATCGCCGCCGCGGCGCCATTCATGATGTGGAACGACGAGGACGAGGCAATTCTTGGCCCGCTGCTGGACGCCTGGTTTCTCCAGCGTACCGCCGCAGATGTCGAGGCACTCGGCCGCAGGGAGCGAGTGCCGCTCAGCGCAGTGCGCTCGGTCCGCGAGGTTGCAGCAGCGGAGCAGCTCGCACATCGGGAGTTCTTCACGCGGTCCGCGGACGAGGTAACCGACACGGGGCTTCAGCCTGCTCGTCTGTGGCGCAGCAATGTCCACGAGTGGATCGACGCGCCGGCCCCGACGGTCGGGGCCGACACGCACCCTCTTCTGGAGGCGCCGCGCCGAGTCCAGGCGCCGCGGCCGGTGGGCGAGCGGAAAACTGGCCGGGGGTTCCTCGACGGCATTCGCGTTCTCGATCTCGGTCAGGTCTGGGCCGGGCCCTACGCCGCGATGTTGCTCGCGGACCAGGGTGCCGACGTGATCAAGATCGAGTCTCCGAGCCGTTGGGACTCGAACCGCTGCGTGGCGCCGCCCGGGCCCGGCCGCGAGAAGGAGTGGTGGAACACCTGCGCGTACTTCCAGGAGTACAGCCGCAACAAGCGCTCGCTGGGTCTGGAGCTCGCCCACCCGCGCGGCCGAGCGGTGCTGGCGGCCCTCGTCCGCCACGCCGACATCGTGGTCGAGAACTACCGGGCGGGCGTGCTCGACAACCTGGGCATCGGCTACGACTGGCTTCGCGCGCAACGAGAGGACGTGGTCCTCGTCAGCATGGCGGCGTTTGGGCAGACGGGGCCCGACCACGCGCGTCCCGGCTATGGGCCCGTGATGGAGCAGCTCTCCGGACTCGCGAGCCTGACGGGCTGGGGAGACGGACGACCGCAGCTGGCGATCGGATACGCGTATGGCGATCCGGTCGCGGCGAGCGCCGCGGCCGCCGCTTCCCTCGCCGCGCTTCTGCACCGGCGCCGAACCGGCCGGGGTCAGCACGTCGACCTCGCGCAGTGCGACGTGCTGACCGCGATGATTGGCGAGGCCTTCGCCGAGTGGAGCCGCACCGGCACCGAGCCCCAGCAGGAAGGCAACCGCCGACCAGGATGCGCCCCCCACGGTGCGTATCCCTGCGTTGGCGAGGATGAATGGGTGGCGATCGCGGTCGAGACCGATGCTCAGTGGCGGGGCCTGCGCCGGGCGATGGGGGACCCCGAGTGGGCACGCGACCCCGCCCTCGATACTTCCCGCAGTCGCTGGGAGCGGAGCACCGAGCTCGATGACCGCCTCTCGACGTGGACACGCCAGCACCGCAAGGCCGAGGTCTTCGAGCGCTGTCTGGCCGAGCGTGTCCCGGCCGCGCCCGTCCAACGAACCAACGACGAGCTGCTCGAAGACCGGCATCTGCGCGCGCGCGGATTCTACGAGCGCGTCGAGCACCCGGCGGGCGGCGAGTGGATGATGCACGGGTGGGAGTGGAGGCCCGCTGGGGCCGGACGCTGTGTGCGGAGCCCGGCACCCGACTTCGGGTCGGACAACCACGAGATCCTGCGCGAGATCGCCGGGCTCTCCGATCAGGAGATCGCAGCCCTCGAGGACGAGAGAGTGATCGGCTCCCTACCGATCGGTGTCCCGACGCTCCCGGAGTAGGATGGGGCGGCACTCCGGGCTGATCAGACGCTGCGCCAACGAAGGAAGCCCGAGGGCTGAGCATCATGCAGCAACACTTCGCGTCAGCGACCGCACAGCTCGAAGCTCTGTGCGCCGGGGAGATGAGCTCACGCGGGCTGCTCGATGCCCAGCTCGCGCGGCCGCAATTTGAAATTGCAAGTCCAGCCGAACCACACCGCTGGCCGCATATCGAGCGGCCGGATAAGATGCGAGAGCGTGTAAGTGGGCGGGGTGGCTGCGATCTCGTCGGGAAGCGGGAAATGAGCTCGTGTATGGTGGGCCGGACCGGGCGTTGGGCTCGGTTGTCTACTACGAGTTAGGCGTCAGGTCGCGAACCGTCCACCAACAAGGAAATTTGTATTGGCTTCAGATCGAGAGAGTAATCGACGCAATGCGATTGCCTTCTACAAGATGGCGTACCTGGGAGATCCCCGTGCTGCGGTAGCGAGCTATGTAGCAAGCGAGTACATACAGCACAATCCACTGGTGGGTGATGGGAAGGAAGCTTTTGTCGATTACTTTGAGAAGATGGCGACCGAGCATCCTAACAAGACCATCGAATTTGTACGATCGGTATCGGAAGGGGACCTTGTTGCCCTCCACACTCATCAAATTTGGCCGGGCGGTGATGAGTACGTGACTATGGATTTCTTTAGATTCAACGCGACAGGTAAGATTGTGGAACATTGGGATTCGATACAGGAAATTCCTGAGGCATCAGCAAATGGCAATCCGATGTACTAGGCCGCTGACGCCTAACAATTCGTTGCAGCGGACTTTCGAAAGCGTCACGCCTTTTGCTTGCGCAAAAGCCGCGCCTCTTTCGCAAGCCGCTGAACTCAGGCGTTGGGCGGCACGGGAGACCTCTCGAGATGGACAAGGCTAGACCGGTCCTCCAGGGATTGAACTTGGTTGTTCGGGACGTGGAAGCGGCGG
>JAFDDH010000278.1 GCA_019310975.1 Deltaproteobacteria bacterium | reverse complement strand
GCAGTAGGCAATGCACCTGCAGAGCCGACCATCCCCGTGCCGCAACCGGGCCGTGACGTCAAGCAAGTCCGGGCGAGCCATTCGCGCCAACCCTCCATCCCCCCGGCCCTGGCAACCGCCACCGAACTTCTCCACCACCCTCCCAGCCGCCCAATCTCCTACTGCGCGATCAACAGCCGAAGCCGATTGCCAACCCGCTCCGCGTAGTCGGCGAGATCCGCCGTCCAGATCACGAGCCGGTACCAGAAGTACGTGCCGACGCCGAGCTCCGCCTCCAATGAGAAGAGCACGCGCAGAACCGCGTGGGCGTGCTCGTCGGTCTCGCTCTCGATGCGGTTGAGCTCGCCGATCATCTCCTCGACGCGCCCCACCTCGCGCGCGCCAAAGCCTGTCTCCACCAGCTCGTCGAGCTCATTGATGACGCGCTGGCCCTGCTCGCAGGCCGCGATCACCGAGCGCACCAGCACCAGGAGCGGATCCGCCATCGGTGGGGGCACCTGCATGCCGCGCAGATCGGCCAGCTCGGCGATGTCCTGTGCGGTGTCCGCGATCGAGTCCTGGCAGTCGAGGATCTCGAGCATGTCGCGCCGCTCCATGGCCATCATGAAGCGCCGCGGCATGTGGCTGCGGATGTCGTTCTTGATGGCGTCCGCCTCGTGCTCGAGATGATCGATCTCGGCGCGGCGCTCGGCGACCGCGGCGTGGTCGCCCGCCACCATGGCCTCCACGAGCGGCTGCACGACACGCACACACGCCACCGCCGCCTTCATATGCTCCTGCATCGGGCGGACCGGTGAGCGTCCGAAGAGGTTTCCGATTAGTGACACGACAGACTCCTGGGCGTCGGGCCCTAGGGCCCGAGCAGACCCTTGAAGAAGTAGAAGAAGAATATCGACAATACTGCGGAAATCGGCAGGGTCAGCAGCCACGACACCAGGATGCGACCGACGACGGCGAGGTCGAGCGCCCCGATGCCCCGGGCCAGGCCGACGCCGAGCACCGAGCCCACCAGGATGTGCGTCGTCGAGACCGGAATCCCCATCCGCGAGGCCAGCACGATGGTGGTGGCCGCGGCCAGCTCGGCTGCGAAGCCGCGGCTCGGCGTGAGCTCCGTGATCTTCTTGCCCACCGTCTCCATCACGCGGTAGCCCCAGGTGGCCAGGCCCACCACGATGCCCACCCCGCCCACCGCCAGCATCCACGGCGCCACCGCCGCCTTGCCGGCCACGGGCAGCCCCTGGCCGATCTGCACCACTGCGGCGAAGGGCCCGATCGCGTTGGCGACGTCGTTCGAGCCGTGCGCGAACGCCACCGCACACGCCGTCAGCACCTGCAGCACGACGAAGACCCGCTCGACGTGCGAGAACCGGCCCCCCCTCTCAGCGTCTGGCGCCGTCCGGTTGACGCGCATCAGCAGCATGCGTCCGAGCACTGCGCCCACGCCGCCCAGCAGCGCTGCGCCGAGCAGCGCCTCGCCGAATGCGAGATCGAGGTTCAGATTCTTCAGGCCCTTGAAGAGTGTGACCAGACCGATGATGAAGAAGACGAAGAAGAAGAAGAAGGGGCCGACACGCAGCAGCTGCCGGTCGGGTTGGTCGTGGTCGAGGATCAGTCGGCGCGTGAGCATGAAGATCATGAACGCCAGTGCGCCACCGATGAAGGGTGATGTCACCCACGAGAGCACGATCTGCCCGACCTTTCCCCACGCCACTGCATCCACGCCGAATCCCACCGTCCCGAAGCCCACGATGGAGCCGACGATGGCGTGCGTGGTGGAGACGGGCAGGCCCCAGCGCGTGGCGGCCAGTAGCAATGTGGCCGCGCTCGCCAACGCACCGAGCATTCCGTAAAGCAGCAGATCGGGCCGGGCGGCCACGATGTCCATGTCGAGCATGCCCTTGCGGACCGTGTCGGTGACGTGGCTGCCGGCCAGGTAGGCGCCGAGGAACTCGAGCAGCGCCGCGACCACGATGGCGTTTCGAATCGAGAGCGCGCCCGAGCCGACGCTCGTCCCCATTGCGTTGGCGACGTCGTTGGCGCCGATTGCCCACGCCATATAGAGCGCGAGCACGGCACCGATCACGATCGGAACCGGGAGGTTCAGGACCCAGTCCAGTGGGAATCTCCAGGCTGAAGGAAGCGACGAGATTATGGCGAAATCGTGGAGCGATTGGGCTGGGATGCGGCTGAGATGAAGGAGAAGGTACAGATATAACGCTGTTTCTCAGGTGATCACCGAGCATTCTGGTCGGCGGAGGGGCCGGGACCGATCCCAGCTGGCCAACCGGGCTCGATCGCGCGATCGTGAGATGGAGGGGGGGAAGCGATGCTTCGAATCATGGCACTCGTGTGTGCGGCTTTCGTTGGGATGTCCGTTGTGACGTCATTGGCGTCCGCCCAGTTCTACGCGGAGGGGCGCGTCGGTGTGGCGATCCTGTCGACGGCGAGCTCGCAGGTGCTCGTCCCCGGCCCGCTACGTCTTCCCGCCATTCAGGAATTCGGAGTCGGCGCCACGGGCGGCGTGGCCGTCGGCTACGGATTCGACTCTGGAGTACGCACCGAGTTCAACATTCAGGTGCAGGGCAATGACTTCGAGATGCTCCGGGTCCTCGGCTACATCGAGCCGAATACCGGCGAGGCGATCAGCGTCACGCCGATGTTCGATCTGCTCTACGACATCCGAATCGGCGAGAGCCCGTTCGTCCCCTTCGTGGGTGTCGGTGTGGGATTGCTCTACACGACTGTCTCGCCCGCCAACGCGCTGATCTTTCAGATCGACGACGACGCGACCTCCTTCGCCTGGGAGGTCGTGGGCGGGCTCGCCTGGGAGTTCTCGGATCGGTTCGCCGCCACCGCGAACTATCGCTACCTCGGCACCGCCGGCACGCAGGAGTTCAGGATCTTGGTTCCCGGCCCGCAGGTCCTTTCGCTGCTGACCGAGCTCTCGTCCCACAACATCACATTCGGGCTCCGATATACATTCACGCGTGGCGGCGGCTCCTAGCCCGGGCTAGCCAAGCCGGCCGAGCACTTTGCGCCTGAAATCGCGTATCACCGGCATCTTGTCCAGCCAGGGCGAGGCATCGACGCGGTAGGGGTCGTGGGGGCTGACCTGGCCCGCGTAGCCCTCCGGGATCTGGGTCACCCATACGGGCGGATCCTCGTCTTCGTCGAGGAAGTGGTACTCGTAGGCGGGCACGAGCAGGTCGTCGTCGACCACGGCATCCACGGTGCGCAGCCCGAAGCTCATGATCTCCGTCGTCGTCGCCTGCAGTGAGGCGATCCAGACCTGCTTGGGTCCCGCCACGAAGTAGTACTGCACCTCGCGATTCTTCGAGACGATGCGGTAGCGGCGCAGCGCGCCCCCGTAGATCCGGCTGCGCGAGGACGATCTCTCGACCACGCCCGCGTCGAAGTCCGGTTCGTAGCCCTTCGCGAATTCGAGCGAAGTCGGATCGCCCGGCCGCTTGAAGCGGGCGAAGGCTTGGCCGCGATATACGAGATTGCGGGGGTCACTGGCAGCCCGTCGGCGCGGGCCCGTGAAGTCCGCGTAGGGCTCGATGCGGTGGTCGGGCGCCCGGCGCAGGATCAGGGCTACGGCCTTCTCGTCGTATCGGATGCGTGTGGCCCAGCGGCAGATCGTCTCCAGTGCCGATTGAATCTCCAGCGGCAGGTCGGTCGTCCCCTCGTCCGACGTGACCAGCTCGTGGTCCCCCTCGTAGATGATGCGCGTGTCGCCCTTGCCGATCCAATTCTCCGAGTTCGACCGGATGTAGTGTGAGGCCGAGCGCCAGGTGAGCGAGATGTCCTTGTAGAAGATGCGCGGGAAGATCTGCTGCCCGCGTGCCGTGCCCGCGCCGAGCTGCACGTAGGCGACGAAGAAGCGGATGTCCTCGTTCTGGCGAACATTCGTCAGGTAGTAGGTGGCGTCGAAGAGCTGGAGCTTGTGTTTGGGCGTGTACCCCTGCTCGAGGAGCTGCCGCGGCCGGCGCCGGGCTGTGCCGGCGGGCAGGAGCTCTGCGCCGGCATCCAGCTGTGCGCGGAACTCGCGCGCGATCTGCGCCGGACTCCTATCCGCCGGCGCGACGCTCGCTACGACTTCACGCGCGATGCGCGGCTTCAAGCCCCGGGTCCCGTCGTGGCCGCACGGCGCGTGATGACGATGCGGCCGGTGAGGCCCTCCGCGCGACACGGCACGCAGCGCCACGCGCGCATCGGTCTTCCCGCCCGCCGGCTGCGCTGGCAGATCGGGCAGCGGTGCTCCCACAGGATGCGCCCCTTCTGGGCCCGAGTGGGCAGGACGGAGAGCCGCGCCTCGGGGAAGCGAGCCCTTCCCTCGTAGCCGGCCGCCCGCATCAGTGCGCGCCACTCGCGACCGTGGGGCCGCACTTCCGGCTCGTGAAGGGCATGGACGGCGGCGTGAGCGGCCTCGTGGCAGACGACCTCCAGCAGCAGGCCGTGCGGTCCGTCGAGCAGATAGTCGGCGATCCGGATCTCCCTGCGTGCCGGCATGCAGCGGCCCAGCGAGGTGCGCATGCGCGTGCTCGACTGCAAGCGCAGTGAGCGCTCTAGGCCCGGCACGCCCCAGAGATTGGCCCAGCGCGCCAGGTGGGGCGCTGCGAGCTCGCTGAGTACGCGATCGCGGGGCTTGCTGGGCTGCACTGCAGCGGAGCCTACCACGTTGCCGGTTGGGTACGCGCTGGAGTGGTCAGCCGCCCGACCGGTAGACGCGCAGGCGGCAATCTTGCTGCAGACCGTCGCTCATCTACACGATCGGGTCTGCCGATGCGTTCGGCATGAGCTTTTCGGTTCGCGCATCTGCTCGTGCTTCTGTTCGCGCTTCTGTTCGTGCTTCTGTTCGTGCTACTCGGCGTCGAGAGACCGGCGGGCTGCCGATGGCGCTATTCGCCTTGCCCTTTGCCGCGGCAGGTGTCTTTCTGGCCACGAAGGCGTTCGACTCGTGGATCCATCAGGCGGGCACCCAGCAGGCGTGGGTCTCGAGCCTGATGGCTCTTGTCTTCGGGGGGGTCGGCTTCGGGATCTGGGCTGCGTTGCCGTGGGTCCGCCGCACCCAGCTGGCGGAGTACGAGAGCAAGCGGATGCATCCGGAGAGCCCCTGGCTGTGGCGACCGGAGTGGGCGACGGGTCGGATTTCCTCTCAGGGAGGCAGGGCCGCCATCGGCGTGTGGGTGTTCGCCCTGTTCTGGAATGCGGTCTCTGCGCCCCTGCTCTGGGTACTTCCCGAGGAGGTCGCCAGCGGCAACAAGGAGGCGCTGATTGGTGCGCTCTTTCCGGCGGTCGGGCTCGCGTTGCTGGTCTGGGCGGTGCGGACGACTTGGCGCTGGAAGCGCTTTGGGCGCTCCGTCTTCGAGCTGGCCAGCCTGCCCGGTGTGATCGGCGGACGTCTTGCCGGCCGCGTTTCGCTCGGCACGGATGTGCGTCCAGAGGCCGGCTTCGAGGCGCGGCTGGTCTGCGTGGCGGTGCGGATTTCCGGAAGCGGAAAGAACAGGTCCCGACACGAGGATGTTCGCTGGGAGGAGACGCGCCAGATCGGCTTCACACAATTCCACGCTGGCAGATTGGGGACGGAGGTTCCGATCGAATTTACGATCCCCTACCGACTCGATTCCAGCAGTGAGAAGGAGGGCCAGAGCTGGGTGGAGTGGAGGCTGGAG
Organism: Deltaproteobacteria bacterium; assembly: GCA_019310975.1. GTDB lineage: Bacteria > Myxococcota_A > UBA9160 > UBA9160 > UBA4427 > JAFDDH01. The sequence continues at coordinate 4,251 of JAFDDH010000278.1, read as the reverse complement.
CTCGCCGCCGAGCTGTCGGGGATCGACTATCTCGCTTGCTTCGAGGTTCCGGTCTACCGCACACCCGAGAGCTCACCCGATGTGACGGATGCCGATGCGGCCAGTGATGTGCGACCGATGCCGGCGCGCTCGTTCTCCACGAGCGAGGCGGGCTCGTTCAGCGATGAGTCGCGAATTCGCATCCAACGCACCAAGCAGGGCGCGACGGAATTCTATTTTCCACCCGCCCGGAATCTGTTCGCCGCGCTGGGCCTCACGGCCTTCGCGGCGATCTGGACCGCCATCGTGTGGTTTCTGGCCACCTCGGATGGCGGTGCTCGAATCATGGCCGTCTTCTTCGGCTTCTTCGAAGTGATCATCCTCTGGGGAGTGTGTCGCTATTGGTTCCGGCTGACGCGGGTCATCGCGGGGCCGTCCGGACTCGAGATCAGGACGCGTACGCTCCTCGCGGCGCGCAAGCGCCTGGTTCCCGCCGGGCTGATTCACACGATCGTGGCCGACGTGAACGGCCAGGCCAACTCGAAGCCCTTCTACGATATCCGCATCCTCGGCGAGCGCGGTGAGAAGCGAGGCGTGGCGGGGGATATGATGCGTGACAAGCGCGAGGCCGAGTGGCTGGCCTCGGAGATGTGGCGGGCACTCGGCAGGAGCGCCGCACCGCCCGCTCGGGGTGGCGATTCGCACTCCGAGCACGGCCGCTGACCGAGCCCGGGCTACTTCGTCTGGGTCTCCGGACCACATCGATCACATGTGAACGTGCGAAGCCACGCTGAACCCAGAGCTCGGCTCTACCCCAGCCAGTACTCGGACATCGGAATCGACTCGAGCACACCGAGATCGAGGAAGGCGTTCACGCTATCCATCATTCGCTTCAGGCGGCGTTTGTACTCGTCGTCGTCGTCGCAGTCGTACCACACATGCGGATCGCTGAGCGCCTCGATGGGGAAGCTCTCTTCGACGATGCCGTCGCGCTGCGGAGCGGCGGCGGTCAGCGGGCGGACGACCGCATTGCGCACGTACGCGAAGGTCGACTGCGTCTCGCAGGCCACCCGCTTGTGCTCGTGGGTCCAGAGACCGATGAATTGCTCGTAGGAGATATCCGCCTTCTTGTTGATCGGGGTGACGAGATTCGCACCGGGCGCGCGCTCACCGAGCGGCGGCGAGTGGACGACCGGCCGCGACTCGACGGTCAGGTAGCCATGCAGCGCGGCCGAGTGCTGGGCGAGTGCCGCCTCGCAGGGGGCGCGGTCGTCGACATTCTGCAGCCAGAAAGAGACCATCGCGCGGATCGGTGGTTCACTGCGACTGATCGTCACGCCCGCGCCCTGGCTGACGTGCTCATCGTGGACGTTGACCGCGATCTGGCTGGCGCCGGCCTCGCGCAGCGTCGGAGTGGCCTTGTCGATGAGCGCACGGCGGAGGTCGGAGCCGGGTGCGGCCGCGTCCTGGTGGATGAGATAGACGAGCTTCTCCATGCGGGTCTTGCCTCCGAAATGGGGGTGAAGGGTCGGAGCGGAGTCGTACGGACTAGAGGGTAGGGTAAGGGTAGTGGAGAAAGGAGCGAGATTCGCTCACGGCCGCTCCAATGTGCCGCCCATCGCCACAGGTGGCCCGAGGCATGATAGCCGTGGGTGAAACGGCCGTGATCCTCACTCCACGTTCAAGCGCTCCATCTACTTGCACAGAGATAGATCCGCGCGCAATCCGCCGAGGCTTGCCAGGCGCACCCACCTAACAGCGGGCGTCGCCGACCTCGTGCCCCCCAGCTTCTCAAGCCCCACCTCGAGCTGGAGGCCGCGCATCAGCTCATTGCGCTCCTCGCGCCTCAGGTCCGGCCACGTGACAGAAGACCTCGGCCAGCGCCTCTCCACAGCGTCCGCATCGATCGGGTCGGCCTCCTGGCTCCGGCAGCGCGCCCATCGGGGTGCGGTGCATCCAGGATCGACGCCCTTGGAGCCACCTGCTGGACTCGAACCTGCGACACCCGGTTTGGGAAGCTCCGGAAGGGTGCGTTCAGCTTCGCAGTCGCATCGCCGCCAACCCGATCAACACGCCCGGCACCAGCGTGTAGAGCGCGAGCGGGTGGATCGAGGGGACAGCAGGAGTGGTGAGGCAAGGGGCGGGACGTGTCGCGTCCCAATCCGCGCAGCTGCCGGCAGGACCAATCCCGAACGACCCCGTTGTGGGATAGCTCAAGACGTCTCCGGTACTGTCTCGGAACTCGAAGACGTAGCGGTGACAGCCCGAGCCGACTCCGTTGGCGGTCGCGCTCCACGCACCGTTCTGCGCCGTCCCGCGTTCGAGCGTCATGGGGGTACAGCTGCCGCCGACATTGGCGACGGCGTCGCGCGGGCCGGCCGCGTCGAACCAATTGGCCCAGAGCTCGACGGAGCTGTCCTGTCGGGGGTAATGGGCGCCCGATGGGATCCGCCGTGGCGGCGTTGCGTCCGCGCTGAAGTTGACCGTCCAGAACACCCCGGAAGCCCCGGCTCCAACAGAGCTGAAGCTGCTGCTGAGGATGATGCGTCGGTGGCCGTTCCCGACACCACCGCCGCACGATGCCCCCGGCGCTGACTCGAACATCCAGAGGCGGTAGACGAGGTCCGGGTCCGGGTCAAAGGCCCAGGCCACGTTCTCGCCGGGCCCCATTAGGCTGACGCCGAAGAGCGCGAGGCGCTGACTCCAGCTGGTCCCCGAAGCCCCACACACGAAGGACCCTTCTTCGCACGCGCAGGACGCACTCCCGTCACAGGAGTCGGGGTACAGCGAGTCGATGTTCGAGACGAGGGTGCAGGGCGAGTCGTCCCGCAGCAGCGGACTGCATCCCGCGAGCTCGAGCTGGTCCGAGTGGAAGCGTGCGGCCCGGTTCAGCGAATGCGTCCACTGGAGTGGCTCGACCGGCGCATAGCAATACGCGTCCGGACAGTCGCCCGGGCTGCAGCTCGCCAGCTCGAGTTGCGGATCGGAACGCGCTCGATTGTGCCACTGAAGCATCACGCGCTCCTCCCACTTCGGAAAGCCGTTCACGGGCTCGCGCGCAACGAGCAACAGGTTGTCAATCTGTCCGAAAGTCCCCGAGAAGGGGACGGCGCCCTCCGCATCGAACCGCAAGGAAGTGATGCTCGTGAATCCCGAAAGAGCCAGGGTCTGCCCACCCGCCACCAGATCGGTGGTGAAGATCTGCTGCACAGTGCCACCGCCAGACAGCTCTCCGGTGAGTTCGATCGTGTGTTCGCCTTGCCACGAGTCCAAGTCGAGAGAGAGAGCATCGAAGGCGCCGCCGTCGGCTCGCGTCAAGATGATGTCAGAACCGTTGCCGGAGGAGAGTGCGGCGGAACCGTTGTAGAAGGCACTGCCCTGCTGGAAGGTAGTCAGCAAGGGGGTGGAGCTGAAGTCGACGGACGTGAAGCGATACTCCCCGATGTCCAGCGGATCGGGATGAATGACGAAGCCTGAGCCCGGCTCTTCGAACTGATCGAAGTCGATGGTCGTCGCAGCGTTCCCTGGATTGCTGGCCAGGCCGAGCGGGAACACACCGAGAACCAAGAGCAAGATGGGAACGGTCCCTGAACGCATCGTGGATCCTCCTGAACGGCCTCTGATTGCAGAACACCGGCCGCGCAAAGTAGATGCACGCCGCGTGCCAGCTCGTCGATAGTCGATTCGAGTTTGTGCAGGCCGGGAGAGCGGTGCGGTCCGATCTCCGAGCCCCGATCAGTCCAAAGGCGTGGCGCCCTGCCACGCCCAGTGACTCAGTTGAAGGAGACCAGCGGGACAAGCTGCCGGGCACTGTTTGGCCGCCGCCGGCGCTCGGCCATGGCCAGCAGCTGGAAGGCCATGAGGAGGCCCTTCTACCGCGACCAGTCGTCGCGGGATTACTCACCGAAGAGGGCATCTAGTTGTAGAGGCCCTCGTTGTCGTGTGATTTCAGCGGCAGGCTGATCAGGCGGCGCTCTCCATTGCATGGCTCCGCAATCGGCCAAGCTCGGCTAGCGACTCTCGAAGCACCGAGGCGGCTGTCCGCAGGAAGAGGGTCGCGATGCCTGCACCAACGATGAGGTCGGGCCAAAGCGATCCTGACCATGTAACCAGAAGGGCTGCTACGAGAACCGCTCCGTTGGCAATCAGGTCGTTACGAGAGCACAGCCATGTGGACCGAAGGTTGATGTCGTCTGTTCGGTGCCGCCAGAGGAGGGAGAAGCAGAAGGCATTGGCGAAGAGGGCGAGTGTGCCGATTGCAGCCATGGCAGG
>JAFDDH010000097.1 GCA_019310975.1 Deltaproteobacteria bacterium | reverse complement strand
TCCCAGCAGGCCGTCCACTTCGCCGCCCAGGCGGTGATGAGCGGCACCAGCGACGTGGTGGTCGCCGGCGGCGTGCAGAATATGAACCAGATTCCGATCTCGTCCGCCATGCTGGCCGGCCAGGCCTATGGGTTCGAGACGCCTTTCGCGGGATCGAAGGGCTGGAACCTGCGCTACGGCGATCAGGAGGTGAGCCAATTTCGCTCGGCCGAGATGATCGCGGAGAAGTGGGACATCAGCCGTGAGGACATGGAGGCCTTCGCGCTCGAGAGCAACGAGCGCGCTTTGAAGGCGATTGCGACTGGACGTTTCGAGGCAGAGATCGTCCCGGTCGGTGAGTTCAAGGACGATGAGACACCGCGCGAGAGCAGCCTGGCCAAGATGGCCACGCTCAAGACGCTGATCGAAGGCGGTCGGCTCACGGCGGCCGTATCGAGCCAGATCGCCGATGCCTCGGCGTCCATGCTCGTCGTCTCGGAAGACGGCCTGAAGCAGCATGGGCTGACACCCCGCGCTCGGATCCATCACCTCTCCGTGCGCGGCGCCGACCCCGTCTGGATGCTGACGGCACCGATTCCGGCCACCGCCTACGCGTTCGAAAAGACCGGGCTGTGCCAGGACGACATCGATCTCGTAGAGATCAACGAGGCCTTCGCATCCGTAGTGCTCGCGTGGCAGAAGGAGACCGGCTTCGATCTTGCGAAGGTGAACGTGAACGGCGGCGCCATCGCGCTCGGGCATCCCCTCGGCGCCACCGGTTGCCGCTTGATGACGACCCTGCTGAGTGAGCTCGAGCGCACAGGCGGTCGCTACGGCCTGCAGACCATGTGCGAGGGCGGCGGCCAGGCGAACGTCACGATCCTGGAGCGGCTCTAGCCACTCCTCCTCGCCGCGCGCGAGCAAACGCAAGAGAATCGAGAAGAGAGCCATGAGCAAAATCTGTGAAGGACGCATTGTCATCGTGACCGGCGCCGGACGCGGTATCGGCCGCGCCCACGCGTTGGAGTTTGCCCGCCAGGGGGCCCGGGTCGTCGTCAATGACCTCGGCGGCGAAGCCGACGGTCAGGGCAGCTCCTCCGGCCCGGCCGACGAAGTGGTCGAAGAGATCCGCGCGATCGGCGGTGAGGCTCTTGCGAATCGTGCCGACGTGGCGGATTGGGAGCAGACGAAGGCGTTGGTGGCCGAGACCATCGAAACTTTCGGCGGATTGGACGTGGTGGTGAACAACGCGGGCTTCCTGCGCGACCGCATGTTCGTGAGCGCCGAGGAGGATGAATTCGACGCCGTCATGCGCGTCCACCTGAAGGGCCACTTCTGCACTTCGCGCCACGCCGCCGAGTACTGGCGCAACCAGAGCAAGGCCGGCCAGCCCGTGGATGCCCGGATCATCAACACGAGCTCGGGTGCGGGCCTGCAGGGCGCCGTGGGGCAGAGCGTGTACTCGGCCGCCAAGGGCGGGATCGCCTCGCTCACGCTCGTCCAGGCAGCCGAGCTGGGCCGCTACGGTGTCACCGCCAACGCCATCGCGCCGGCGGCACGCACGCGCATGACCGAGGCCATCTTTACCGACATGGCCGCGCCCGAGGACGGCGCATTCGACGCGAATGATCCGGCCAATGTCTCGCCGCTGGTGACCTGGCTCGGAAGCAAGGAGTCACGCGACGTCACCGGACGCGTCTTCGAGGTGAAGGGCGGCCTCATCGGCACCTCCGATGGCTGGCGGGACGGCCCGACCGTCGACAAGGGCGCGCGCTGGGAGCCCGACGAGGTCGGGGCTGCCGTCCACGAGGTGATCGAGAAGTCGCCGGTACCGCAGAAGGTCTTCGGAACCTGAGCGAAGGCGATAGAGAGATCCAAGCATGGACTTCCAGTTCAACGATGAGCAGGAGGAGCTTCGCTCCATTGCGCGCGCGTTCCTCGAGGAGCACTGCGGCTCCGAGCAGGTCCGCAAGGCGATGGAGAGCGAGCTCGGCTTCGACGCAGCGCTCTGGCAGCAGATCGGTGCGGAGCTCGGCTGGACGTCCGTCCACATCCCGGAGAGCTACGGCGGGCTCGGCCTCGGATACGTGGAGCTCGTCGCGCTGATGGAGATCATGGGCGAAGTGCTGGTCTGCGCTCCCTTCTTCTCCAGCATTGCGCTCGGCGCCAACGCGCTGATCGAGGCCGGCACCGAAGCACAGCAGCAGGAACACCTGCCGGGCATCGCCGGCGGCGCGACGCGCGCCACCCTCGCCTTCGCGGGCCAGAGCGGTCGCGCGGACGCAGACGCGATTGGGGTGAGGGCCCGCCGAGACGGCGACGATTACGTGCTCGACGGCATCCACTCCTTCGTGCTGGACGGGCACTCAGCGGATCTGGTGATCGTCGCGGCCCGCGCCGAAGGCTCGACGGGCGGCGATGGAGTGAGCCTCTTCGCCCTGCCGGGCGGACACGCGGGCCTCGCACGGCGGCCGCTTCCCACGATGGATCAAACGCGTCGCCTCGCCGAGCTGACCTTCTCATCGGCGCGCGTGCCGGCCGCGGCGCTCATGGGTGAGGAGGGCGGCGCCTGGCCCGCGCTCTCCCGCACGCTGCAGCTGGCCTGTGTGGCACTGGCCGCCGAGCAGGTCGGCGGCGCTCAGAGATGCCTCGACAGCTCCGTCGCCTATGCGTGCGAGCGCGAGCAATTCGGCCGGCCGATCGGCTCCTTCCAGGCCATCAAGCACAAATGCGCCGACATGATGGTCGAGGTGGAATCGGCGCGCTCGGCCGCCTACTACGCCGGCTGCGTGGCCGCCGAGCGCAGCGACGAGCTGGCCGCCTGCGCGTCGCTCGCCAAGGCCTACTGCTCGGACGCCTACTTCCGTTGCGCGGCGGATGCGATTCAGATTCACGGCGGCGTCGGCTTCACCTGGGAGTACGACTGTCATCTCCACCTCAAGCGCGCCAAGTCCAGCGAGAGCTTCCTGGGCGAGCCCGCCTACCACCGCGAGCTCGTCGCGCAAGAGATCGGACTCTGAGCGTGGGCAGAGGTGCAATCCCAATGGGTTCAGGCCAGTGAGTGATCGGCTCGACATGAGCGGCAGGGCGGTCATCGTGACCGGCGGCGGCAAAGGGGTTGGCCGCGGCATCACGCGCCGCTTCCTCGAGGCGGGGGCCGACGTGGTGATCTGCGGCCGCGGCGAGCCCGAGGAGCCGGTTCAGGCCGGCGGGCGCAAGGCGCTCTTCACAGCGGCCGACGTGCGCGACGTCGAGCAGATCGAGCAGGTGGTCGCCTTCACGAAGCAGCGTCTGGGTCGCTTGGACGTGCTCGTCAACAACGCCGGCGGCGCGCCCGAGGCGGACGCAGCCAGCGTCTCGCCAAGGTTCTCAGAATCCATCATCCGCCTCAACCTGATTGCTCCGCTGAACTTCGCTCAAATGGCGAACGCCGTGATGCAGGAGCAGGACGAGGGCGGGACGATCATCAACATCGCCAGCGTGAGCGCCATCAGGCCCTCGCCCGGCACCGCCGCGTACGGAGCCGCCAAGGCCGGGCTGCTTTCGCTGACGATGACGCTGGCCGTCGAGTGGGCGCCCAAGGTACGCGTGAATGCCGTGACCGCGGGCATGATCCGTACCGAGCGGGCGCATCTCCACTACGGTGACGAGGCCGGCATCGCCGCGGTTGGCGCCACGGTGCCGCTCGGGCGCATGGGCGAGCCCGAGGACGTCGGCGACACCTGCCTCTACCTGGCGTCGTCGCTCTCGAGCTACGTGAGTGGCGCGAACATTCTCATGCATGGTGGCGGAGAGAAGCCGGCCTTTCTGGCCGCCGCGAAGAACACATCCGAATAGGAGCGAGGCTCAGCATGGCGACCGTCTTCAAGACCCCTGGCGACCTCGAGGCCGCCGTCGGCCAGCACCTCGGCTACAGCGAGTGGCTCGAGATCGGCCAGGAGCGCATCGACCAATTCGCGGACGCGACTGGCGACCATCAATGGATCCACGTCGACCCGGAGAAGGCCAAGGACGGGCCCTTCGGTCGGTGCATCGCCCACGGCTATCTGACCCAGTCGCTCGTCAATCTGTTCCTGCCGCAGATCGTAGATGTTCAGGGCATCTCGATGGGCGTCAACTACGGGGCCGACAAGCTGCGCTTCCCGGCTCCCGTGCCCGTGGGCTCGCGGATTCGCGGGGGCGCGGAGCTGATCGACGTCAATCAGACCAAGGACGGCGGCGTCCAGGCTACGATTCGTGTCACGGTCGAGATCGACGGCAGCGAGAGACCCGGCTGTGTGATCGACACGATCAGCCGCTACTACCCGGAGTGATGCCCCAGGGCGAGAAGTGACCGGCGTCTATGCGGCCCAGCTCGGCGCAGCGATCCGCTACCAGTCCTGCGTGGGCGAAATCGCCCACATGATTTGCATCAAGCGAAGGGTGTTCGTTCCCGATCAGCCGATTCGATTCCGGCGCGGCGTCATCACGCCCCGCGGACGCGGAAGTTTTGGGGACCTTCCCTTCAGATCGCCTACGTTGGGACCACCAGGCCAGTGCCGAAGGATCGGATAGGATGAACCCTCGAGGGGGGAGAAACATGTTCCGTCGCGTGGGAATCATCGCGATGATGGCGTTGCTGTCGCTGGGTGGGACGCCGACCCGGGCGGTCGGCCAGGAGACCGAGGAGCAGGTCGAGCACCGGCTCGTCCAGGCCAACTACGCGCGCGGCGGCTTCTACTTCGGCATGGAGGGCTTGGCAGCCATCGAGAACACGGAGATCGTGGGTGGCCAGGACCGCTATCTGATCAGCGGCGGCTTCCAGGCGCGCATGGGGCACCGGCACAATCGCTGGACCGCCACCGAGCTGAGTGGCCTCTACGTACACACCTTCGGCGGCGACCTGCAATTCCTGCCACCCATCGGCGTGTTGAGCGGCAACTTCCTCGCCTGGGGGATGTACGTGAGTCAGCGCGTCTACTTCACGAAGGCCCGCTTCCAGCCCTTCGTCGGCGCCGGCTTGGGCTTCCTACAGATTCGAAGCAACGAAGATTTCGGCTTCCTGCTCGACCCGGGTGGTGGCTTCCGGGTCGTGCCGACCCCCAACGTGACGCCCGGATTTTCGATGGTCTTCAGCGCGGGCATGGAGATGTACGCGACCGAGACCGTCGCCTTCACCCTACAGGCGAACTACCACTTGCAAGTCGGTCATATCGATGACACCGACTTCATCACCGCCGGCCTGGGCATGCAGTTCTTCTAGCGTCCGAGGCCAGGAACCCGACCCAAGACGGGGTGCGCCCGCGGTCAGCGCAGCAGCTCACCGGCGTGGACCTGCAGCGTCTCGCCCGTGATCATGCGCGAGCGGTCCGAGCAGAAGAATACGATCGCCTCGGCGACGTCCTCGTCCGCTGGGATTTCGTTGCCCAAGGGCATGCCCGCGGTGATCTCGTCGATGATCTGCTGCTCGTCGAGCTTGCGCTCACCCGCCTGCCATTTGACGTACATCTCGACCGGCGGCCCCCACATCCAGGTCGGCACCACCATGTTGACGCGGATCTTGTCCGGGCCGAGCTCGTGCACCAGGTGGTACATGGCCGAGAGCAGCGCACCCTTCGACGACGCGTAGGCGATCTGTGGGTTCGTGGGGGGGAACCATTGCGAGCGCGATCCCACCAGCACCACCGAGCCGCCGCCACGCTCGCGCAGGTGCGGTACGGCCGAGCGCACCACGTGAAGCGTGCCGACGACGTTGGTCTCCAGAGCTCGCATCCAGTCCTCGTCGGAGGTGCTCTCCAAGCTGCCGAAAAGCGTGTCGAGCGCGGCCACGTTCACGACCGCGTCGAGGCCGCCGAAGCGGTCCACGATTGCCTGCATCAACGCGTCACAGCTTGCCGCGTCCAGGATGTCCGTGGGGCAGGCGAGGGTCTTCTTGCCTTCTGGATCCAGCTCTTTGGCAATGCCCTGGAGCTTCTCCGCGCTGCGCGCCGCCAACGCCACGTTCGCGCCGTCTCGTAGCGCAAGACGCGCGACCTCCTGGCCGAGGCCGTCCCCCACACCGACCACTGCCACCACCTTGCCGTCGAGCACCATCGACCGCCCTCCTCTGGGTCCACCTTGGCAGGAGAGCCTAGCCCTCCGCTCCGAATCGAGTCAGATGGCCGGCACTGGAAAGCCCTCGCAGAGCCCCTCCACTTCGGCCCTGATCGCGTCCATCCGGGCGTCGTCCTCGCGCGCCGCGAGCGCCTCCAGGATCCACGTCGCGATCCGCCGCATCTCGTCGGGACCCATCCCGCGCGTCGTGGCTGCGGGCGAACCGAGGCGGATGCCGCTCGGGCGAAGCGGCGGGTTCGGATCGTCGGGAATCACCTGCTTGTTGGTCGTGATGCCGACCTGGTCCAGCGTGCGTTCGGCCAAGCGACCGTCGATCCCGCAGGTCGCAACGCTGTCGAGCACCAGCATGTGGTTGTCCGTGCCACCCGTGATCAGCGACCCGCCCCCTTCCAGCAACCCCGCTGCGAGCGCCTTGGCATTGCGGAGGACGTCCTCGGCATAGCGACGGAAATCCGGCTCCGCGGCCTTCTTCAGCGTGATCGCCACAGCGGCGATGGTGTTCATATGCGGTCCGCCCTGCAGGCCGGGAAAGACCGAGCGGTCCACGGCCGCCGCGAGCTCGGCTCGGCAGAGGACCATTCCGGCCCGAGGCCCGCGCAGCGACTTGTGGGTGGTCGTCGTGACCAGGTCGAAGCCCGCGTCGAAGGGATTGGCCATCACGCCGGCCGCCACCAGGCCGCCGATGTGGGAGATGTCGGCCATCGTGAGCGCACCCACCTCGTCTGCGACGCTCTTGAACTCCGCATAGTCGTAGTCGCGCGGGTAGCTCGTGTAGCCGCAGAGCACGATCTTCGGCCGATGCTCACGTGCCAGTCGGTGCAGCGCATCGAAGTCGATGGCGCCCGCATGCTCGGGCTGCGTCTTGTAGCGCACGAAGTCGAAGAGCTGACCCATATGGGAGACGGGCGAGCCGTGCGTCAGGTGGCCACCGTGGGAGAGATCCATGCCCAGGATGGTGTCGCCGGGCTTCATGAAAGCCAGGTAGACGGCCTGGTTCATCGGCGAGCCGGAGAGCGGCTGCACGTTGGCGTGGTCGCAGCGAAAGAGCGAAGTCGCCCGGTCGCGTGCCAGGTTCTCGACGCGGTTCGTGAACTTCTGCCCGCCGTAATAGCGGCGCCCCGGATAGCCCTCGGCGTATTTGTTCGTGAGTACGCTGCCGAGCGCCGAGAGCACCTCGGGGTAGGTGTAATTCTCTGATGGAATCAGCTCGATCCCACGGCGCTCGCGATCCTCCTCGCCCACAATGGCATCGAAGATCTCGGGGTCGGCGACCTGCAGCTGGTCGCGATAGGAGGCGGCGTCCCGGAATCCAAACATCGCAATCGCTCCCACTAACCCACGACCGGGCTAGCCACGTTGACTGGAGACGGAGACCGCCTCGCCCGTCATATACGACGAGTAATCACTGGCCAGAAAAACCATCACGTTGGCGACCTCCCAGGGCTCGGCGCCGCGACCGTAGGCCTCGGCCGCCTCGAGCGCCTCCAACTCGTCCTTGGGGGTGGTCTTGACCAGAAAGGGATGCGTGGCAAAGGAGGGCGAGACCGCGTTGATGCGGATGCCGTGCTCGGCGACCTCGAGCGCCGAGCAGCGCGTCAACGCCATCACGCCGGCCTTGGCGGCCGCGTAGTGGGACTGCCCCTTCTGCGCGCGCCAGCCCAGCACGGAGGCGTTGTTGACGATGGCGCCCGCTCCGCGTTCGATCATATGCGGAAGAATCGCACGCGTCATGCGGAAGACGCTGTGGAGCGTGATGTCGATGACCTTCAGCCACTCCTCGTCCTGCATGTCGACGACGTTGCAGGTGCCGCCGAGACCCGCGTTGTTGATCACCACGTCGACGTGACCCAGCGACTCGATGGCGGCCCCGACCAACGATCGCACGTCCGCATCCTCCGCGACGTTGCAGAGCTGGTGCGGGACCGGCACGCCCGCGATCTTTGCCAACGCTTCCGCGGCCTCTACGGTTCGCCGCTCGTGGATATCGCTGATGAAGACGCGCGCGCCCTCCTCGACGCAGCGTCTGGCCGCCGCAAATCCGATTCCCGCGCCGGCGGCGGCGGTGATCAACACCGTCTTGCCGGCGAGGAGATCGTGGCCCTCCGGATAGGGGGGAGGCGTCTTGCTCATGGCGTCGCGTTCCTCTGCTTGCGCTCAGGCGGGCCGTGGCTCGCGCGGCATGCCGAGCGCCCGCTCGCTGATGATGTTGCGCTGAATCTGATTCGATCCGGCGTAGATGGTGTCCGAGCGCGCGAAGAGATACATCCGCTGCAGGCGCGAGAGCGCGTAGGGGGCGTCCTCGGCGATCTCGGAGGCCGGTCCGATCACGTCCATGGCCAGCTTGCCGAGATTGCGATGCCAGGTGGCCCAGTAGATCTTGGTGATCATGCCCTCACGCCCCGAGTCCTCGCCCGAGAGCGTGCGCAGCGCGTTGTAGCGCTGAATCCGCAGCCCGATCCAGGCGTCGGCGATGCGCTGGCGAATGATCGGATCCTCGGACTTCCCGTTCTGCTTCGCGATGGCGATGATCTCGTCGAGCTCGTTCTGGAAGCTCATCTGCTGGCCGAGCGTCGAGGCGCCCCGCTCGAACGCGAGCGTGCCCATCGCGACCTTCCAGCCGCCGTTCACCTCTCCCACCACGTTGCCCCGCGCCGTGCGCGCATCATTGAAGAAGACTTCGCTGAACTCGGCATCACCCGTCATCTGCACGATCGGGCGGACCTCCACGCCGGGCTGATCCATCGGGCAGAGAATGTACGAGATGCCGGCGTGCTTGGGCGTTGCTTCCGGATCCGATCGGCAGACGGCGAAGCACCAATCCGACCACGCCGCACCCGATGTCCACACCTTCTGCCCGTTCAGGACCCACTCGTCGCCGTCCAGCTCGGCGCGTGTCTGCACGTTCGCCAGATCCGAGCCGGCACCGGGCTCCGAGTAGCCCTGACACCAGATGTCCTCACCACTCAGGATACCGGGCAGAAAGCGCTGCTTCTGCTCGTCGCTCCCAAAGTGGACGAGCGTAGGGGCCAGCAGCCCCTCGCCGATGTGGCCCATGCGGCCAGGACCGTCTGCGCGCGCGTACTCTTCGTAGAAGATCACCTGCTGGGTCAGGGAGAGCTCCCGGCCACCGACGTCCCCCGGTAGACCGACACCGATCCAGCCGGCCTCGCCCAGCCGCCGCTCCCAGGCCTTTCGCTCGTCCACCAGCGCGTGCTCGTCACCCGGGCCGCCGCGACCCTTCACGGCGGCGAACTCGCCGCTCAGGTTGTCGGCCAGCCACCCCGCAATCTCGCGACGGAAGGCCTCGTCCTCTTGGCTGAAGCGGGTGTTCATGGGGGCGGGATCCTGGGTGGCGGCACACCTGGCCGCGGAGTGGGCCGGCGCGGGGCGAAGGGGATCCGGAGAGACCCCGAGCCCGTCTCCGACTTGTGGATGCACCCGGAACATTACGATACGGTCCGTGTCGTATGCAAGGCCGACCCGCCGAGTGGGCCCTGCGCGCCGCCTCCCCCGACCCGCACCGGTCCCCAAAGAAGGGGCCGCCCGTGCCGGAGACCCGAAGCCTGTGGAGCAGACGATCCCGCGACTGGTGCAGGCGGCCGCCGAGCACTTCGGCTCGGCCTCGGCGCTCGAGGAGGCCGACCTGCGCATCGGCTTCGACGAGCTGGCATCGCGCAGCCTCGAGGCCTCGCGCGCCTTCATCGCGGCTGGCCTCCGACCGGGGGATCGCGTCGGCATCTGGGCCCCCAACATCCATGAGTGGGTCATCGCCGCCATCGGACTGCAATCCGCGGGCGGCGTGCTGGTCACCCTCAACACGCGCATGAAGGGCGGCGAGGCCGCCTATATCCTGCGCAAGAGCGGCGCTCGGCTGGTGTGCACCATGGGCGACTTTCTGGGCACCGACTACGCGGCCGCACTGGCTGGACAGGATCTGCCCGAGCTCGATCAGATCGTCGTGTTCCGCGACGCGCCGGGGGGCACCACCGCCTGGGCGGACTTCCTCAGCGCAGCTTCCGACATCGACGAGGGCGAGGCACGCGAGCGGCTCGAGGCCGTCGGACCGGGCGATCTCTCGGACCTGATCTTCACCTCGGGAACGACGGGCCAGCCAAAGGGCGCCATGACCTGCCATGGCCAGAACATCCGCGGCTTCGAGGCCTGGACCGAGGTCGTCGGCCTGCGCGAAGGCGACCGCTACCTGATCATCAACCCCTTCTTCCACTCCTTTGGCTACAAGGCCGGCTGGCTCTCGTGCGTGATGCGCGGCGCCACCGCCCTGCCCCAGCTGACTTTCGACATACCCGAGGTGCTGGCCAGGATCCACCGCGACCGGATCAACGTGCTGCCCGGACCGCCGAGCATCTACCAGTCGATCCTCGCCCACCCGGAGCTCGGGAAGCACGATCTGTCGTGCCTGAGGCTGGCCGTCACCGGTGCGGCCCCGACCCCCGTCGAGCTGATCCACCGCATGCGCGACGAGCTCGGATTCGAGACGATCATCACGGGCTATGGCCTCACGGAGACCTGCGGGATCGTCAGCATGTGCCGCTACGACGACGACCCCGAGACCATCGCCACCACCTCCGGCCGCGCGATCCCCGACATCGAGGTGCGTTGCGTGAACGAAGATGGCCAGGAGGTTCCGCGCGGTGAACCCGGCGAGGTGCTGGTACGCGGCTACAACCTAATGCGTGGCTACTTCGACGACGAGGAAGAGACGCGCAAGACCATCGATCCCGACGGATGGCTCCACACCGGCGACATCGCGGTGATGGACGAGCGCGGCTACCTGAAGATCACCGATCGCATCAAGGACATGTTCATCATCGGCGGGTTCAACTGCTACCCCGCCGAGATCGAGAAAATTCTCTATGCGAGCGGCCTGTTCACGCAGGTGGCGGTAATCGGCGTGCCCGACGAGCGCATGGGCGAGGTGGGCATGGCCTTCGTGGTTCCGGATCCCGAGCATACCAGTGAGGTCACCCCCGGCCGCATCATCGCGTGGAGCCGGGACAATATGGCGAACTACAAGGTTCCGCGGCACGTGGAAGTCGTCGACGAATTGCCTACCAACGCATCCGGCAAGGTCATGAAATTCATCCTCCGAGAACGGGCGCTGAAGCTGATCGAGTGACCTTGGGGGTGCCGTCTACACCGCAGTCGGGAGCGGGCGGAAGGGCCAGCGCTCCATGGCTCGTATGCGAGGACTTGGCTTTGACGGTGTGATCAGTCGTTGGAGGGTCGAGGACTCTCGGTCGGGGGCCTACTGCGCTTTACTTCCGCGCTGGCCCTTCCGCCCGCTCCCGACTGCTCCGTCGAGGTGCTGCGTTCGACGGCACTCCGATCGGCTTGCCAGACTTGAGGTCCGGGAAGCGATCCGGCACAGCCTGGCTGGGGCGGGGGGATGAAGACCTGGCGCGAAATAAAGCGCAGCAGACAACGCACCTGCAGAGCCGACCCTCCCCGTGCCGCAACCACCAGCTGGCTCCAAGCAAGCCCAAGCGAGCCATTCGCGCCAGGTCTTCATCCCCCCGCCCCGGGCACAGCTCCCCGGGCCTTTCCCTCGATCCTCAGCGCCTACGAATCCCAACTGGCCCGCAACCAGCCTCGGCCTTATCCTCGGCCCATTCATGGTTGCGCGCGTCGAACCATCCTCACTGCCACATTTTCCCGCCCGGGCGGCGTGCGCCTTGATGTGTCTGCTTGTCGGGCTCGTGGAGGCGGGCTGCGCGACGCGCTCCTTCGATCCCGTCCCACTCGAGAGAACCGCCCTGCTCGAGCGTGTGCGAGTGCAGAGCGATGGCTTCGTGCGCGTGCGAGCTGGCGTTCCAGGCCCCGACGAGACGCGTGCGATCTTTTCTGCCGCGCTCTACGACCGTGGAATTCAACCGGTCTGGATCGAAGTCTCGAATCGCGGCCAGGTCCCGCTGCGCTTCGCGCCGGCCGGCATGGATCGGCAGTATTTCTCGCCCTTCGAAGTGGCGTATATCCATCGCGGCGGCTTCTCGAAGGCCGACCGCGAGCGGATGGAGCGCTTCTTACACGCAAGCGCCATGCCGCGGCAGGTGCCATCCGGCCAGATGCGGGCCGGCTTCGTATTCACGCACGTTCGCGAGGGCACCAAGGGCTTCAACGTCGACCTCTACGCAGTGGATGGCACGGCGTACGGCTTCTCGTTCTTCATCGACGTCCCGGGCTTCGAACCGGACCACGCAGCCGTGGACTTCGATGCGCTCTACGCTGCGAATCAGCTAAAAAATGTCAGCGCAGAGGACCTCCGTGCGCAGCTGCTCGAGCTCGGCTGCTGCACGTCGGGACAGAGAACGGGCGAGGATGGACTCCCGATCAACGCGGTGCTCATCGCTCCGGGGATCGACCTCCTCCATGCGCTGCTTCGCGCCGGTTGGCAGGAGACCGTCCGCAAGCCACCGGCGTGGCGAGTGACCGCACAAGCGCATTGGGATGGTCGCCCCCCCGATGCGGTCTTCCGCATGCCTCGCAGCAAGGCCGGAGACCGCAGTGAGCTTCGGCTCTGGCTCACGCCGCTGCAGGTCGAAGGCACCGCGGTCTGGATCGCGCAGATCACCCACTACGTGAAGGACTTCCTGCAGCTCTCGAGCCTCGATCCGGACGTCGACGACGCGAGAAACTACCTGCTACAGAGCTTCTGGTACGGACAGGGCCTACGTCAGTATGCGTGGGTGGCGGGAGGATCCGCAGCACCCATCGACCAGCCGAAGCGCAGCGTCTGGGGCCCTGCGTACTTCACGGACGGCTACCGACTGGTGCTGTGGCTCTCGGGTCCACCGGTCGGGATGGCCGACACCCGATACGTGGAGTGGGACTTTCCGCCCGCGCGCTGAGGACCGAGCGACATGAGCAGATATCGACCGATTGCAGCGGGGACACTCATCGCGCTGCTGCTCGCAGTCACGGGCGGCTGTGGCACGACGTTCTCGCCCCGGCCGATCGACGACGTGCCCTTTCGCGAGCGTGCGATCACCCAGGAGTCGGGGGGCATCCGCGTGACGGCCGCCGTCCCGAGCGCCCGTGAGACACAGGCGCTCTTCGCCTCCCGGCTCTACCGCAAAGGCGTCCAGCCGGTGTGGCTCCAGATCGAAAATGGACTGGACACACCGGTCTCGTTCCTGCCGGTGGGCCTCGATCCCGAATACTACACGCCAATCGAGACCGCCTACCTCGGCGAGGCCGCCGACGACGCCGAATCCGGCCAGAGCGTGGCGCGTTATTTCTTCGATCGCGGGATGTCGTTGGTCATCGGCGCCGGCGAGGCGCGGGCAGGCTTCGTGTTCACCCCCCTCGACGAGGGCACGAAGTCCTTCAACGTGGATGTCGTCGAGGAGACCGGGGTACACCGCTTCAGCTTCTTCATCGCGGTCCCCGGCCTCAAGCTCGACCACCACGCGATCGATTGGGAGGCACGCGTCGCCAGCCCCGCCGCAGTCGAGATCGACCATGGCACCGAAATCGTGGCAACCCTCGAGTCGCTCCCCTGCTGTACCACCGACAAGAAGGGCGAGGATCAGGGCGACCCCCTCAATATCGTGGTGATCGGCCACCCCGACGAGATCTACTACGCCTTCATGCGCGCCGGCTGGGACGAGACCGAGACGATCCACCGCGCTTCGCTATGGAAGACGGCCGCCTCCTTCCTCACCGGCGGCGAGTACCGCTACTCGCCCGTGAGCGCGCTCTACGTCTTCGGGCGTCCGCAGGACGTGGCCTTCCAGAAGGCACGCGACAACATCCACGAGCGCAACCACCTGCGCCTATGGATGACCGACCTGCGCTGGCAGGGCGAGGCGGTCTGGATCGGCCAGATCAGCCGCGACATCGGGGTCCGCTTCACGCGCCGCACCCTCACGACCCACAAGATCGATCCGGACGTCGACGAGACCCGCGAGTTCCTGCTCGAGGATCTCGCCTACTCCCAAGCCCTCGCCAGAGCGGGCTACGTCGAGGGCGTCGGCCCCGCCCCGATCGACGCGCCACGCGCCAACCTCACCGGCGACCCCTACTTCACCGACGGCCAGCGCATCGTCCTCTGGGTCTCCTCGGAGCCGGTCGCCATATCCAACATAGAGTGGCGGCTGAATCCCTTCGAGTGACCTTGGGGGTTCCATCTACACCGCAGTCGGGAGCGGGCGGAAGGGCCAGCGCTCCATGGCTCGTATGAGGGTCAGTCGACCTTGCTGGTGTGATGGACCGTTGGGCGGTAGAGAGCTCTCGGTTGGTTTTCTACTGCGCTTTACTTCCGCGCTGGCCCTTCCGCCTGCTCCCGACTGCTCCGTCGAGTTGGTACGGACGACGGCCCTCCGAACGGATTACCAGACTTGCGGTCGGGGAACCGATCCAGCACAGCCTGGCTGGGGCGGGGGGATGAAGACCTGGCGCGAAATAAAGCGCAGCAGGCAACGCACGGGTAGAGCCGACCCTTCCCGTGCCGCAACCACCAGCTGACTCCAAGCAAGCCCAGGCGAGCCATTCGCGCCAGGTCTTCATCCCCCCGCCCCTGGCACCGATTCAAACCCTTCCCC
>JAFDDH010000096.1 GCA_019310975.1 Deltaproteobacteria bacterium | reverse complement strand
CGGGATGCCAGACTTCGGTATCGGGATGCAGATTCTTCCAAGCGAACCAATAGCCGCTGGTGACGCGCACGCTCTCGGGCGCCTGGTAGCGGAACGTTCCCGTCGAGCCGTCGTACTCGATACGAATTCGCGCCGCCCCGATGTCGTCGACGATGCGTGCGCCCGCACCCGTGAGCACCGATCCGATATAGGCGCGCGCGCGCCCCTCGGCCTCGACCCCCAGCACCAGCTCCTTCGCGTGGAAGCGATCGTCCGTGGTATCGAGTGGGAAGGGGACATCCTTGGACGCCCAGTACGCGCTATAGGGGCTGTGGCGGTAGTCGACCTTCATCCGCTCGGGCAGCTCGAGGACCCGGGTGCCCGGCTCGCGCGCCAGCCAGACCGCCATCGGCTCCACGCGGCTGCGCACCGCGGAGAGCTGATCGCCTGCGAGGGGGCCCGATAGAGCGCGGCCGTCGAAGGGCGACCACAGGCTCTCACGCTGACGGTCGTAGAGGACGAACGAGGAGCGGTAGACCAGGCCGGAGACGCCGAAGACCAGCGCCTCCTCGCCCGACCGGGCCCGCCAGGCGGCCGCCATGTCGGTGATCGGATCGTAGGTGACGACCACGGGAACACCCCCGATCACGTCGTTCACGACCTGGTGGTACTCCATCACGTGCACCGGGTAGGCGTGCGCGACGCCGCCGAGTGCCACGCCGATCACGGGTGTGTCGGCCCGCACCCAGCGCGCGTCCTCGGGTGCGGCGAAGCGCGGCGCGTCGACGCTGTGGATGCCGTCGCGCGCCGGTCCGCCCGCGATCAGCTGCTCGCGCGGGGCCGTGAGGCCCGCGAGCGAGAAGCCATTGAGCTCCGAGGCGCTCGCGGCCCGCTGCGCACCCTCGCCCGCAGAGATTGCGGCGCCCGCGGCCAGAACAGCGCCCGCGGCCAGAACAGCGCCCGCGGCCGGAATAAGAGCGGGGCGACAGAGGACGGCGCCGAGCCCGACAAAGAGCAAACAGACGAGCCCGGCCCGAGTCATTGGGCCAGCGCCCGCGAGCCGCGGCCTCGGGCTGCTTCGAAGCGAGAGGGCATGGCCTCTGTGTAGCGAAGCCTTCGAGTACGGCCCTCTGCCACGCAGGCTGCTAGAGGATCTCCTCGGCAAGGACCTGTAGCGCCTTCGGCTGGCCGCCCGCCATCAGCAGCGACCCCACGTGACGCTTGCTGCCGGCCTGCTTCCAAGCCTGCAGACGGTCCCGAATGCGATCTTCGGGGCCGACCAATGCCACGTCATCCACCAACTGATCGGGCACCGCCGCCGCCGCCTCGGCCTTCTTGCCCGAGAGGTAGAGGTTCTGGATCTCGACGGCCGCCGCCTCGTAGCCGAGGCGCTTCGCATAGTCGTTGTAGAAGTTCTTGTCGCGCGCCCCCATACCACCGATGTAGAGCGCCATGCTGTTCTTGACCGGCATGCGGCACTTCTCGAGGTCGTCGCCGACGATCGTGGTCACGAAGGGAGCGATCTCGAAGTCGGCCAGCGACTTGCCCCCCCCGGCCCTGCCGAAGCCCGCCTGCAGGGCCTCGTCGAAGAGGTCGAAACGCTCCGGGTTCATCCACACCGGGAAGACACCGTCGGCCACCTCGCCCGCGCACTTCATGCCGGCCGGCGAGATCGACGCGGTGTAGATCTTCAGCGCGGGATCACCGTGCAGGATGCTCTTGAGCGGCTTGCCGAGCCCCGAGGCACCCTCGCCCTGGTAGGGCAGCTGATAGTGGTAGCCCTCGTGGGTCACCCTCTCCTTGCGCTCGATGATCTTGCGGATGATCGAGATGTACTCCTTGGTGCGCGTGAGCGGCCGCCCGTACGCGACGCCATGCCAGCCCTCGACGACCTGCGGGCCGGATGGCCCCAGGCCCAGGATGAAGCGGCCTGCGGAGAGGGAGTAGAGGGTCATCGCCGTCATTGCCGCCATCGCCGGCGTGCGGGCCGGGATCTGCATGATGGCGGTGCCGACGTTGATCCTGTCGGTCTGGGCGAGGATCCAGGCGGCCGGCGAGACGGCGTCCGACCCCCAGGCCTCCGCGGTCCAGACCGAGGTGAATCCGAGGCTCTCCGCCTGCTTGATCAGATCCATCGGGATGGAGAGTG
Organism: Deltaproteobacteria bacterium; assembly: GCA_019310975.1. GTDB lineage: Bacteria > Myxococcota_A > UBA9160 > UBA9160 > UBA4427 > JAFDDH01. The sequence continues at coordinate 12,528 of JAFDDH010000096.1, read as the reverse complement.
TGGCGGGCGAGTAGCCGGCGACGAGACCGAGCTTCATTGAGGGGGTCCTCTCGCTTCGGGGGCGGCCATCGGGGCCGCAAAGGGGGGACGTCCGCGCGCCGTGCGCGCTCCGACCCGTGATTGACTCACGAGTCAATTGCAGTCGCACAGTCTATTGCGCGGGCGGAGCGGCGTCGAGTGGCAGTTCGATCACGAAGGAAGCGCCTTCGCCGGGTTCGGAGTAGACGAGGAAGCGCCCACCGTGGCGCTCGATGATCCCGTGCGAGAGGGAGAGCCCGAGACCCGTCCCCTTGCCGACCTCCTTGGTGGTGAAGAAGGGATCGAAGATGCGGCTCTGGACGTCGGGTGGGATGCCCGGGCCGTCGTCGCGGAATTCGAGGCGGACGCCGAGCTCGCTCTGCTCGGTGGCGATCGTGATCGTGCCGCCCGACCGCTCGAGGACATCGCAGGCGTTCATCAGGAGGTTGAGGAAGACCTGGTTGAGCTGACCCGGGTAGCAGCGAACCTCGGGGATGTCGCCATAGTGCTTATCGACTCTGATCTTGTTCTTGAGGCGGGGCTCCATCAGTGCCAGCGTGCGATCGACCTCTTCGTGGAGGTCGGCGGTCTGCAGCTCGATCTGGTCCATGCGCGAGAAGGTGCGCAGATCCTGGACGATCTGCTTGACCCGCTCCGTGCCCTCGCGGCTGCGCGTGAGCAGCTTGGTGATGGCCTCACGGACAGGCTCGGCATCAGCGCCCCTGCGCTCCGCGATGGAGAGCTTGTCGATGAACTCGTCGAGCAGCTGCAGATTGGCATGCACGAAACCGATGGGATTGTTGAGCTCGTGGGCGACACCGGCCACGAGCTGGCCCAGCGAGCTCATCTTCTCGCTCTGCATGAGCTGCGTCTGCGTCTCGCGCAGTTCCAGGGTGCGCTCCTCGACGCGGGCCTCCAGCGATTCGTTGAGCTTGGCGATCTCATCGAACGCCTTGGCGTTCTCGATCGCGATCGAGCTCTGGTTGGCGAGCGTGCGCAGGAGCTGACGATCATCGGCAGCCAGCCGTTCGCCCGAGAGCTTGCGGCCCACGGCGATCACACCGAGCAGGTCCACGCCGAAGAGGATCGGCACCAGCAGCTCGACCTCGAGGGTGTCGTAGATATCGCGACACTGTTCGCGCGCCTCGACGTCCGACTCGTCATCGAAGTCGGCGCGAATCAGCTCCTCACGGCGCATCCACAGATGCTTCCAGATCGGATGGTCGCTGGGGATCTCGGTGTGGATATCCTCGTCGTCCCAATCGCCCCGCCACGCCGCCGGCCGTAGCAGCTTGTCGCTCTCGTCGAAGAGCAACACCATCGCTTTTCCGACCCCCATGGTATCGGTGACGGCCATCAGGATTCGATCGCCGATCTCGTTCAGTGAGAGCATCGACACCATCGCTTCGGATATCTCGCGCACGGCCTGTCGGTAACGCGCGCGGTCACGGTCGAATAGGCGATCCACCAGTCCTTGCAATCGCTCGCGCAGCGGATTGAAGGCCAGAATCGCGAGGAAGAGGAAGGCCACCTGGGCGCTGCGCACATTCACCCCGTAGCGAGCGATCAGCTCATCCGCGAAGGTGATCATGAAGGCGAAGAGACCGGTGATGGTGAACGTCGCGGCCCCGTAGGCGGCGGACGACTTGGCGACGATGCGGAAGTCGAATAGCTGCTTGCGCAGCATCCCATAGCCCACCGCAATTGGAAAGATGGCCACCCAGAGCATGGCGACGTACCACGGGAAGGGTGTCTGCAGGAAGTACTCGGCGATCAGCACCAGCAGTGCCGGCAGGAAGCTCACAACACCGGCAATCAGCATCAGGTCCGTGCGATCGCCAATGCCCGCCGCCCGCGCACGGGCACGTTGACTCGAAAGCACGCCCAGAGAGACGAGCGCGAGGGTCACGCCAAAGAAGAACGCCACTGCGGTCAACCACTCGGACGCGCGCCCGATCAGCTGCTCGAGAATCAGCGCGCAGAAGATCGCGAAGGCGATCGCGTAGGGGATCGCGCGGATGCGGCGATGGCGAACGATCCAGGCCGGCTCGATCGGATAGGTGGTGAAGAGGTGGAATGTGGTGGCGCCGAGGAAGGGAAGATTCGCCAGGATGCGCGGCGTCGACCACGGGATCAGCTCTGCGCGCAGCGCCGTGGCGATCAGCATCGACATGCTGGAGCAGAAGAGCAGCAGCGCCCACGCGGCGGCCGTGCCCGGCTTATTCCACCACACAGCCAACCCGACTCCGAGGTAGAGGATGGAGACCATCACCAGCGCCAGGTGGACCAGGGTATCGAGGGGCCGATGGACGCGCTCGGAGGAGACGGGGTAGAGGGCCACCGTTGTCAGCGAGCCGTCGCGCTTCTCGATCTCGTACTCGTTCGCATGCTCGAGATCGAGGCCGCGCCGTGAGGGCTCCATCATCCGGATCAGCGGCACGCCGTCGATGGTCCGCACGCGATCGCCGGGCTCGATGCCAGCCTCGAGCGCCTGCGGGCTGGCGGTGAAGATGACGGCCCCCCCTCCCCCCACGAAGGAGCTGCTGAATGGCAGCACGAGCCCACTTCCCGCACCGACCAGCGCGAACAACGAGAGACCGATTGCCAGCAGGGCCCACACGGCCGCCAGCATGCCGGTGACTCGGCGAACTCGAAGAGTGGTGGCCGGATTCATGGACCGCCCGGTTCACGCTGCGAGCGGGGCCTTTGCCCGGCGCCCGTGCGCTTGGATGCCTGCTCCCGCCCCGGCGCATAGTCTCGCACAATTCCGGGTGGCTGACTCGCGGGCGCCAGGAGCGGCCGATCGGCGCTCCGAAGGCCGGGGAGGTTCGACTTCAGCGCCGCGGCGACGGGCGCCCCAACGTCGCCCGGATCCGATCGATCTGCTCCGGCGAGAGAGGCGGCCCGTAGTTGAAGCCACGCCCGTTCAGGACCACCTGGTTCGGCGTCGCCTCGATCACCGCGCCGGTTGCGCGCATCTGCTCGACCTGGGCCTCGAGCTGGTTGATCATCGCGACGTCGCCCTTCCGGGGGTCGCCGGCCGCACAGGTCGGGCCCGGCGGCACCTCGGATAGGGCGGGCGTGACCCGCACATGCTCGCCGAATCGCTGGAGCTCGGCCTCGCTGGACAGGTTGCTGCGCTCCGGATCCGCGTCGGCCCGAACCGCTCGGACACCTGGCAGAGCCAGCAGCAAGGCCACGACGACGAGCCCCAGTCCAAGGATCGTGGACGGGGCAATCGAGGGGGTGGGAAAGCGGCGCGGCGTGTCGTCGGTTGGGCCCATGTGGCAGGTCTCCATTGGGATCCGGGTCGTCCCTGCCCTGCCCCATCGGCCGAATCGGGCATCCACTTGACCCGACCGCTACCCTGCACGCTGTCCGCTCGCGGATTGCCTGCGCGCTGCCGATTCCGGCGCGCCCCGAGCGGCCGCGCGAGACCGCCATGCACTTGGTGACCTTCCAGCAGGGAGACCTGGACCGTGACGGCGGCGGATCGGGTCCGGACGCGTCGCGCGGCCGCTCCGGCCGATTGGCCGATGCGGTGCTCGGCTTCGAGACCCTCGAGCTACTGCGCCCGGGCACGCACCGGCTCGGCGCGCTGATCCCACCGGGCCCACACGCCGGCGAGATCGTCGACCTGAATCGCGCGCTCTCCGTCAAGCTCGCCGAGGAGGACGCGGGGGCGCCGGAAGCCGAGGCCGACTCATTGCTGCCGCCCGATATGCTGAGCTTTCTCGAGCGCGGCGAAGCGGCGATCGCGATCGCACGGCAGGCGTTTGCGTGGGTGCAGCGCAGCCTCGGCCGTTACGACGGTCCGGATTTGCTGCGCGGCGGCGTGCTGCTCCCGCGCCGGGACGCGCGGCTCTGTGCTCCGGTACCGAAACCGGGCAAGATCGTCGGCGTGGCGCGCAACTATGCGGCACACGCCGCGGAGCGCGGCGCCGAGGCGCCCGAGGAGCCCGTCCTCTTCGTCAAAGCCAGCTCGGCGGTGATCGGACCGGGCGACGACATCGTGCTGCCGGCGGCGAGCGAGCGCGTCGACTACGAGGGTGAGCTCGCCGTCGTGATCGGTCGCACTGCACACCTCGTATCCGCGCAGACCGCGCTGGACCACGTGGCCGGGTACACGGTGGCCAATGACGTCACCGCGCGCGACTTCCAGAACACACGGGGCCAGCGCTTCCTCGGCAAGTCATGCGACACCTTTGCGCCGATGGGACCCGTACTCGTCACGCGTGACCAGGTCGGCGACCCACAGAAGCTGCGGCTCGAGACGCGGCTCGACGACAAGATCGTGCAGTCGGCCATCACCGGCGAGATGATCTTCGGGGTCGCCGATCTGATCGTATTCGCGACACGGCTGATGACACTCCATCCCGGTGACATACTCCTATCCGGGACACCCGCTGGTGTCGGAGCAGCCGCCACTCCGCCGCGCTACCTGCGCGACGGCGACGTCGTGGACGTGGAGATCGAACGCATCGGACAGCTGCGCAATCACGTCACCCGCGGCACGGGGCGCGGTTGACGAAATCGCCGCTACGCCCGGGCAAGCTGCCCGCAGCGCTGCTCCGCTCGCTACTCGAAGCGGCCGTCGGGACGGATGCGGACGTCCTGCTGCCGCCGGCCGTCGGGGAGGACGCCTGCGTGATCCGCGTCGCGGGCGGCGCCCTCGTGGCCGCCACAGATCCGATCACGCTGACGGGTGAGGGGGTCGGCGCCCACGCGGTGGTCATCAACGCCAATGACGTCGCCGTGATGGGCGCACGCCCCCGTTGGTTCCTGGCCGTGGTGTTGCTCCCGCCCGGCAGCAACGAGGCACTCGTGCGCGATCTCTTTCGCAGCATGCGGAAGGCGCTCGACCGCGTCGGCGCCACACTCGTAGGCGGGCACAGCGAGGTGACGCCGGCGGTCTCGCAGCCCGTGGTCGTCGGGCAGATGCTCGGCTTGCGCGAGGACGGCCAATTCGTCGCCACCGGCAGCATGCGGGTGGGCGACAGCATCGTGCAGGTGGGACGTGCACCGGTCGAAGGCGCGGCGGTGGTCGCGACGGAAATCGCCGAGGCGCTGACCGCGCTCCCGAACGACGTCATCGAAGCGGCGCGCCGGGCGCTCGACGAGCCGGGCATCTCGGTCGTCGAGCCAGCGCTCCTCTGCGCCGAGCTCGGTGCAACCGCGCTGCACGACCCCACAGAAGGCGGGCTCTCGGCCGGGCTACACGAGCTCGCCGAGGCATCGGGGCTGCGAATCGCAGGACTGCGGGAGGACACGGTGCTCTGGTTCGAGCCGGGACGTGCAATCTGCGAGTGCATCGGCGCCGATCCGTGGGGAATGCTCGCGTCGGGCGCACTATTGGCGGCCTTTCCCAGCGACCGGGCCGAGATGGCGATCCGCGCACTGCGCCAAGCGGGTAATCCCGCGCAGGTCATCGCAAGAGCCGAGCCCGGCAAGGGCGTGTGGCTCGCCAATGGAGAGGCGCTCGTGCGTTACGATCGCGACGAGCTGTCGCGGATCCTATAACGGTGCAGCCGGATCGATTGGCAGGTCGCCCAGCACGACGGTCCGGCATGCGGGTTGCGACGCTTCAGATCCCCGACCCGCCCGACTGCTCGTCGGGGACGTGAAGTCCGCACTCCTTGGTGTCGTCGTTCTCCCACCACCAACGACCCGCACGCTCGTCCTCACCCGCCGCGACGGCGCGCGTGCACGACTCGCAGCCCACCGACGGATAGCCATCGGCGTGCAGCCGGTTGGTGGGGACGCGGTGCTCACCCACGTACTCCATCACCTGATCGCGCGTCCAGTCCGCGATCGGATTGATCTTGACGAGCCCGCCGTTGGCGACATCCAGCTCCACCTTCGGCGTGTCGCGGCGGTTCAGGTTCTGGTCGCGGCGCAGGCCGGTCACATAGGCGTCCTTGTCGGCCAGATAGCGCCGCATGGGTTCCACCTTGCGAATCCGACAGCAGAGCTGGCGGTTCTCGATCGTCTCGTAGAAGAGATTCATCCCCTTTTCACGCACCATCTTCTCGACGTCGCGGGCGCGCGGAAAGACGACCTCCACCCGCTTGCCGTAGCGATCACGCACCCGGTCGATCAGGTCGTGGGTGGCCGCGTGCAGGCGCCCGGTGTCCAGCACGAACACCCGCGACTCCGGCGCGATGCGGTGCATCATGTCGAGCAAGAGCATTCCCTCCGGCGCACCGAAGGAGGCCGAGAGTGCAAGACGGGGGTGATAATTCTTGATCCCCCAACTAAGGATATCGACAGCCGACCAGGCCTCCATCGCATCGGCATCAAATGATCCCAAGTGCTTGTCATAGCTTGGATTTATCTTCATCTGGACAATCTCGGCCAGCGCCATAGTGTCATGCTCCCGAGGCTCTGATCAACAAGATCGGGCGCCTTTCAGATATTTCTGGCAGATATTTCTGATTACAGCACTATGGAGTTGGTCGCAAATTCCTTGGCTTGGGGATCAGTTTTTCTCGCGAGCGGCCTCCAGGCGCTCTTCGACGGCCCGCACCTTGTCCTGCATACGCGCCGCGCGGTCGCGCCGGTCATCGATCTTGATCACGGTCGAGACGCGCTCGGCCCCGGCCTCGAAGACGGCCTCCTGCATGCGGCCGATCAGGGCCATCACCTCGTGCAGCTCTCCCTCCAGCGTGGTGAACATCGAGTCGAGCCGAACCTGCACACGCTGCTGCTCGCGGGCCACGCGCAGCGCCGCCGCCACGTGTCGCGAGACCGACGTCCCCGCGCCGATCGGCGAGATGCTCACGGCCACGATTGCCATCCGATCTCCTCTTTGCGGACGGGCTGGGAGCCTGCTCAGCCGGTCTGCCAGCCGTCCCCTGCATAGGGTCGGACGTTCAGAGGATCGCGGCAACGCGCGAGATGCTCGTCGAGCCGGCCCCCGATCAGCGGATGCTCGAGATCGGCTGCCAGCTCGCAGAGCGGCTCGAGCACGAACGCCCGCTCGTGGAGGTGCGGATGGGGGAGGGTGAGACCGGGCTCATCGAGGCAGACCCCTCCATAGAGCAGGAGGTCGAGATCCAGCGTACGCGGCCCCCAGCGGACGCTGCGCACGCCGCGGTCGCGGCCCTCGGCACGCTCGATCTCCAGCAGCAGCGCGAGCAGGTCGATCGGCGCAAGCGGCGTCGCGATCTCGAGCACCGCGTTCAGGTATGCACCCTGGCCGGCCGGTCCGACGGCCGTGGTCTCGTAGAGGCACGAGGCGGCCACCACCAGGATGTCCCGATTCGCCGCAAGACGCCGGCGCGCGCCGTGTAGGTGCCCGTCCCGGTCGCCGATATTCGAGCCGAGCGCGATGAAGATGAGTCGTCGTGCGGCGGCCATAGCCCGTAGGGTAGATCACGGAACCCTTCCCGGGCGGCGGGCATCTGTCCGAGCAGAGCCAATCCCCTCACCCGCAAAGCGTGCCCGACGAGAATCCCATGTCGCTCTCCTGCGAGCTCCTGGCCGTCAGCGTCGGCCTGCCCCGAAGCGTCGTCCACAACGGCAAGACTTTCGAGACGGGCATCTACAAGGAGCCGGTCGAGGGTCCGATTCGCGCGCGCGAGCTGGGGCTGGAGGGCGACGGCCAAGCCGACCTCTCGGCGCACGGTGGCATCCACAAGGCGGTATATGCGTACTCGTTCGCACATGTGAAGTGGTGGGCCAGGGAGCTCGAGCGCGACGACCTCGGATTCGGGACTTTCGGCGAGAATTTCAGTATCGACGCCCTCGACGAGAAGCAGGTCCACATCGGAGATGTCTTCCGCTGCGGAGGGGTGCTGCTGCAGGTCACACAGCCGCGCTCGCCCTGCTTCAAGCTGGCGATGAAGCTCGAGTTGCCGACGCTGCCCAAGCGCTTTCTTGCCAGTGGGCGCACGGGCTTCTACCTCAGCGTGCTGGAGCCCGGCGAGGTGCGCGCGGGCGATCGCATGGAGCGCGTGACGACGGACTCGGCCGCGGTCAGCGTCCATGCGGTGCATCGCCTGGCTCACTTCGAGCGCCAGGATCGGGAGGGCCTGCGACGTGCTGTCGCCGTGCAGGCACTGGCTCCCGAGTGGCGCGACTCGCTGCGCGCCCTGCTGCCCGAAGACTGAGCGGCCCCCACGGCTACAATTCCGCCATGGCGGCCCACTCCACTTCTCCCGGTGCCGAATCGCTGCTGCCGGATCTGGTGAGCGAGATCCCGGGTCCGCGCTCGCGCGAGCTCGCCGAGCGGCTCGAGCAGGTGGAGAGCCACAACGTCACGTGTCTCTTACCCAGGCCGCCGATCTTCTGGGAGCGCGCGTCGGGGGCGAACGTCTGGGACGTCGACGGCAACCGCTTCGTCGACCTCAGCGCCGCGTTCGGGGTCGCCAACGTGGGACACGCGCATCCGGATGTCGTCGAGGCCGTGCAGCGTCAGGCCGCCACGCTGCTGCATGGCATGGGGGACGTGCACCCACCCGACGTGAAGGTCGAGCTGCTCGAAGCTCTGGTGGCGCGCTTCCCGGGCGGCGTTTCCGCGAAGGCCGTCCTGATGTCGTCGGGCTCGGACGCCGTGGAGACGGCCATCAAGACGGCGATGCTCGCGACCGGGAATCCGGGACTCGTCGCGTTCGAGGGCGGGTACCACGGCATGGGGCTCGGTGCGCTGGATGCGACGTGGCGGGCCGACTTCCGCGAGCCCTTCGCGGCCCGCCTGCCCGGGCTCACGACTTTCGCCCACTACGGCGACCTCACGAGCGTGAGCGAGGCGGCGGGGCGATGTGTGGAAGCCGGCGCGAACGTCGCGGCCATTCTCGTCGAGCCCCTGCAGGGACGAGGGGGCGAGCGGCTTCCGGGCGCCGGCTTCCTGCCTGGGCTTCGAGCGCTCTGCGACGAGCGGGGCTGGCTGCTGATCATCGACGAGGTCTACACCGGCTTCGGCCGCACCGGCCGCTGGTTCGCCTGCGAGCACGAGGGCGTCGTGCCGGATCTGCTCTGTGTGGGCAAGGGGCTCGCTTCCGGCATGCCCATCTCGGCCTGCCTGGGCCGTAGCTCGGTGATGGATGCCTGGCCCGTCTCGACCGGCGAGGCCTTGCACACGCAGACCTTTCTCGGCCATCCGGTGGGCTGCGCGGCTGCGCTTGCCTCGATGCGTGTGCTGGAGCGCGAGGGGCTCGTCGAGCGCGCCGCCGAAAAGGGCACGTATGCGCTGCTCCGCCTGCGCGAGCGACTTGCCGGCAGGGCCGGAGTTCGCGATGTGCGCGGCCTCGGGCTGATGATCGGGATCGAGTGCGCGAGCCGCGATCTCGCCGCCCGCGCAACCACGGGCGCACTCGAGCAGGGCGTGATCGTGCTGCCCTCGGGCGAGACGGGCCGCGTGCTTTCAATTACGCCAGCACTCTGTATCGGCACGACCGCGCTGCGCTTTGGGATCGATGTACTCTGCACGCTGCTCCAGGGGCGCACACGAATATGAGGGCCGCACGCGAAACAGATCCCGAGCGCTCTGCGCTCGAGGCACGCATCCTTGAGTTCATCGGCGAGCCCGACTGGAGGCGGGACGAGGCCCGCTTCGATCGCCTGGCCCGCCATCTCTTCGCGCTCCAGTACGCGCGATGCGACGCCTACGCGCGCTTCGCGCGCGCGCGCGGCGTCACCCCCGGTGGCGTCGGAACCTGGCGTGAGATCCCGGCCGTGCCAACGGGCGCATTCAAGGAGATGCCGCTCTGCTGCTTTCCCCGGGCGGAGACATGTAAGACCTTCCGCACCAGTGGCACGTCTGGCCAGCGGCGCGGCGAGCTACACCTCGACACCCTCGCCCTCTACGAAGCTTCGCTCCTACCGACACTCGATCACCTGCTCTTCCCAGACCTCGCACCGGCGCAGCCGCGACTGATCCGCGTGCTCGCTCCCCCAGCCGACGAGGCGCCGGATTCCTCGCTCTCGCATATGTTCGAGGTGTTGGTGCGCGAGCGCGGTGCGCCGGGTAGCGGCTTCGACGTGAAGGAAGACCGCCTCGACGTAAGCGCCCTGGTCGCCGCCATCCGGATGGCGGCAAAGCGGCGCGAGCCCGTCGCGCTCTGCGGCACCGCCTTCGCGTTCGTGCACCTGCTCGATGATCTCGCCGCCAGCCACGCGAAGCTCGAGTGCCCGCCCGGCTCGCGCATCATGGAGACGGGAGGCTTCAAGGGAAGCGGGCGTGAGATGCCGCGTGAAGCGCTGCACGCGGCGCTCTCGCAGAGGCTGGGCATTCCCGAGGCGCGTATCGTCAATCAATATGGGATGACGGAGCTGGGCAGCCAATTCTACGACTCGGTGCAGATCGATCCACACGGCCCGCGCCGAAAGCTGGGTCCGCCGTGGGCGCGCGTGCGACTGATCGATCCGGAGACCGGTCTCGAGTGCCGCGAGGGCGAGGTCGGCATGCTGGTGATCCACGATCTCGCCAACACGGGCAGTGTAGCCGCGATTCAGACCGCCGATCTCGGGCGCCGCGTGGTCTCGCCCAGCGGCGGACCGGCAGGCTTCGAGATCCTCGGTCGAGAGCCTGGCGCGGAGGCGCGCGGCTGCTCGATCGCCGCCGACGAGATGCTTGCTGGAGACCCCCCCTGATCCCGCCGGCGGATCAGGGCCGCGTGCAGCCCCCGGGCTCTACACTGCCGATCTTCCATACCTCGAAGATCTTCGTCGGGGCGCTGTCGCGAGTCGGCGGCAGGCTGCGACCGCCGAGCTGCACGAGGATCGCGGGAGGGCGGTCGGCCACGACTTGCGCGACTCGGCGATCGAGGTTCACCTGCAGCGCAGTGGCGAGACGCAGCTCAAAGCTGTCGTCCGTCCCGCAGGCTGTCACGCGATAGCGAGGACCGAGACGGAAGAGCTGGCCCACCAGATCGTCGGGCGGGCGCTCGGTCGCGCAGCCGAAGAGGCCGAGCGCGCCGGCCAGCAGTGCGGCCGACGCGCGTGAGCGCGTCCCTCGAGCGCGAGCTCGTACAACCATGCCCGGAACCATATCAGAGGCTTCGGGCCACTCCGCACGAGCCTGAACATGGGTTGGCGGCCCGATTCGCGGCGAGCGAAGCTTTCGGCTGCATGGGCGAACTCACGATTCACTGGCCGGACGCGGACGCGGAGCGCGTGCGGGCCGCCCGCGGTCGCCTGGATGTGGCGGGGAGACGTCTACGGGCGCGCAGCCGCAACGACATCCTGGATGCGCTCGGCAGCGTATTCGACCTGTGGTGCAACGCGAAGTCCAGCTGGCGACGGGAGCTGCTGGAACGTCTCCCCGCCGTCACTGGCTTCGGTTCGGAGGTCGTCCGCGTGGGCTTGGACCACGGTCTCTCGCACTGGACTGGAGCCGCCCTCGGAGACGCACTGCGCCACGAGCTCGGCCCGATGCTCGGCGTGCCGCGCCGCCGCGTCGCCCCCTTCGCGATGACGAGCCTATCGCTCGCCGGCTGCATCCCGATGCCGACGTTGCTGCAGTGCGTACTTCCGCTCGCCGTGCAGTCAGCGGTACTGGTCAAGAGCGCATCGCGCGATCCCGTCACTCCCGAGCTGGTCGCGCGCTCGATCGCGAGCGTCGATCCCGAGCTGGGGCGCTGTATCGAGGTCGTCGCCTTCCCGGGCGATGACCCCCAGTGTGCGACGCACTTCCTGGCCAGCGAGTGCGTGGTGGCGAGCGGGTCGGATCAGACGATCGGCGCGATTCGGGCTCGGCTGCGGGCCAGCCAGCGCTTCGTCGGCTACGGGCACAAGCTCTCGATCGCCGTGGTGGGCACGGGCGCGACGCGCGAGCCGGACCTTTTCGACCTCGCCAGGCGCCTGTCGCTGGACGTGGCGCTGTGGGATCAGCTCGGATGCCTGTCACCGCTCGCCATCTACGTCGTGGGCGTCGATTCGGATCAAGCCGCGGCGACCCTTGGCCGCGCACTCGCGGAAGCGCTGGGGGTGCGCGAGCAGGAGATGCCGCGCGGCGAGGTCGACAGGGCGACCGTCGCCACGATCCGCCAGGCACGCGACGAGGCCGACATGCGGGCTGCGGACGGGCGCCGCGTCCGCGTCCACGCCAGCGAGGGCAGCGCCTGGACGGTGGTAGTGGAAGACGAAGCGGTCTTTCGCGGATCGCCCGGGCATCGCTTCGTGCGTGTGCACCCGGTGCCCGACCTGGACGGCCTCTCGGCCGCACTGCGCCCGATCGGCCGCCATTTATCCGCCGCTGCGGTGGCGGGCTTCGACACCGAGACGCCGGAGGGCGTGCTGACCGCGCACGGCGCCAGCCGGTTGTGCGCGCCTGGGAGCCTGCAGGCACCGGCCGTCAGTTGGCCCCACGACGGCCGCCCGATTCTGCTCCCGCTCACGCGCTTCACCGAGGTCGAGGCCGCCACCCGCGAGTGAGGGGAGTGGGCCACACACGCTCCGCTGCCCTCTGACACCGCCCTCTGACCCGCTCCGATCTCGCCTCTTCCCACTCGAGACCCGGCTCCGATCACTCTTCCACCCTATCCACCCTTGTCCCCCCCCTGTCCCCCC
>JAFDDH010000474.1 GCA_019310975.1 Deltaproteobacteria bacterium | reverse complement strand
ACGTTCACTACCAACGAGAACCGTCTGGCCATCTTCTCGCTGTGGCTCGGCGTCGAGGGTGGGACGCAGGCGAACTCGCTGAGAGCGATCGTGCTGGCCACTGACGCCAGCGGCGCGCCCGTGGGTGCCCCGCTCTGGGAGAGCGCCGACTTCGAGGCCGTCGGAGCACGCAAGGAGTACGCGTTCTGGCCCAACATAGTCGTCGACATCGGTGAAAAATACTTAGTCGGCGTGGATTCCGGGCTCCTGACGAATGTCTCCGGGGGTGACTTCACACTCCAGGTCGCTGGCGATCCGCTCGATGAGCTCGGCGGCGGCATGTTCTGGCAGGACGAGTACGGCGCGGGCTTTGCCTCGCTATCGGGCGGCGATATCCGGACGACGATTACCACTGCGACGAATCCGGAGCCGACCACCGGCACCATGCTGGGCCTTGGCCTGGCGCTCTTGAGCTGGGCGCGCAAGAAACCGAGGTTCGGGGCCAGACCGCACTAGTGCGGTCTGCATGCGGGCGAGCGTCGCTCGACATGCGGCCCTGACAGAGAGTGGGAATGTTGGTAATTCATTGTGATTGATCGTTGGCTCGTCTTGCTCCTCCCGTTTCGTTCCCACTTCTCGATGCGATTCGCAGCCGCCCTGGCGGCTGCGGTTGCACTCGCGCTCCCCGTATCCCTGATCATGACCATCACACCGGGCTCTGCTTGCGCAGAGCGGGCCGCGGATCCGTCGTGGGAAATCTCCGGTCTGGCCGGTGGCGGATTCGGTGGCTCGATCGATATCTCGACCATCGACGACATCCGGCTCAACAATACTGAGATCAACCTGGCTCCTGGCTGGGCGTACCAGGGCATCATCGGCCTTCGCCTGCGCTCCGACGAGGGCCGCCTGATCACCGTCAGCTACTCGCGCCAGCGCTCCGCCTTCGATCTCACGGGATTGGACGTGCCGCCATTGTCCATAGACATGGACATGGGCGTGGTCCAGATCGGCGGTGAGATCGACGGGAAGATTGGCAAGCACTTCAAGCCCTTCTTCGGATTGGGGATCGGTGCCACCCACTACTCGCCGCTCTCGTCTCAGATGGACACGGAGTGGTTCTTCTCCGGTACGGTCTTTGGCGGCCTCAAGTTTGCAATCAACGAGCACTTCGGAATTCGCACCCAGGGCCGGATGATCGGTACGCTGCTCAACGCCGACAGCACCATCTTCTGCCGCACCGGCACCGGCTGCGTCGTCTCGATTGCCGAGGTCTCGGGTCCGATCTCCGGCGATCTCATGGCCGGCATCTACGTGGCCTTCTAGCGCCACCGACCCGACGCGGAGCCAGACGATGTGGGACGGCGACCCTGGAGCGGTGATTCGGTCTTCTTCGTGCGCGCCGCACCGGGCAAGGTGTCGCTATGGACCTTCCTGCGCTTCGCGTTCCCGGCTTCCGTCTACTGGAGCCGCTCGGCGCGAGTCGACTACGGCTGGTTTCTCTTCTGCCGACCGATCTTCGTCCTACTGCTGCTCCCGCCAATGCTCTTACTGGCGCCGGCTCTCAGCGTGGCCTTCCAGAGTGGGCTCCGTGCATCGGTGCCAGGGCTGCAGGACACGATCACGAGCTCGACGCTGCTGGTCGGTCTCTACACCGTGGTGGCGATCCTGGTATCCGACTTCGCGGGTTTTCTCACGCACTCGCTGCAGCATCGCATTCCCCTCCTCTGGGAATTTCACAAGATTCATCACTCCGCGGAGAAGCTGACCCCGATGACCGTCTACCGCATGCATCCGGTGGACGATCTCCTGCTGATGGTGATCGCGGGCGTGTTCCTGGCCGCCACTACGGCATTCTTTCAGTTCGTAGCCATTGGTCCGCTCAGCATGATCTCGGCCTTTGGGGTGAATATCTTCTTCGTGCGCGCCGCACCGGGCAAGGTGTCGCTATGGACCTTCCTGCGCTTCGCGTTCCCGGCTTCCGTCTACTGGAGCCGCTCGGCGCGAGTCGACTACGGCTGGTTTC
>JAFDDH010000095.1 GCA_019310975.1 Deltaproteobacteria bacterium | reverse complement strand
ACGCGGCGAGTGCACTCGCGCGCTCGAATGCGAGACACGCGAGCCCGGTCATCACGCTCGTCCCATTCATGACCGCCAGGCTTTCCTTCGGTCGCAACACGATGGGCGCACGCCCGGTGACTTCATGGGCGCGGGCCGCGCTCATCACTTCACCGCGCAGGGTCACCTCGCGTTCGCCCACCAGCGCGGCGGCGAGGTAGGAGAGAGGCGTGAGGTCGCCGCTCGCGCCCACCGAGCCCTCGGCGGGAGAAGTCGCACATGCGCTCGAGCAGCTCTTCGCGCACACCCGAATGGCCGCGGCCCAGCGAGACGAGGCGCGAAGCCACGATCGCCGCCGACTCGGCCTCGTCGAAGAGCCGCCCGGTGCCGACACCGTGGAAGCGCAGTAGATTCAGCGGCATCTGGTCGCGCAGCGCGGCGGGGATGTGGTTGTCCACCGATGCGCCAACACCCGTCGTGACGCCGTAGATCGCCCGGCCGGCCTGCTGGTGGTCCTCCACGAGCTGGGCGTTGGCGCGGAGGCGAGCTCGATAGGCCGCGTCGGAGCTCAGATGCACAGTCGCTTCGCCGCGCGCGAGCCCGACGATATCCTCGATTCGGAGATCGCCCTCACCCAGGCGAACGACTGCGCCCGAACCGGGCTCATGCCGGGCCAGCGACAGCTTGCCCCGCGCCGAAGACAGCCCCCCACTGCTACTCATCGCCACCCAATCCGCGGATTGAAGAGAACACTCGAGCGGCTTCCCCTGGCTCGACAACCGGCGATCGACCTGTTGCGACCGACCCGCATCTCGACGCTCCGCCCATTTCGGGATCGATGATACGCCACGGGATGCGGAATGCGAGACAGCACGACACGCCCGAGCGAGGCCTTCGCGCAGGGGGTGGGGCTGCACCTCACTACAGCCTCGGTCACTTCGCGTAACGACGGCTCGATTTCGGCACCCTTGGGGGTTGGGTCGCCGACCCAGGACGCCCGGCGATCGGCCGCGCCTCGCGTTGGCCATTCCTCGGAGATCCGCGTACTCTCGGCGAGCCCGACGCCATCGATCGATCGATCGACTACTTTCCAGGCTCATTCGATTGGCCCTGTCCTGGGGGAAATGACGCCAAATGGCCGCACGACCCGCCGGTAGTTTGAACCCGCATCTGCATCGTGTGGACCGCCTCCGCATCGCACTCGCGATCGCACTCGTCTCAGTGCTTGTCTCTCCGCTCAGCCCGCTCAGCTCGCTGCTCGCTCCGAGTGCCGCGGCCGACGACACCATCAACACCGACAACACCGAGGACACCGACAACACCGACAACACCTGCCGGGCCAAGCCGATCGTGGTGAAGATCCACGCCGACTGGTGCGCGACCTGCAAGAGGCTCGACGCGATCTGGACCCAGCTCGATACCGACATGGGCGATCAGGTCCAGGTCGTGACGCTCGATGTCTCCGACCGCGTCGCCTTCCAGGAGTCCCAGGCCACGGCCAAGGAGCTCGGCCTGGAGGATTTCTTTCAAGAGTACCGGAGCAAGACGGGCACCATCGCGGTCCTCGATTGCAACTCGCGTGAGCCCGTCGCGGTCATGAACGGCGAGCTGGATCTCGGCAAGTACCGCGAGGCGATCGCAGAGGCGAGTCGCTCGTCTTGACCGCTGGTACAGTCCCCAGCCCGGACATCTCCGAGGATCCGCGCCCGCTGTGGCGGCACCCGGCCTTTGGCGGCACGTTGGCGCTCTCGGTGTTGGTGGTGCTCACTGTCCCGCTCTGGCAGCAGCCCATCGAGCTGGCGCTCCTCGGTATCGAGACGCCGCTCGCTGCGAAGTTTTCGACAGACGGCCTGGGTGCCGCCGGTCTCTTGCTGATTCCGCTCGCGGGATTCGGCTTTGGCATGCTCGCGAGCCTATCGCCCTGCATCCTGCCGCTCATCCCGCTCAACCTCGCCTACATCGGCGCCACCGGGGCCAGCGGGCGCCGGGCGCTCGGTCTGTCGAGCCGCTTCGTGTTGGGCTCAGCGTTGGCGCTCTCCGTGCTCGGGCTCTTCGCTGACGTCGCCGGCTTCCTGATGATCGATCATCGCGGCCCGCTGCTGCTGATCGCCGGGCTCGCCATGATGTACTTCGGCCTGGCGGTGCTCGACTTGGTCTCCGCTCCGCTGCCCGCCTCGTTCGGTGCAGGTCGCAGGCTCGGGCCGATCGCGGCGGGCGCAGCCTTCGCGTTGGTCACGACTCCTTGCTCGAGCCCCCTGCTCGCTGCAGTGCTCTCCGCGGCGGCCGCGCAAGCGAAAGCCGGGCTCTCCGTCGTGACGATGCTCTCGTTCTCGCTCGGCTACACCCTGCTGGTCTTTCTCGGCGGTGTCTTCGGAGGCGGACTCGTCGCGTGGACCCGTCGCTTCGACTTTGCCGCCCCGCGCGCGGCGGCCGCGGCGCTGCTCGTGGCCTCGGGCGTGACGTTCGTCTTCACCGGCGCGACCTGGTTCTGAGCGCGCGCCACGCCCTGGTCGCGACTGGCTACTCCGAGCGCATCACCGCGTACATCTCGCTGAGGTGCTCGGTGCGCGGCGCGTCCTCGCACGCGTGTGCGGCCGAGGGCAGGCAGTGAGCCGCCTCGGCGACGATCTCGAGCTTGAGATCTTCAGCGAGGCGCACGTTGCGCTCGAGCCGGGCCATCAGCGCTTCGTCGTCGCTGGCTTCTTCGCGCTCCTGCGAAGAGATCTTGCGCGGCAGCTCGGCGTTCAGGTTGGAGAGGAAGCCGAGCTCGGCGTAGTCGACGAAGGTGCCCGGGCGCGGTGGGTCCATGCCCTGGGCGGCCGCTGCCCAGTCGCGGAAGAGCGCCTGCATGCGCACATTCATCGAAGCGAAGCGCTGCATGGTCGGCCGCACCTTTTCCATGAAGGGCCCGTCGTAGAGCCTTCCGGCAAAGTAGATCAGTGCGACGCCCCCCCAATACATCACGAAGTCCCACACGATCTTCGTGGTCATCACGCGCGGGCTGCCCATCAGCGGATACTGTCTGTGGTAGTTCACCAGGTAGGTGCGGCAGAGAGATCGATAGGCCTGATCGTGGCGGTCGGCGAGGTCGCGGACCGCCTCACCGCGCAGATCGCGTGTGATCAAGTCCGCCGAGTAGCCGTTCGCCATGGCGATGAAGTCGCTGCCGGGTGAGTAGAAGGGATCGATGAAGATCCCCGACTCTCCGGCCAGACACCAGCGATCCCCACTGAACATCCGTTTGACACCATGCGAGTAGTTGCGGAGCGCCTTGAAGTCCATCTTGCGATCGGCCAGCTCGCGCACGACCTCGGCGCACTGGGGCTCGTGCCGCTCGAGCCAGACGAGGGCCTTCTCGAAGGAGGCGATCTCGGCGAAGGGATGAAGCTTGTCGTCGACGACGATTCCAACGCTCGTGCGATCACCCGCCAGCGGGATCAGCCAGACCCAATAGCCCTCGCCCATGAGATGGTTCGTACTGAGGCGACGCGAGTGCTTGAGACGGGTACGCCAGTGGAGCTCGTCCGACCAGTCGTCGAGATCGATCGGGTGGTCGACCCGGAACCAGACGGCGTTCACGTTGTGGCGGTTCGGCTCGGCGAGCTCGAGCTTCTTCTTCAGCAACGCGCGCCGCCCGCTGGCGTCGACGAACCAGCGGCAACGCAGCTCGCGCGCTCCATCCGCCCGCTCGAGTTCGACTCGATGGTCGCCGTCTCCATCCCCCAGCTCGAAGTCCTTGACCGTGCAAGCATCGACGAAATCGACACCCAGCTCGGCGGCCCGGCGAGCCAGCCCGTTCTCGAACTGACCTCGGTCGATCTGGAAGCTCGGCACGGTGAGAAAGTGGCTCGGGCCGCACTCGAGGCGCGTGGCGACGTCGGTGTTGTCGCCGTTGCTCATCAGGAAGCGCAACCCGAACTTGAGAAGCTCGGCGGAGAGGAGATCAGAGACGCCGAGCACTTCTCGGAAGTAGTGGCTCGCCAGCTCGACCGAGGATTCGCCGACTTTGTGGGCCGCGAGCGGCGCGGGATGCTGGCTCTTCTCTGCCACCAGGATGTCGATATTCGAGGCCGCACGCTTCAGCTCGATTGCGAGGCATAGACCCGCCAACCCGCCGCCAGCGATCACCACGTCGTATCGATCTCGCGCAGTCACCAGCGATTCACTCCCGAACGCTCGGAAGCCAAGGCGTGGGTCTCGCCCGTCACCGCGTATCTAAGCATGGATCCCCGCCCGCATCAGACGAGCCCCCCGTTCACCGCGAGCACCTGACCCGTAATGTAGGATGCTTCGTCGGAGAAGAGAAAGCCGACCGCGCTCGCGACCTCCTCCGCTCGACCCAGCCGCTGCATGGGGATCAGGCGCTTGATCTCGTCCTTCGCGAACCCCAGGGTCATCTCCGTCTCGATGAGTCCCGGCGCCACACTGTTGACCGTGATGCGCCGCTTCGCGAGCTCGAGCGAGAGCGATCGGGTCGCGCCGATCAGCCCGGCCTTCGAGGCGCTGTAGTTCACCTGCCCGCGATTGCCCATCATGCCCGCGGCCGAAGTGATGGTGACGATGCGACCACCCCGGCGCGCGCGCACCATCGGCATGATCAAAGGGCGCAGCACGTTGTAGAAGCTGCCGAGGTTCGTATCCAGAACCTGATCCCAGGCCTCTTCGCTCATCGCCGGAAATGCGCCATCGGCATGCACGCCCGCGTTGCACACCACGCCGTAGTAGGCGCCGTTGGCCAGCAGATCTGCCTCGAGCGCCTTCGTGCACGCCTCGCGATCCCCCACGTCGAAGGGGAGAAGCGTCACCTCGCCATCGACATCGCGAATCAGCTGCGCCGTCCGATCGGCCTCGTCGTGATTCGACCGGTAGTTCAGCACGAGCGAGTGCCCGGCGGGCGCCAGCTTGAGCGCGATGGCACGCCCGATGCCGCGACTCGCACCCGTGACAAGTACCCTTCCGTCCAAGCCTGCCCTCCGGGATGCTTCCTTCGTCAAGAGCCATGCGTCAGGAGATATGTTGGCGATCCGCAGTGTTGGCAGCCAACGGTGAAGAACGGACGAATGATAACGAGCCAGGCGGTCGCCACCAAACCGAACCCAGCCGCGAGCCCACGCAGAGGGGAAGACACAAAGTCACAGCCGGCCGCGGGCAGAACGAATCATGTATTCTATGGCCTCGCCGATCCGGGCTGGCTCGGTTCGGCGGTCCCGGGATCGACTGGCAAGGAGAAGAGGCCCGAGGATGAGAGTTGCGTTCGTCTCAGGCAATCGCGAGAAGCTGCCCGACGCAGTCATCCCTTTGGGAATCCTATGGGTGGCCGCGAGCCTTCCCGAGCGACACGAGAAGACCGTCGTGGACCTCTGCTTCGCAGAAGAGCCCTTCGACGCGCTGCGCGATCGACTGGACGAGTTCCGGCCCGACATCGTCGCGCTGGGCATGCGCAACATTCAGAGGGCCGACTATAGCGGGACGACAGACACCATCGCCTACTACGCCGAGCTGCTCGAAGCCATTCGCGCCACCACGCGCGCACCCGTGGTGCTCGGAGGCAGCGGCTTCAGCGTGATGCCCGCGGAGCTGATGCGCAGACTACAGCCCGATTACGGAATCGCGGGCGAGGCCGAGAGCTCTTTCCCAGCGTTGATCGAGGCGCTCGAGCAAGGCGAGGGCTTCGAAGGCATCGGCAACCTGCACCGGTTCGTGGACGGCGCGCTCGTCTCGAACCCGCCCGCGAAAGACTTCCTCGACATGGACCAGCTCCCCTTCCCCGATCGCTCGCTGGCCGATCCACGCTACTACACCGAGTACGGCATCGAAGGTCTGCAGACCAAGCGCGGCTGCCCGCTGCACTGCGAGTACTGCACCTACCCGATCATCGAGGGGCGGGTCGGGCGCATCCGCGCACCGAGGGTGGTCGTCGATGAGCTCGAGTCGATTCTCGAGGACCAGCCCGATCTCAAGCACGTCTTCATTGTCGACTCGGTGTTCAACCTGCCCAAGACCCACGCCAAGAACATCTGCCGGGAGATGATCGACCGAGCTGTCTCGATCCCGTGGACCTGCTACGCGAACCCACTCGGCTTCGATGCAGAGCTCGCCGAGCTGATGGCGGCGGCGGGCTGCGCGGGGATGGAGGTGGGTGCCGATTCGGGCTCCGATCGCATGCTCGATGCGCTCCGCAAGGGGTTCACCACCAAGCAGATTCGCTCGCTCAGCAAACTCGCCCAGGACGTGGGAATCCCCGACTGCCACACCTTCCTGCTCGGCACGCCGGGTGAGACGCTGGACGACGTACTGCGCACGATCGAATTCATCATCGATCTCGACCCCTTCGGCGCGATCCTGATGGCCTGGGTCGACGACTATGAAGCACTCGATCCGGCCCTCGCGAAGGAGCGGCGCAAGCTGCACGAGGCCGTCCTCGAAGTGCTCGAGGAACACAAGACCGAGTTCTCGTGGTGGAGTATCCCTTCACTTGGCGTCAACTACGACCCGACTCTCTTCGAGATGCTGCGCAAGCGGGGGTTTCACGGCCCACTCTGGCAGCATATGCGGCAGATGGCCGCGCCCGTCAGCCGGCGGCGGGCTCGAAGCCGTACCGGACGACCAAGCCGGTCCAAGCCGGATGCCACCCGGGTCGGGAGCCAGTAGCCGAGCACGAAGACCAACATCATGCTGTGATACGCTTTGGCCCTCGAGGAGGAGACCCATGCAACCCCGACTGAAGCGCCCTTCGATCGGCCTGCCCTTGATTTTGCTTACACTCGTAATCTCGTTGGGACTCACGAGTGCCTGTGCCACCGAAGTTCCGCCCAGGGTCGCCCAGAAACCCATCGCACCCATCGACAGGAGCGAGGGCATCTACGTCATCGCAGCGAAGCACCGCGACAGAGTCAGCGAATCCCTGACCCAAGCGGGGCTGATTCCGGTCGACAAGCCCACCAGCGGCGGCTATGCGCTCGAGGTCAGGGTGGGCGGCAGCCGCTCGAGTGGAGCTTGCGGGACCGTCCACAATATCAGCTACATCCTCACCGCGGCGGGGGGTCGTGTGATGGTCATCAAGGGCCGTGGCCCGACGGGTGCATGCCCCGAGAATATCTTCAATGGCATGAGCGAATTGTTGGCGGCCAATACCACCGAGTGAGCTCGGCAATCGGTGCGGGCGCTCGCTATGCGGGGCGTGCTCGCTCGAGCGAGGGTGCGAAGTTGCGGGCGATCAGATAGATCAGGCCCGGCACCATCCACAGCAGCTCGCGGAAGCGGACCGCCAGCCCCACCGCGAGTCCGATCTCCGCGGAATGGCCGAGCATCTCGAAGAGCCACATCTGGGCGCCCTCGAGCACGCCCACGCCGGCCGGGATCGGAAACATGTGTGCGGCGCCCGTGGCGAAGATTGCACCGACCACCGCGACGCTGGTCGTGGGCAGTCCGAACGCATGCAGGAGCAGCGCGAACTCCGCGATCACGATCAAGTTGCTGAGCAGGCCGACTGCGAACGCGGCGATCATCCGCGGGCGCTGCCCGGCGAGCTCCACGGTCGCCTGCTCGGACGCCTCGATCACGTCCATGCTCGAATCGACGACGGGCCACTGATCGGCCCCGGTCTTCCGCATCAACGCGCTGATCAGCCCGCTTCCGCTGCGTAGCTTTCGCAGCGCCATCACGATGCCGAGCGCCAGCGCGGCGGTCGCCACCGTGACCGTCACCACCGCCCGCTCGAGCTGCGGCACACCATGCTGCAGGAGCAGCATCGCAAATAGGATGCTGAACGGAGCCGTTGCGCCAATCTCGAGCGTGCGATCGACGGCGGTACTGGCGATCGAGTGATTCGCCGGGACGCCCGCGCGCACGGCGAGCCATGCGCGCAGCGGATCCCCCCCCAGCCGGCCGCTCGGCACCAGCACCTCGAGGCTGTGCCCGGCGCTGCGGTAGAGCACGAGTGCCGTCAGGGAAAGCGGCTTCGACAGCCCGCGAAGAATGTAGCCCCAGCGCCAGGACAGGCAGACGATGCTCGAGACGCTGACCCCCAGGAAGGCCGCAAGGGCCGCCGGAGAGATCTCGAATCGAAGGATCGCGAGTGCTTCCGCCCCGTAGAGCCGCATCACGTACGTGAAGATTGCGACCCCGAGTAGGAGATTGCCCCAGAAGATGAGCTTCGACTTCAGTCCCGGCCCATCCGTCACTACGTTGCCGAGACGGCCGGGCTCATCTTCTCCGCGGGCTCGTACCCGTCGATGATCGCGCCGCTCGCGAGGCACTCGCCGAGGATGACCTCGAGGGGGCGCTGGTCGGCCACCTCGAACTGACTGGCCTCGATCTCGAAGCGCGCGTCAGCCTCGCCATAGGGCGCAACGCCGGGCGAGCCGGCGGTCAGCACTCCGAGGATGGGCAGCAGCCGCCGCTGGATCTCGGGGGCCTCGCGCGTCGAGATCACCACCTTGGCGGCTGGGAAGCGGGCCGTGAGCAAGGAGACCATCCGCACGAGGTCGTCGTCGCTCAGACCAGCGAAATGCTCGGCACCGCTGGCCTTCCGCAGGCGCGGCAGGCTGATGTAGACCTGCATGCCGCGAGCTTCGA
This sequence comes from Deltaproteobacteria bacterium, assembly GCA_019310975.1. Taxonomy (GTDB): domain Bacteria; phylum Myxococcota_A; class UBA9160; order UBA9160; family UBA4427; genus JAFDDH01. The sequence goes on along the minus strand of JAFDDH010000095.1, from coordinate 6,381 downwards.
GGTGTCGCACGTGCGCGCACAGGGCGAGCAGCTCGTAGCCGATGTCGCTGTTCAAGCCCAGCAGGATCCCCGGATTGGCCGAGCGCAGCCCGGCGTCGACGGCGCGGTCGAAGTTCACGAGCCGGCGGTCGAAGTCGGAGCGCGGATTGTCCGGCCTCGAGCCCATGAACTTGGAGTAGATGCGCGGGTGGTAGGTCTCCTGAAACGTGCACATGGTGATCTGCGGTGAGATGACACAGTCCGGGCTTCGCGGGATGCCGGCCAGGAAGCGGTCGTACTCCTGCGCTTCCAGCGAGCCCACGTTGATCAGCACGTGGGCAAAGCCGCGCTCGAACGCATCGCGCATCGCTTCCGCGGCGCGCGCCAGCATCGCGTCGCGCTGGGGCCCGAGGCGATATTCACCCGCGAGCACCGCGACGCCCCGGATGCCGCGCCGGTACAAGACGTCGAGCTGGTCGCAAATCGTGGCGGCGTCGACGGTCTCGCGCTTCAGCGCTCGGTTCTCACGACGCATGCCGCACATCTTGCACTCACCATCACACTCGTTGGTGAAGTAGAGGGGCGAGAAGGTCTCGACCTTCGGCACACCGGCCGGTCGGCTGGCGCGCGCGATCTCCCAGAGCTCATCGGTGGCGACGTCCGCCGAGAGCAGGAGCGTCGCCAGATCGACGTCGTCGATCGGCTCGTCCGCGCGGAACCGGGAGGCGAGCCCGGGGCCTTCCCCCTTCGCCGCCCGCTTGGCCGCGTACTGACTGTCCTCCGCCAACGTCCCCGGATCGATCGCGAATGTGATCATGCGAGGTTGATATCACCGTCCTTCTTTGTCGGCCACCCGGAGCTCGCGTTGCAGGCGACGGCGTCTGATCGCGCCCCGTACCCCACGGGATAGCCAGCGGAGAGCCTCGCCGAGCCCAAGACTCGGCCACTCCATCATTCCCTGGCTCACCGAAATCAGCTGCCTCCCGGGCTTGGTCCAATCGCTGACGAGGATCGGCTTGTACACGCTCGGGCTGCGGCCGAGATGCTCGACGTCGAGCAGCGTATTGGTCGGGGTGATTTCCACCTCTACGGGGAGGTCTCCGAGATGTGAGCGGAGCGCCTCATACGCGGCGGGCAGGTGGGCCGCGGCCTCATCCTCGGCCTCGATCCGGACCAGCAGATGGTCGGGCATGACCACGTTGAAGAAGACGGAGCTGTCCAGGGCGTCGGCCGCCGCGGCCGCCGCCTCGATGATCTCGTAGGGGTAGAGCGTCTGTCCGGCGAGGCTGACAGCATCGCCGTCGCGTCCGAGCACGATGATCCCCGTGCGCGCATCACCACAGGAGCAGGGCGGCAGCTTGCGCACGATGTCGCCGGTCTCCAGACGCACGAGCGGGCTGCCCTCGAGCCCGAGGGTCGTCACGATCAGCCGCGCCGCCTCGCCCTCAGCGGCTGGCTCGTCGCTATGCAGCTGCAGGAACTCGCAGTAGACCACATCGGGCTCGAGATGCAGCGTGCGATCCGCACAGGCCGTGCCGAGCAGCATCGTCTCCGTCGAGCCATAGAGCTCGATCACCCGGCCATTCCAGATGCGCTCGATGCGCCGCTGCAGAACCGGCGGGAGCGCTGCGCCACCCAGAAAAAAGGTGTCGAGGGCAATGTCCTTGGCCGGATCGAGACCCCGCGCCCGGGCCAGCTGCGCCAGGATGACGGGCTCGAGCGGGAAGCCGGCCAATACGTTCGCACCGGTTCGCTCTGCCAACTCGAGGGCGCGGGGAAAGGGCACGTCCCAATTGATGTTCCCCGCTGGGATCGAGACGCCGCCCCCCTGCTGTGCAATCAGCTGGATCAGGTGGGCCGGCGCAGCCATGAAGGGGAAGCGATTGAGCAGGATCTTGCCGGGCGCGAAGATCTCGGGATGCCGTGCGGCGATGGTTCGCGCGTTGCCCGCCAGATCCTCGGCGGTGAGCCAGGTCGAGTTCGATTGGCCATCGGTGGTGCCAGACGTCTCGCCATAGTGGCAGATCTGCTCGATCGGAACCGCGCGTGTTCCGCTCAGCCCGGCGTTCTGAAGGTCGGCCCGCGTGGTCAGCGGAAGCTTGCGAAACGCATCGAGGTCCGGCACCTCGACGTCGCGGAGTCGGTCGGCATAGAGGGCGCTGTGGCGTGCCCCATCGAGGGTCCCCCGCAGCGCGTCGAGTACTTTCGAAGCGTTTCCCGAGGTGCTAGGGCTATACGGGCTCGAGCCGCTCATCCGTCAGAAAGATTGCATCATATGTCTCAGAATGGTCAAGTGCGCACGGAAACGCGAACGACCGCGCTGCTGCTCACGGCGCTGCTCGCAGGACTATCTGCCTCACTGTGGCCCGTCTCGAGTCACGCCGACGATTGGGAGGAAACCCGCAAGCGGATGATCGATCCGCTCAACTCCGCCCTGCACTCGCACTGGCCCGCCGAGCTCAAGGCCGGGAACCTCGACGTGATGCTCCGGTTCTACGCCACTGAGACCGGCACCGGGATTACGTGGCTGAGCCCGGAGCGGGTCGAGACCGCGGCCACCGAGTCGATGCTCCGCTGGAGTGGTCCCGAGGGCGAAGAGTCGATCCGCGAGCGCTACGAGAAGCTGCTCGCGCACTTCGCCGAGATCGAGAAGGCGGAGCTGCGCATCGAGCGGGTCGACTGGCGAAACCCGGGGCCCGAGGGATATCGAGCAACGGTGCACGCGCTGGTTCGCGGCACCAGCCCGGAGGGCGAGCTTCGCCAGCTCGAGCAGTGGGCGACGCTCCACGTGCGCTTCTTCGATCCGTTCTGGGAGATCACCGGAGAGGAGATCACCGGCCGCACCCTCGTCACCCTCGCCAAGCCCGGCTTCAGCTGGCAGACGGCTGCCGTGGGCATCGAGAGCGTGCACGCCAACCAGGCTTCTCCCCCCTTCCGCCTCTTCGGAGACGAGCAGGTCAATCCGGTCCGCCAGGCCTCGGGTGTCGCGGTGGGCGATGCGGACGGCGACGGCTGCGAGGACCTCGTTCTCTCGGGTAGCCCGGACCTCACCTTCTACCGCGGCCGCTGCGACGGAACCTTCGAGGACGCCACGCAGGCTTCGGGGCTGCCGTCGCCCTATCCCGCGGCGGCGGCCGGTGTGGTCTTCTTCGACTACGACAACGACGGCTGGCGCGACCTCTTCGTCGCTGCAGTGACGGGCGGCGACCGCCTCTTTCGCAATCACGGCAAGGGGCGCTTCGTCGACGTCAGCGAAGCGGCGGGTATCGAGCCCGGACGCTGGGGGAGCATGCCAGTGGTGGCCGACTACGACCGCGATGGCTTCCTCGACATCTACATTGCGCGCATGGGGGACCACGAGCTCAGCTCGCCGAACCCACCCTATGACGCACGCAATGGCGTGCGGGGAACGCTCCTGCACAATCGTGGCGACGGCCGCTTCGAAGACGTCTCCAAGCAGGCGGGCGTCGACAGCCCGGGATGGGATATGGCCGCCGCCTGGGGTGACTACAACGGGGACGGTTGGCCCGACCTCTACATCGCCAACGAGTTCGGCAACAATCGACTGCTGCGAAACGAGCGCGACGGCACCTTCAGCAATCAGACCAAGGCAGCCGGCGTCGAGGATGGGGGCTCGTCGATGGGCACGGCCTGGGGCGACATCGACGGCGATGGCGACCTCGATCTCTTCGTCTCCGGCATGCACGCCAACTCGGGCTGGACGCTCTTCCATCCCGACTTCCCGATTCCGATTCCCTGGTACTTCCGACTCCTCGGCGTCTTCACCAACGCGGTCCAGAAGGAGTCGGACGTAATCACCGACAGACTCTCGCGAGGCAGCTCGCTCCTGCTCAACAACGGCGACGGGACCTTCACCGACATCAGCGACAGCGCGGGCGTGCGCGACGGTCAATGGGGCTGGGCGGGGGATTTCCTCGACTACGACAACGACGGGGATCTCGACCTCTATGCGGTCAACGGCTTCATTACCGGGCCGCTCGACGACGACGTCTGACTGGACATGATGGAAGGCGTCGGTCGACGCCTCGGATCGAACAAGAGCGGCATGCTCGTCAACATCGGCTCCCACAGTCTGAACGGCCGCGAGCGCAACGTGCTCTTCCGCAACAATGCGAACCAGACCTTCACCGAGGTCGGATGGGTCAACGGCGCGGATCGCATCGAGGACGGACGCGGGCTCGCGCTGCTCGACGCCGATCGGGACGGAGGCGTCGACGTGGTGCTGCGAAACTTCCGGGCGCCTGCGGGCATGCTCCAGAATAGCGGCGCCGAAGCGCACTGGGTCAGCTTCGAGCTCGAGGGTACAGCCTCGAACCGCGACGCCGTGGGGGCTCGCCTGCGCGTCCGCACCGGCGAACACTGGCAGACCCGGGTCGTCGCGACCGGCAGTGGCTACCTCTCGGGCAGCAGCCTGCGCCAGCACTTCGGTCTGGGGGATGCGACGCGCATCGATGAGCTGATCGTCGACTGGCCCTCGGGCGAGCGCACCGTTCTCCAGGAGCTCGCCGCCGACCGCCTGCACGCGATCCGCGAGGGCGGTGAGGTCGCAGCGGCGCCGGTGCGCCAGCCGTCCGCTGGGGAACGTCAGTAATCGGGTGAAAAGCGCTCGAGGATCTCGAGGTCGAGACACCAGACGGCCCCGCGCCCATCGCCTTCGAACTCGAGTGCCACGGTGCCCCCTCGACCCTCGACGATCCGCTCGATCAGCGGCAGCCCCGCCGATACATGAAGCGATCCGAAGAGGGCGTGGTGCTTCACGGGTGCCACCGCATCGCGCCGAACATCACTGAGCATCGCGAACCCAGCCTCGGCGCGCGGCGAGAGCAGCAGAGAGATCGCCAATGCGGTGCTGGCATCGGCGCGATCGAAGGGCGCCAAGAGCGGCTCGTCGGCCAGCACCATCACGATGTCGCGGTCGAACGCCTCGAGCATGCAGGTGGCCTCGACGAACGTCGAGGCGACCAGCTCGGCGCCACCGGTCAACGTCGTGGAGGGAGCGCAGTTGCCAGACGAGATGGACGCGTAGCCGCTGGCCGTGTTGTGCACACTGTTGTGAAACTTCGTCGGCGAGAGCTTGCCCTCGCCCCGCTGCATCATCCCCAGCAGCGCGATGGCAGCGGAGTGCTCTCCGTGAGCGGTGGCCCAGATGCTCGGGATCGTCGCCAGATCGGCCTTCCCCATCGCGGCGGCCTGCTGCAGCACTTCGATGCCCATGCGCGTGAGCGGCGTCGCGCGCCTTCGCAGCGGACCTTCGAGCAGCGACGCGCCCGGCTTGGTCGCTTCGGGATCGGCCTCTCCGCGGCACCAGGCCAGGGGATTCGGGTGATGCGGCGTCCAGAGCCCGACCCCGCGCACGTAGGCGGGCCTCATTGTGCGACGCCGAACACGAGGCTCACATTGCTGCCCCCGAATGCAAAGGAGTTGCTGAGACCCACGCGCAGATCCGTCTCGCAGACCGCCGTGGCGACGTGGAGCCCGAGATCGGGCTCCACCGGATCGGCGCCGGCACTCGCCGGCACCCAACCCGCCTGCAGCGCTTCGAGCACGAAGACCGCCTCCATCGCGCCGGCCGCACCCAGGGTGTGACCCACGTATCCCTTGGTCGAGACGACGATCGGGTCGGCGCCCCGGCCGAGCGCCGCACGAATCGCCCGGGCCTCCATTGCGTCGTTGAACCGGGTACCCGTGCCGTGGGCGTTCACATAGTCGACGTTGGCCGGCGCCACGCCCGCATCGGCCAGCGCGGCCCGCATGGCCGCGGACGCACCGAGGCCCTCCGGATCGGGGGTCGTCATGTGATGGGCGTCCGCACTCTCGCCGGCGCCGAGCAGCAGGGGCCCCTCGCCTGCTCGTTCCAGCAGCGCGAAGGCGGCGCCCTCGCCGATGTGGATGCCGCGACGCTCGCTGCTGAAGGGGCGCGACGGACCCTCCGAAAGCAGGCCCAGCGCGCGGAAGCCGCGCAGTGTGATCTGGCAAAGGCTGTCGGCGCCGCCCACCAGCACTGCATCGACGACGCCCGCCTCGAGCCAGCGCTTTGCGCTCGCGAAGGCCTTGCCGCTGGACGCGCAGGCGTTCGACACGATCGCCGCCGGGCCCTCGAAGCCAGACAGCACCTTCAGTACGCGAACCAGCCCGTCGGCCGAGCCCTTTGCCAGGACATCGAAGCCCTCGGGAATGGCGCCGGCTCGTGCGTGCGCCGCGTAGGCGCCCTCGATCTCGTCCATTGCCGCTGTGCTCGAGCCCACGCAGATCCCGACGCGCGCCGGACCCCAGCGCTCGACCGCGGCCTCGAGCGCCCCGGCCATCTCCTCGAGCGCACACGCGACGAAGCGGTTGTTGCGCGAATCGAGGCCAGCCAGCTCGCCTTGCAGCGGCGCGAGG
>JAFDDH010000277.1 GCA_019310975.1 Deltaproteobacteria bacterium | reverse complement strand
CGTCGGAGGCTCGTCGTGGAAGGGCAAGTCAGCAGCGTCGGCGATCACTCCGGCCTCGATGGTCTGCGATCGGTCGTTCGCCGCTTCGGCTATGGAACAGTCCTGGTCGGCACACTGCTCGTGCTCTGGTGGGGCGTAGCTGGGCCCTATTCCTTCGGATATGTCGCGATCGGGGTCCAGCTCACATCGATCGTCGTCATCCTGGGTATGGAGTTCCTGATTCCCCATCAGCGGACGTGGGGCAATATCCACAAGGTGACCCGGGCGGATGGGATCTACTTCCTCCTGGCCGCGCCGATCGACCAGCTGCAGATCTTCCTGCTGGTCACACTGCTCGCCGGGACGGCCCAGTACCACCACTTCATTCAAGTCTTCGACTTCTGGCCGAGAGACGCACATGTACTGGCTCAGCTCTTCCTCGTTACGATGATCGTGGATTTCTTCAAGTACTGGTACCACCGTTGGACTCATGAAGTTCCGTGGCTCTGGCGAATGCACTCGATCCATCACAGTCTGGATCGGCTCGAAATGCTCCGCGCGTCCTACTTCTTCCCTGTCGACATCTTCCTGACCGTCGCAACCGGAACCTTCGTACTGCTGATGGTCGGCGTCGACTACAGGATCATCGCCTTCCACAATGTGTGGGCTGGCATCACCGGGCTCCTCAACCATTCGAACGCGGATCTGAAGTGCGGCTTCTTCGACAGCTTCCTGAATTCCATCGGACATCACCGCGCCCACCACTCGGTCGCCTTGCCGGGTGTGCGGTCGAACTACGGGAGCTTCTTCAACTTCACTGATCGCATTTTCGGCACCCGTTACCTCCCCGAAGACCAATCGGACTTCGGTGAGCTCGGGCTCGAGGAAGACGAGTACGACATGCCGGATACCTTCCTCCAGCAGCTGGCGGTCCCCTTCAACTGGTCCCGCATCCGCAGGGCAAACTAGCATCGGGGATCATCCGGACGTGGCCAACATCACGTACATGGCCTGAGCCTGTTCGAACATGAAGTTGCGGAAGAAGAGCAGCGAGATGAAATAGTTGTTCATCAGTGAGCTCATGGCTCCTCGAGGATCCACTGCCTCGACCTTGCGCACGAGGATCTTGCCGGGAGTGGTCTCCACGATCTTGTACATCGAGGGGAGAACCTTGAAGCGCACGGTATTCTCGACCTCGGGGAACGCCTTTCCGTCGATGGTCTCCACCGACTGAAATGCGACCCGATAGACGTTTGGTGCGGGCCGGTCCTCGAAGTACATGACGACGGCATCGCGGTTGCCGCCCGGCGGTGGTGCAATGTGAACCGAGCGACGGACCCATTCGTAGGGGACGTCGTCCTTGTCCTTCTCGTAGAGTGTCACCTCGTATTTGTCCAGGTGGGGCTGATCCCTTCGTCCGGGACCGCTGTACGTCTCGTCCTTCACGTACGCGATCGCCTTCTCGAAGTCACCCTCTACTTCCACCGAGTAGCGCACGGAGCGAACCGGGTAGGGGTCGAGTGAAGAAGAAACCTCCACGCCCTCAGCCGTGAGCTGGACGGGCCACGCCTCGGATGCTTCGAGAAGCTCTTCGGTGATTCTGAAGAGCTCTTCACGCTCGAGATCGGCCACATCGTGATCCTCGTACTCATTCCCACCAGCCAGAAAGATGAGATAGAGCAGGATCAGGACAACGCCGCCGAGTACGATTGCAGTTTTCTTCATTTTGATTACCTCCGGATCAAGGATGAGAACCTTCGCCTCCACTCATGCGCCTAGTCGGGACCGGGCTGCAACGTCCGCTCCACTGCGGCGCAGTTGTCTGCAAGGTGCGTAACATCCATCGTGCCGACCACCGCACTTGTCACACCTGGAGCGGCCAGCGCTTCGGCAAGTGCCGCAGCGGGGTCCGAATCGTGGCCACTCGACAGCACCTTCTTCAGCAGCACACCCACCCCGCGCCTGGCCGCGGCCTCGAGCACCGGCCGTTGGCTGTGGTCGCCCCGGCCATAGGAGACCATCACCACGTCGCAGAGCTCGGTGGCGATCAGTCCCCCCGCAACCGTCTTCGTCGAGGCCCCGAAGGCTCGAATCATGCCTGCGTCGCGAAGTGCGCGCAGCGCCTCCACGGCGCCGCTGTGGCTCAGGATCTCTTCGTCGTGGCCGTCCGAGTGAATCAGCACGAGATCGAGCGAATCGATGCGCAGTCGCGCGAGGCTGCGCTCGACACTCTTCTCGACAGCGGCCGGGGAAAAGTCGAAGCTCGACTTTCCATCCTCGAACGTCTCGCCCACCTTGGTCGCAATCACCCAATCGCTCTTGTCCGAGAGCAATTCGCCCAATCGCTGCTCGCTCTTTCCATAGGCGGGTGCCGTGTCGATCAGGTTGATGCCGCACTTTCGAGCCGAAGCGAGGAGCGCCATCACGGCTTCGTCCGAGGGCAGCTCGAATGCCGAGGGATACTTCACCTGCTGGTTGCGCCCAAGCTTCGTGGTTCCGAGGCCAATGGGACTGACGCGCAGACCGGTCTGCCCGAGCTCTCTCAGCTCCATGCCATCGGCCTCTCCCACGGCGGTCGCGCAATCTCGGGCTCGTCGAGGCGCGCGAGCGAATCGATCCGCGAATCGGCTGGGCGCACCTGCTGGGCATTCAGGAGCCGAACGACGCGCTCTGCGAGCGCCGGTGCCAGCGCGAGCTTGGTCGGCCAGGCCACGATGAAGGATCCGCGGGATTCCACCAGCGGGCCCGCCGGCCGGCTTCCTCCCGCCTCCGCGCCTTCGGCCCGGTTGACGCGAAACGTCGACCAGCGTGCTCTGCCAAAGTCCGCCGCAGGGAAGAGACGCGGAAGATCGCGCCGCGCACGGGCAATGAGCGCGCGCTCGCTCTGGCCGACGCCCTCCTCCGCAATCGACCCGCCAACGTTCCAGACGTAGTCACCCCCGGCCGAAGGGTGTGCCGTCACTGTGGCCAGCGGCCTGCTGCTCCGGCCCACGCAATGCGCATAGAGCGGCTCTTTCATTCCGGCGACCAGAACCTGATGGAGGGGCCGAAGCTGCTGCCGCACCTCCTTGATCCCAGCCCGCGCGAGCAGAGCCTGGTTGCCGGCCCCGGCAGTGAGCACCACGCGCTGCGCCCGTATACCCGTACCGGCGATCCGAAAACGCGCGTGCCCCGATTCGAAGTGGGCCACTTCCCCCGCCGGAATCCGGCGGATTCGAGAGGCGTGCCCCGCCTTCAGGGCCTCGAGCACCGAGGGCACGTCCAGCACCAGCTCGTCGAGGGCATAGACCGAGCCCTTCGCCGAAGGTGAATTCAAGCCGGCCGGCCAGTCACTGCGAGAGATGGAGGAGACCCGGCTGCGCATCACGATCTTCGAGAATGCGCCCAAGAGGTTGCTCCCGACCTGCTTGGGCACCCACATGAAAGTGCGCGTAGAGAGTGTGCGCGCCGAAGAGAGGTCTGGCCCCTTCGAGGCGCTCAGTGCCGATCGCCATATCGGGGGCATCTCGCGCAGCTCGTCCACTGCCGAGTCGCGCAAGAGGCCGAGCGTGTACTTGGCGCCGCCGTGAATGATGCCCTGCGACGCAACGCTCTGACCGGCGCCCAGCTGCTCGGCCTCGAAGAGAGCGGCCGAGAAGCCCTCGCGCTGCAGTCGGTCCAAGAGCCAGAGGCCAGCGATTCCACCACCGAAAATCGCCACGTCGACGACGACGTCGGACGGATCCCTCATGGCCAGTTCAAGTCTGGTTCCAGCCGGAAAGACCCGATGTACTCGGTCGACTCTTTGCCGACATCTTCGCGATGACCTCGCTCGAGCTGTGGCCGGGCGCCAGGCTCGCAATCTTGACGACGCCTCCATAGCCCTGCACCACGTCCCCGCCAATGACCTCGTCGATCGTGTAGTCGCCCCCCTTGATCAGCACGTCGGGCTCGAGCAGGTAGAGGAGTGGAATCGGCGTGTCGTCGGAGTAGATCACTACTCTGTCGACAACGTTCATCGAGGCCAGCACGATCGCTCGAGCGGCCTCCGACTGCACGGGGCGATCACTGCCCTTCAGGCGCTTCACCGATTCATCGCTATTCAGCCCGACGATCAGTCGGTCGCAATGGCTCTTGGCCTCGGTCAGGAGGGAGATGTGTCCGGGATGCAGGAGATCGAAGCATCCGTTCGTAAAGCCGATCCGGCATCCCTTCTTTCGCCAGCGTTGGACGTCTAGATATGCGGCTTCCGCGGACTTCACCTTCGCTTCTGTGGCCGATGCATCGGCCGCAATCAGCGCGGCGCCAAGCTCTTCGCGACTCACCACGGCGGTGCCAAGCTTGCCAACCACGATGCCGCCAGCGATGTTGGCGAGCTCCGCAGCAGAGTGGAGTGCAGCGCCCGAGGCGAGCGCCACAGCGGTCGTTGCGACCACGGTATCGCCCGCACCGGAAACATCGGAAACCTCGAGCGCCTTCGCACGGAGGTGGAGAGCCTCGCAGTCGGGGCGGATCAGGCTCATCCCCTGCTGCGAACGAGTCACCAACACCGCATCGATCCGGCAGTCGCGCGCGACGCCTCGCGCCGCCAACTCGATCTCCGCGTCGGTCTGGCAGGCCTGACGTCCCCCTGCTTCGAGCTCGGCGCGGTTCGGCTTCAGAACGGTGGCCCCCGAGTAGACGCTGAAGTCTTCACGCTTGGGGTCGACTATCACAGGAACACCCGCGACCTTCGCCTTGGCGATGGCGACCGAGAGCAGTTCATCGGTCAGCACCCCCTTCATGTAGTCCGAGAGCACCATCACGTCGGCGTGCCGGAGCTCCGCCGCGATGGCCTCGATCAACCGCCGGGTGGTCTCTTCGCCGACAGGATCCGTGCTCTCGGAGTCGGCGCGGAGCAGCTGCTGCCCTTCCGCGATGAAACGAGTCTTCACGGTGGTCGGACGGGAGGGGTCCACGACCAGGCGCTGCTCGAGGCGCTCTTCGGACTCGGCCAGCTCGTCGATCTCGCGCGCTGAGTCATCATCGCCCGTCACGGCGATCAGGATGGCGCGAGCACCCAGGGCAACCACGTTGCGCGCCACATTGCCGGCACCTCCCAGCATGGATCGCTGGGAGCCCACGTGCATGATCTGAATCGGAGCTTCATCGGAGACACGTTCGAC
>JAFDDH010000276.1 GCA_019310975.1 Deltaproteobacteria bacterium | reverse complement strand
CGCCCGGTCGAATTCGTCGCTGACAGAGTGGAGCTACTTCCGGCGTCCGAGAGGTTACGAGGCCAACCGGAGGTGTTGGGATTCGCCGACGTCATCGACAACCCCGACTGCCCGAACAATCCCTTGGGTATCGTGTCGCTGGCCAGTGATGCGGACGACGATCCTGTCACGCAGAGGTATGCCGGAAGGGATGCCTTCCTAGAGCCCCACTGCACGCCAGTCCAGGCCGGGCCCGTCCAGCTTCACGAAGATGGCGCCGATCCAGAATGTCGCGACGATGGCGACGGCGAGCCCGATCAGTACGCTCGTCACGAAGACCGAGCGCCCGCGCGGGCCCTGAGTCCAATCCGCAAGGACCTCGCTCGTGTAGAGCGCGAAGGGGACGGAGAGCCCCAAGAGATAGCTGCCCTTCACCGTGACGTACCACGGATTGCCGTAGGTGAAGGCGACGTAGCCGAGCAGGGTAATGGCGACCATCGCGAGCAGCAGAGTGTCGACGCCGATTGGCTCGGCCAGCGCCCTGCGCGCGCCGCGCCACAGACCGACACCGAAGGCAAGCGTGGGCAGCAAGGCCAGCGTGAGGAGGAGCGTCCCGATGCGGGTCACGGCAATGGATTGCCCGAGGAAGTGCCTGTGGCCGTCGAACCAGAGGGTGGCGTAGGTGCCGCCCCAGACCGATCGCAACAGGTCGGGTTGGATCAGCTGCGGATCGGTCAGTGTGGCCACCGGGATGCGGACGTAGTCCATGACGCTGCGCTCTCCCGGCGGCAGCTCGAACATCTTCGAGTGAATCGCGAGATCCTGGGGATAGAGATAGCCGTGGGCCATGAGGTTGTGGACGTAGAACCAGCCGCCCACCGCGATCGCGATCGACCCCGCCAGCGCGAGCTTCGTGATCGCGCTACGCCAATCCCGGCTGCGAGCTCCCTCGGCGGCCCACAGGATCGCGACGGCCGCGACGACCAGAGCGCCCGAGAGCTTGGTGAGGAACGCCAGGCCGCAGAGCACACCGATTGCGGCCGTGCCCGCCATCGATCTCGTGTCGGGCCGCGCACCCGGTGTGGAGAGCGGCCACGCCGCAACCGCCAGGACGAGCGAGACCAGAAGCGTGACGAGCAGCTCCTCTCCGATCATCGGGCTGATGTAGATGTGCACGGGGAGGAAGAGCAGGAGCCCCGCCGCCAGCACCTGGCGCCGATGGTTGTCCGGGTCGATCCTGCGCACCAATGCGACGGCCACGGCGATTGCGGCGATCCCCAGTGCGCTGATCGCCAGTGGCAGCACTGGCAATACCCACCGATCCACAGATGCGAGCCGGAGGCCGCGCCAGAGCGCCGCCGCGAGGTAGTAGAAGAGCGGGGGATGGGATGCCGACCACACGGTCTCGGGATCCGGCAGTGCCCAGGAGGTCTGCAACAAGCGCAGATACTCGATGTTCTCGACCGCATCGAAGCCGCGCCAAGCTTCGAAGAGGAACGCGTTGTTGATGCGAATCCCCACCCCGAGCAGCAGCAACGCCCAGCCGACCATCCGCCAGCGGCGCGCGGAAGCCGAGGTGGCTGGCGGCGCCGCCTGTCGGGGTCTGTCGGGGGCGTGGCGGGGGCGTAGCGGAAGCGGGCTTGGGCAGACAGAGCGCTCCCACGTTAGCGAGCCGCTGTCCGACACGGCCAGTCCCCCCAAGGGGCAACTCGGTCCATCACCGTCGCACGCTCCATCATCGCCGAAGGGATACCCTGGGCGCGGGGAAGACCGCGTCGTTGGGGCCGTCGCCGAGCCGGTGAAGGGGCTCCGTTTGGGGTGATTGCGTGCTGGACTCGATCATTGGGACGGGTTTCCTCCTGCTCCTGATCTATGCAAGTCTGGCGGTGGCGGTCCCGCTCGCAGAGAGAATGCTGGGAAGCCAGGGGCCACTGCTGAGGACACTGGCGGTCGCCACGCTATCGGCCGTCCACCTCACTCTCGTCTTCCACATCCTCTTGTTCATCGGGGCCTTCGACCGCGTCAGCGCTGCGGCCGTGTTGCTCGCAACGATCGTGGTCGTGCGCCTGTCCGGGCCGACGCATCGCGAGCTCGGCGAATCGATTCGACGCGATCTCCGGCCGATCCGGCGCGTGATCCTCGCAGGGCGTTGGAAGCCCGCTCGTCTGGTCTACGTACTGGGCGCTTTCTTCGCAACGGTGACGATCGCCCGCAGCTTCATGCTCCCGACCGTTGGGTGGGACTCGATGACCTACCACTTCGTCAAGGCCGGCATGTGGGTGCAAACGGGCGGGCCGATTCTGATGCGGGGGCCAGGTGGATGGGATTCGTATCGCTCCTTCTTCGGCGGCGGTGAGATCTTTACCGCGTGGGCGATGCTCCCCTTCGGCAACGATCTACTGGCCTGCGGCGTCGATCTCGCGTGGTGGGGACTCTCGGCGCTTGCTCTCTACGCACTCGGTCGTGAGTTCGGGCTTCGGGTGCGCCATCGCTTGGCCACCCTGATCTACGCGTCCTTTCTACCCGCCGTGTGGGACGCCGTCGGCTGGGGATACGTGGATCTCGCCGGCACTGCCCTGTCGCTGATCGGGCTGGTATTCGCGATTCGCTACTTCCGCACGCGCAGCTCTGCGCCGATCCTACTCGCCATTCTGGCTCTGGGGCTGGCGTCTGGAGTCAAGCTCACATCGTTTCCCTTTCTGGGCCTGGTGGGAGCCATCCTGCTGACCTCCGTGGTGCTCGACGAGAAGGAAAGAGGACGAAGACTCGGATATCTGCTCGTCGGCGTCGGTATCACTGCACTGATCGTCGGCCCCTGGCTGCTCGGTAACTTCCTGGAAACGGGCTACCCCTTGAGTCTGCCGATCACCCTGGCTGGCATCCAGCTCGGTCCCGACAACCCAGCCTCCACCTGGTTCGGAGAGCGCGAGTTCGCGGCCTATACCTTCCAGGCCGAATTGAATGCGCTGCGGGGCATCTTTCCGATGCCCAGCGTGAACGAGTCCCACCTGAGCAGGCTGTCTCTACTGCCCCTCGTACTGACACCCTTCGGGTTCGTTCGAACGTTCCGGCGCCGGCCGGATCTGCGGCCCGCCCTCGGGCTGACACTCTGTTTGATTCTCACGACACTGCTCTTCTTCTACAGCCCTGCGTTCAGCGTCGTGCGGCTGGAGTTCGACTGGACGAATGGCCGATTCCTCGTGCCACTCATCATGGTGTGCCTGGTGGTAGCGTTCGCCGCCCTGCCATTGGCGGGTCGCTGGCGCGATGGATTCTGCGGCTATTTATTGGTGGGAGCTCTCGTCCACTTCTACTACTACGGTCCGATCCGCCTGTCGGCACCTTCCGTCCCACTCGTCGCAATCGGCACGATCGCAGCGGCGATCAGCCTCTGTGTGCTTGCCTATCTGGCGCTGGCGCGCGCTCCACGAGTCCCCGCAATCATCGCGGTGCCGGTCCTGCTTCTGGTCGCTTCGCTGGCTCTTGCAGAGCTCCGAATGCCGGAGATGCGTTACAGACTTCTCGCGAATCGGAACGTCCCGGCCGAATGGTTCAGGTACTGGTGGGTCGCCGCAAGAATGCTGGACGAGGAGCCCGGCTCTCATCGCGTCGCCGTGACGGGTGGCGACTGGCAGGATGGCGACAACTGGCTGATGTACTACTTCATGGGCGGGAACCTACAGAGCACGCTGCACTACATCCCGATTTCGATCGGGGGCGAGTTCATCCCCTTCGGGCCGGGCACGCGCCGGCGGGATGGCGGAGCCGTCGATGCCTGGCTGGAACGCATCGTCGAATCGAGGATCAGTCACGTGATGTCCTTCGTGCCGTCCTCGCTGGAGATTACCTGGATGAACGCGCGTCCCGATCGATTCGTGCGTGTTACGGGTCACGAAGATCGATGGGCGCTCTTTCGGGTGCTGCGGGGAGGGAGTGTGGAGCTCAGACCGCAGCCTTGATTCGCTTGCCCAGGCCCGATGCCAGGATTTCCGCCGCATCGGCCACCATCTCATCGAGGATCTCGGCGGCTGGGCGCTTCTTGCTCAGCATGCCCGCCGTCTGGCCGGCAGCGTTCATCAGGAGCTCTTCGCGACCCGCCTGGTGGATCGAATACGTGAGGTCGCGAATCAAGATGGTCTGCGCGCCCATCGGCAGCGCCGTCATCTGCTGGCGCTCCCAGGCTTCGATCAGCGGGTTGGAGATGTTGCGCATGGTCTTGCCGCTGTAGAGGCGCGTCACGATGGTCTCCTCGGCGGCGGCGTCCAGGATGCGCTGCTTCTGCAGGTCGGGCTGGTTGGCCTCCTCGGAGACCAGGAACACGGTCCCGCACCAGGCGGCGGTCGCTCCGACGGCGAGCACGCCCGCCAGCGCTCGGCCACTCGCGATGCCGCCGGCGGCGATCACCGGCGTGGGCGCCACGGCGTCCATCACCTGGGGCAGCAACGCCAACGTCCCGATGCGACCGGTATGACCGCCCGCTTCGGTCCCCTGGGCGACGACATAGTGCGCTCCATCATGTACCACCTGCCGTGCTGCGCGCACGTTCCCCACCAATGAGAGGATCGTCGCGCCGTTCGCCTCGAGGGCCTCCGCAAATGCGCCGGGTGTGCCCAGACCGGAGGCGAACACGGGCACCTCTTCCTCGAGGATCACCTCCATTTGCGCGCCCGCCCAGCTCTTGCCCTCGGGCACCCACGATCCCATCTGCTCGAGCTCGGGCGGGGCCTGCTTCAGCTCGATGTCGAGCTCTTCGGCGACGCGCCGCACCGCCGCCAGGTGCTCCTTCGGAAAACTGTCGGCGGAGGGCATCTTGGGCATCACGCCGCTGGGGCGCGGTATCAGAAAAGTCGATGCCAAGAGCAGGTCGACACCGAATGGCTTGTCGGTGAGCGAGCGAATCCTGCGGATCTCAGCCTGCAACTCGTCTGGCGAGTAGGCGACACCGCCGAGCACGCCCAGGCCACCTGCATTCGATACCGCGGCGACCAGGTCTGCTGTGGCCACAGGATCCCCGGTGCCGGCAACTGGCCCCATACCCGCGAGCACGATGGGGTACTCGATCCCAACCCGCTCACAGAACTCGGTTCGAAGTGTGGGTCTGGACACTGGTGATGACCTCCTCCTGGTCGCGTGCTCGACGCTAACGCCCGTGGTAGACGGGGGTGCGCTTCTCGATGAATGCGAGCACACCTTCTCGTGTATCCTCGCTGCCAAAATTGACGGTCTGCGCTGCAGCCTCCCAGCTGAGCGCTTCCGAGAGACTCTGCGAGAGGGAATTCGCGAGCATTCTCTTCGTCATCTGCAGAGCCAGCGGTGGACCGGCGGCCAGACGCTCGGCCCATCCTGAAACGAACGCGTCCAGCTCATCGTCGGGCAGCACACGGTTCACGATGCCGATCTGTCGCGCATCCTCGGCGGAGATGATGTCACCGAAGAGTGCCAGCTCCTTGGCCTTGTGCAGGCCCACGAGGCGCGGCAGCAACCAGGTGCCCCCAAAGTCTACAGACAGAGCCCGACGCGCAAAGATCTGGGAGAATCGCGCGCTCTCACCTGCGACGATCAGGTCGCAGCCCAGCGCCAGGTTCATGCCGGCACCCACTGCGACGCCGCGCACTTTGGCGATGGTTGGCTTCGACACTTCGTGCAGGGCGAGGGCCGCGGCGTTCACCGGGTGCATGGCATTCAGCGGGTGCGTCCCCGTCGCCATGTCATCGCTCAGCTCCGCCCCGGCGCAGAAGGCTCCGCCCGCACCGGTGACGACCAGAACGCGATCGCTCTCCCGACGCGTGACCTCTTGGAAGATGCGTTGCAGCTCCTCCCACATATCGCCCACGATTGCGTTCTTCACTTGCGGCCGATTGAGCGTGAGTGTCACCACCCCCCTCTCGTCCCGGTCCACGAGGATTTCGTCCATGCGCCCTCTATCCCCTCTTCGCCCTGCCTTCTAGAGCGGCGACCCATCTCAATCCGCAGCGTTCCAGCGCTTGGTCGAGCCCAGCGCGACATGATGCCACGTCTCGGCGGTAGCGGAAGCCTTCAGCTCATCCCCTTGGCGTAGGTCCCGAGGTCGAAGTAGTCCCGCCACACTTTGATCTTGCCATTCTCCATCTCGAAGACACCGGTACACGGAAGGTCCACGGACTTGTCGCCGGCCCTCGTCCGATCCAGTCGCTCCGCGATCACGACGTCGCCGGCAGAGATCAGATGCAGGATCTCCCACTCGGTCTCGGTCCACGCCGCGATGAAGCCGGCGATCATCTGCTTCACGTTCTCCCGGCCCGCGACGGCGGCCGTTGGCATGTTGTGGTACACGCCCTCCTCGGCGAAGTAGGTACTCAGCTCTTCGGCATCGAGTCGTGACCATGCCTGGATGAACTCGCGGATGATCTTCTCGTTGTCCATCGTCTCTCCTCTTGCTCGGCCTGGATTCAGGGCTCGAACAATTCCGGTTGCTGGGTCACGAAGAGGCGCTTCGTCTGCGCGGGCATTCCGGCGGGAAGCGTCGCGATCGAAGCGGCCAGCTCCCGGGCCGCGTCGAGTAGCACTTCCGGTTCGTGAACGGTGCTTACGAGGCCCAGGGACACGGCCTCCTCGCAGCTGTACGTACGTCCCGTGAGGCACATCTCGCGGGCCGCCCCGGTCGATAGGACTTCGCGCATCAGGTCGTAGGCAGCCGAAGCGCCGAATCGCACCTGGGGCTG
>JAFDDH010000275.1 GCA_019310975.1 Deltaproteobacteria bacterium | reverse complement strand
CGCCCTCGAAGAGATCGCCGATGTCACGTATGCGCCCTTTCGCAAGATGAAGCGCATGCTGACCGGCGCCTCGCTCGTCGAGGCACTGCAGGGCTACCCGATCTTCGTCACCGAGATCGATCTCGTGGACGCGGCGTCCCTCGCCGAGCTGCCCGAGCTACGCATCGTCGGCACCTGCCGCGGTGACGCGGTCAACATCGATATCGACGCGTGCAGCGCATTTGGTATCCCAGTCCTCAACACACCCGGCCGCAACGCCGACGCCGTCGCCGACCTGGCCCTGGCCTTCCTCTTGATGCTGGCACGCAAGCTGCCCGCCGCCGAGCGCTTCCTCCACACGCCGGAGATCGTCGCGGGCGACATGGCGAGTATGGGCAGGGCCTTCGCGACCCTGCAGGGTCAGGAGCTCTGGCACAAGACCATCGGCCTGGTGGGGCTCGGAGCCGTGGGGCGCAAGGTGGCGGAGCGGCTCTCGGGCTTCGGCGCACGCGTTCTGGTATCCGATCCCTTCGTGTCGACCGAGCAAGCCGCACTCGTAGGGGCCGAGTCCAGGCCGCTCGAGAAGCTGCTGCGCGAGAGTGACTTCGTGAGCCTGCACGCCGCCGTGACACCCGAGACCACGGGAATGCTGGGTGTTCAGGAGCTGGCACAGATGCAGCCGCACGCGGTTCTGATCAATACGGCGCGCGCCGCACTCGTCGACGAGCAGGCCCTGATCGACGCACTCGAGCAGGGTCGGCTCGCCGGTGCCGCGCTCGACACCTTCTCCGTCGAGCCACCCGGCTCCGATCATCCATTCATGAAGATGGAGAACGTGGTCAGCACACCTCATGTGGGCGGCAATACCACCGACGTGAGCGCCCACCAGGGCGAGATCATGGTTGCCGACCTGCGGCGTCTGCTTGGCGGCCAGCGACCTCTTCACGCGCTCAACCCGGGCGTCCTCGACCACTTCGATCTCGGGGGCGAGCGCCTCACACCGAGTGCCGAAGCACTGGCACGGCTGAAGGACGGTCCGGCCCCCGCCGTAACAGATCTTCAGAAGAAGAAGTAGTCCGAACGCCCTTGCTCAGCCCTTCAACTGGCCGTCGATGATGCGTTTGAATTCGCTGAAGGGCTTGGCTCCCGACACGAACTTGCCATTGATGAAGAAGCCCGGCGTTCCCGTCACGCCGAGGCGGGCCGCTTCCGCACTGTCAGCCGCCACCCGCTTCTTGACTTCCGCCGAGGCCATGTCCTTCTTGAATCGATCGACGTCGAGGCCGATCTCGCCAGCGTACTCGATGTACTTCGACTCCGTGAGCTGACGCTGGTCGGCGAAGATCTTGTCGTGCATCTCCCAGAACTTTCCCTGCTGGTGAGCGGCCTCGGCTGCGGCGTGGGCGCCTTGCGCCTTTGGGTGAATGCTCAGCGGCAGATGCTTGAAGACGATCTTGACGTCATTCGGGTACTCTTCGCGCACCTGTTTCAGGGTCGGGCCGACCCGGCTACAGAATGGGCACTGGAAATCCGAGAACTCGACGAGTGTAATCGCTGCGTTCGCGGGGCCCTTGGTCGGTCTGCCGACCGTGTCGACCTTGTAGGTCTTGGCGGGATCCGGGCCTCTGCGGCGCGAGGGCTGCGCTGGGGCGGCGGCCGGGGCGGCGGCCAGCTGCAGCTTCGAAACGGACCCTCCGAGGTTGGCCAGCTGATTGCTGGCACCGTCGATGGAGGTCACCATCATGTAGGCGCTACCGAGGATAGCGAGGGCGAGGATCGTCCCCGCAACGATGATCGCGTTTCCGCTGTTCATGGGTACTCCTCCTTGAATCCGAGCAGGATCCGGGCAGCCGCGGCCCGCCGCGACAGTCTCGCGGGCACCGCATGATAGCAGCAGGCAGCCGCGGAGGATCGATTTGATGCACCAGAATCGACGCTCTCACCCCCCTCCAGCCCGCATGCACCCGGGCTGCACGAAGATTGCCGGCTGGCGCGTGCAGGGCCAATCGGAATTGTCACATCACCTTCCGCCGATCGACGGCACTCACTGATATGGGGCACTGTGGCCCCGGCCAGAAGGTGGACGAGCAGCGACAGGAGAGGGTTGTGCAAGCAGGAACGTATTGGGCTCGACCCAGCGAGCGACGCGAGCTCCGAACAATCCGGGGCGATAGCGAGGATCTTCGCGCCATGAAGCGCGCATTGGCGAATGCACCGCTCGGTCCAATGGCCACGATGGCACTGACCTCCGCGATCATCGCTCTGGAAGAGAACGAGAAGATCCTCGAGAGCCTGGAGTCAGTCGGGTTGAGCGCGACCTAGAAGCTCCATCCAAGCGAGCATGATCGGTTCACGGATGCTGCGGCCGCCAGCCTGAACTGACGGCGAAGCGCTCAGAGCTCCTCGTCCTCGTCGATGCCCTTGATGCAGATGGGATGCGGCGCCCACTCGGGCCCAGAGTCCCAGCCGGCGACTGTCGCGGCCTGGCTGAGCCATGAGTCGGCCAGCCCCTGCTCGAGCACCACGTCGTTGTTGTCGAAGCCCTCGATCAGCGCATCCCAGAGATCTCGCCCGCCACTCTCCCACCACTCCCGAGCGGGGTTCTCGAAGTCGATGGCCAGTCGAACCATCTGCGGCTCCACGGGGGCGCCCTCCTCTCATCTGGCATCTGGTCATGAGCCGTCGCGCAATCCTGCGGCGACGGCCGAATCGTGCGGCAGTGTAGCGACCATCGATCAGGCGTCGTGCGTCCGTCGTGCCGTCCGCCAACCATAGCGGCCGAAGTCGAGTCTCCCGCGGCGATTGAACTCCACCCCCTCGGACTCGAGCATCTGGCGCTGGAGCCCGTCCATTCCCGGCTCTGAGCGCGGGCTCACCTCGCCCCGAGCGTTCAGCACGCGATGCCAGGGCAGTCCGTCAGCATCGCTGACTGCGTGCAGCGCGTAGCCGACCTGACGCGCGTGACCGGGGAGACCGGCCAGTGCTGCGACCTCGCCATAGGTGGCTACGCGCCCGGTCGGTATGCGACGAACGACGGTGTAGATACGCTCGTAGGCACCTTCTCCCGCTGCGAGGCTTCGCTTCACCTCTCGCCCCCCCCCTCAGCCCGTCGCCAGACCGCTGTGGCGCAGCAGCGCCTCGGGGCGTGGCTCCCGACCGCGGAAGGCGCGGAAGACGTCCATCGGTGAACGACTGCCACCGAGAGCAAGCACCGTATCGCGGAAGCGGCGTCCCGTATCATGCAGCGCCTGCTCGTCCTCGAGACCCGCCTCCTCGAACGCCGCGAAGGCATCCGCCGAGAGCACTTCGGCCCACTTGTAACTGTAGTAGCCCGCCGCGTACCCGCCGCCGAAGATGTGCCCGAAGCTGCAGAGGAAGCGATCCCCGGGCAATGGAGGCATCACAGTGGTCGTCTCCGCGATATGACGCTGAATGTCGAAGGCACTCTGGCCAGCGCTGTGTCGGCGCGCCTGGTGGAGCGCCAGATCGGTGCGGGCGAAGTAGATCTGGCGCAGCATGTCGCTCCCCGCACGATAGGTGCGGGCGGCCTCGAGCTTCTCGAAGAGCGCGTCGGGCAGCGGCTCACCCGTATCCACGTGGCCGCTGATGGCACTGACCGTGTCGCGCTGGTAGCACCAATTCTCCATGAACTGGCTGGGCAGCTCCACCGCATCCCATTCGATGTTTCGGATCCCCGACGCCATCACCTCGTCGACCCGCGTCAGCATATGCTGCAGCCCGTGACCGAACTCGTGGAAGAGCGTGTTGACTTCGCTCCAGCTCATCAGCGAAGGGCGGCCGTCCAGGGGCGGCGTCTGGTTGCAGACCAGATAGGCGACCGGTAGACGGACGTCGGCACCCGGCGACGAGAAGAGGCGGCTGCGCGAGACACATTCGTCCATCCAGGCTCCGCCCCGCTTTTCACCCGGTCGCGAGTAGGAATCGAGAAAGAACGCCGCGATCGGCTGATCGGACTCGTCGAGCACGCGGAAGAATCGTACGTCCGGATGCCACACGGCGGCCTCCCCGTCCGCCGCCACGATGTGGACACCGAAGAGCCTCTGCGCCAGGGAAAAGAGACCGTCCAACACCCGGGGCAGCGGAAAGAAGGGGCGCAGCTCCTCCTCGCTGTAGTCGAAGCGGGCCTCACGCAATCGCTCGGCCCAGAAGGGCACGTCCCAGTGGCGCAGCTCGCCGGCTTCGGCCGCGCCCGACTCGCGTGCAAAGTTCTGCAGGTCCTCGAGATCTCGGACCGCCGCATCATATGAGGAGATGCGCAAATTCTCGAGCAGCGACTCCACGCTCTCGACGTCCGGCGCCATCTTCGCCTCGAGACTCAGCTGGGCGAACGTCGAATAGCCGAGTAGCTCGGCCTCCTCGTGTCGCAGCGCAAGGATGCGCTCGATGAGCGGGGCATTGTCGAGCTCCCCCTCACCCGCCCGCGTGATCCAGGCGCGGTAGATCCGCTCGCGAAGATCCCGGTGTCGGGCATGTTCCATGAAGGGAATGAAGGACGGGTAGTCGAGCGTGAGTCGCCACGGGCCGGCCTCGGAGCTGGCTTCCTCCTCGCCCGCCTCCCGAGCCGCCTGTGCGGCCAGCTGGCGCAGACTCTCCGGCGTTCCCTCCATCTCGGCCGGATCTCGTAGGGTGAGCGACCACGCCTTGGCGGCATCCAGCACGTGATTGCCGAATTCGGTGCCCAGCTGCGCCAGCTCTTGCTGGATGGCGTTGAAGCGCTCACGCGCCTCGCCCTCGAGCGCAACACCCGCGTGCCGGGCCTCACGCAGCATGCTCACGATGATGCGCTGCTGCGCGTCTTCGAGGCTCGACCAATCGGCGCTATCGCGCAGCGCCCGCAGCGCAGCATAGATCGGGCGACTCTGTCCCTGGCGCAGGCCAAAGCTCACGACCTCGGACTGCACCCGTTCGAAGGCCTCGCGCAGCGCGTCGCTATTCATCACACCCATGAGGTGGCCCACGACACCCCAGGTGAAGCCCAGGCGATCTCCCATGCGTGCGAGCGGCTCCATGACCGCCGACCAGCTCGGCCGGGCATCGGCCTCGACGCGCTCGAGTTCGGCCGTGAGCTGCGCGAGCAGGTGACGCACGGCCGGCACCAGCTGTTCGGGCTCGATGCGATCGAAGGGAGGGAGCCCCCCGTAGGCCAGCAACGGGTTGTCGGCAACGGCTTCGGCGTCGACTGAATCTTGTCTGCTCAAGCGATCGCGGCCTCCGGTGGCGCCGCACGGCTCACACGAGCGGCGACGAAGAGGGGTGGGATGAAGCCCAGCAAAGTAGCAGCCCCTAAGCAGCGGAGCGTGTCGACCTGCGCCCCAAAGCGGCTGTGTAGGCGACGACCGTGATGACGTTGAGAGCCAGCCCGAGGATGCCCACGTGCATGCCACCCAGGCGCGGCACACCCGCGAGCGTGAGACCGACCGCGAAGAGCGTCCCCACCACGAGGCCGGCCAACGTCGCCGCGGCCCCTTGGCGTCCCCAATGGATGGCCAGCAGGAAGGCCGGCACGCACTGGATCAGCAGCTCCATCTTCAGCTCGATCAGTCGCCAGAGGGTGACATCACGCTGCAGCGCGATCGGGATCATCGCCATCAGGATGATGGCCGCGAGCAGCTTGCCGAGCCGCGTATCCTGTGCGCGGTCGCCTTTGCGACCGGCCAGGTCTCGCGCCATCAGCGAACCCAGACTGAGCAGACACGAGTCCGCCGTCGACATGATGGCCGAGAGCGCGCCAATGAAGACAAGCACGGCGCCCAGCTCTCCCCAGCCTCCCTGGGCGGCCCATTCGCGCAGCAGCACCGGCATCACACCGTCGGATTCGACTCCGGAACCCAGATCGAGCCGTCCGATGGCCGCAATCCCGATCAGCGTGACCACCAGCGTGGTCGCCAGCGGCATGAATGTCATCAGCGCGAACGATCGCGAGAGTGCGCGACCGCTCTCGGCCGCATAGATGCGCTGGATCGCCTGTGGATAGACTACGCTCGCCAGCCCCAGTAGCAGGATCGTGCTCAGCCAATTCGCTCGGCCGGCGGCGTCCGGCATCGCGACGGCCACCGGGCGGACTTCGACGACGGATGCGGTGATCGCGCCGAGCCCGCCGGCCTCGCCCAGCAGCCAGACCAGGAGTGTGGCCAGGCCCGCGCCCATCAGAATACCCTGCGCGGCATCCGTCCAGGCCACGGCCCGCATCCCGCCGCGGG
>JAFDDH010000094.1 GCA_019310975.1 Deltaproteobacteria bacterium | reverse complement strand
TGGGTGGTCTTCTTCGTTCGCCAGCTGCGCGGTCCGCACTTGAGCAGGTGGCGGTGGTGGAGGAGGCGGTCGGGCATGGCGGTGACGGCTGCGGTGTCGCCGAGGAGCCGCCCCCAGTCATCGACGGGCCGGTTCGACGTGACGAGCGTGCTAGTGCGCTCGTAGCGCCGCATGATCAGCGCGCCACCTGCTCCCCGGGTCCGGCAAGTGGAGTGGGACGATTTGTCAGCGTGGAGCGGGATTCAGGATGACAGACAGGGGCAGACGCTCCACCCACTCCGACATCCGTTCGGTTGTCGCGGCCCCACCGTAGGTTCCGTGGGTCTCCCCCTGCCCGGCATGACCAAGCAGATCGGAAATCAGGGAGTCCGGGGCTCCGACTTCCTGTAGCTGTTGTTTGACGGTATGGCGGAGGGAGTGCAGGACGACCCGCCTGTCTTCTATTTCGCACTTCTTGCGGAGGTAGGTCCCGAAAGTCGTAACGATCGGAGAAGAGCGGGGTTGCGTGGGGGTGCGGGTCCAACGATGGAAGACCCACTCGTGGCCGTCACGCTCGGTTTCCCGGACGTACCGGCGGAAGCTAGGAACCAGCGCAGAGTGGAGCGGCACCAGTCTTCGGCTGGCCGCATTCTTGAGTCGTTGTTCGGGGTGATCGTCAGTGATCCTGATCGACACGAGGCCCTTGTCGAACCTGACATCCTCGATCCTGAGCTGGGCGATCTCTTCGGCTCTGGCTCCGGTCGCCAGGAGTAGCCTCCCGCAGTGGAACTTGTGATCGTCTCCTTTGCATTCACGCTTCCACCCCGGCCCGAAGACACGGTGTTGCTCCGCCAGCGTGAAGGCGCGGCGCTTGTCCCGGTTCGCAATCGGGTCACGAACCCGGAGCCCATTCGTGGGGAGCTTCACAACCCAGCCCTCTTCCCGGCAGTGATTGAAGAACGAGACCAGACGGGACATCACCTTGATGTTGAGAGTTGAGGCCAGAAGGCTCTCACCACGATGGTCTCGAAACGCCCTCACGTCCTCGCGAGAAATGTCGGCTACCGGTCGATCTCCGGTGTGCTGTAGGAATCTTCGAAGCTCGGCCATTGCGGCGTATCCGGCTTTTTCGGCCTTCCACCTGCCTGCGGCCCATTGTTCACGCTCGTAGTGATCTACGGCCTCTGAGAGCGAGGGGGGCCTTGGTTCCGGCTGCTGAGGATGCTGCTCTGGGAAGAGCTGCATGGATCGGTACAGGTACTCGGGGCCAGGAAGCGAACGAGGTCCCTTTCGCACGCCCGCCAGCGCAAGAGCCAGATCAGCCTGCGGACTGCTTCGAGCCACCTGAAAGATCGCATCGACCTGGGCATTCAGGTGCTCTGCTTCGGCGAGCGCTTCTGCGAGGGCAATTCGACCGAGACCTCGGACGATCTCAACCTTCCGAGCACGCTCCCTGAGATCTGCGGGCAGTCTCCGGCGATACCGCCAGACCTCGCCTCTGCGATCCAGATTCGCGCCAGCGTTCCGGCCGTGAGCGGCCCGGACGGTGTACCTCCAGGCGTACCCCTCGTCGTACCTCTCAACCACTGCGCTCTCCCACCGTCTACACGGTCAGTGGGAGAATCCAATCCAAAGGGTTGCCTTGCCGAGGCGCTAAGCACCCGCCAGTTCTACGAAATACTCAAGCGTCGATGCGCCGATACTTGATCCGATGCGGCTGGTCCGCATCCGCCCCGAGCCGCTTCTTGCGATCCTTCTCGTAGTCCTGGTAGTTGCCCTCGAACCACGTAACAAAGCTGTCGCCCTCGAAGGCCAGGATGTGGGTGGCGATGCGGTCGAGGAACCAGCGGTCGTGGGAAATGACGACGACACAGCCCGCGAACTCGAGCAGCGCGTCCTCGAGAGCACGCAGGGTATCGACGTCGAGATCGTTGGTGGGCTCATCGAGGAGCAGTACGTTGCCACCGCTCTTGAGCATCATGGCCAGGTGCACGCGATTGCGCTCACCGCCGGATAGGCTGCCCAAGAGCTTCTGTTGATCCGGACCCTTGAAATTGAATGACGAGACGTAGGCGCGCGACGGAAGCTCGCGCTTACCCAAGACGATCACGTCCTCTCCGCCGCTGATCGCCTCCCACACGGTCTTTTCGGGATCCAGCACATCGCGGCTCTGGTCGACGCTGGCGAGCTTCACGGTCTCGCCCAAGCGGATCTCGCCGGCGTCGGGCTTCTGCTCGCCAAGGATCATCTTGAAGAGCGTCGATTTACCGGCGCCGTTGGCGCCGATCACCCCGACGATGCCGCCCGGTGGCAGGCTGAAGTCGAGATCGTCGATTAGAAGCTTGTCGCCGAAGGCCTTCGAGATGTGATCGGCCACCACGACCACGTCGCCCAGGCGATCCGGTACGGGAATCGCGATCTCCACCTTGTCGGCGGCGCGGTCCTGCCCGTCCTGCAGCAGCTTCTCGTAGGCGTTGATGCGCGCCTTGCCCTTGGCCTGGCGAGCGCGCGGGCTCATGTGGATCCACTCGAGCTCGCGTTGCAGCGTGCGCGAGCGGGCGCTGACCTTCTTCTCCTCGACCTCGAGGCGCTTCTGCTTCTGCTCGAGCCAGGACGAGTAGTTGCCCTTCCACGGAATGCCGCGGCCGCGATCGAGCTCGAGGATCCAGCCCGCTACATTGTCGAGGAAGTAGCGGTCGTGGGTCACGGCCACCACGGTGCCTGGATACTCGGAGAGAAAGCGCTCGAGCCAGGCCACCGATTCGGCATCAAGATGGTTCGTGGGCTCGTCGAGCAGGAGCATGTCGGGCTTGGAGAGCAATAGTCGACACAGCGCCACACGCCGCCGCTCACCGCCCGAGAGGCTGGCGACCTCGGAGTCGCCGGGTGGGCAGCGAAGCGCGTCCATTGCCACTTCGACGGTGCGGTCGAGCTCCCAGGCATCCGCCGCGTCGATCTGGTCCTGCAGCGCCGCCTGCCGTTCGAGCAGTGCGTTCATCTCGTCGTCCTCGAG
This sequence comes from Deltaproteobacteria bacterium, assembly GCA_019310975.1. Classification (GTDB taxonomy): domain Bacteria; phylum Myxococcota_A; class UBA9160; order UBA9160; family UBA4427; genus JAFDDH01. Next base: position 11,759 of record JAFDDH010000094.1, on the reverse strand, counting down.
GGGCTCGGCGAACTTCGCACTCACCTGGTTGAACTCATCGAGCAGGTTTCGAATCTCGCGCACGCCGTCCTCGACGTTGGCGACCACGTCCTTGCTCTCATCGAGCTCGGGCTCCTGCGCGAGGTAGCCGATCTTGAGTCCCTTGAGGGGGCGGGCCTCGCCCAGGATATCGGTGTCGACCCCGGCCATGATTCGAAGCAGCGAGCTCTTGCCGGCTCCGTTGTGACCGAGCACACCGATCTTCGCACCCGGCAAGAACGACAGGCTGATGCTGTCGAGGATCACTCGGCCCTCGCCGACGACCTTTCGCAGGTCATCCATCACGAAGACGAACTCGTTGGCCATCTATGCTCCCCCATCGACTCTGTGCACTCTGCATCCAGCGGGCGGCTCGGATTGTACCCCCCGACCCTCACTTGGCGAGCCAGCCCTCGGGTCTGGCATCACGAGGCGCGTTGCGCGACTCTCGCGCCCACCCAATCCCCCGATCGGTCCCTGATTTGATTCGACGCTCGATTCTCGTCGCCTTGCCGGCCCTGCTTCTCGGGCTGATTGCGTGCTCGGGCGAACACCACGACGAGGTTCTCGTGGTGATGAACGCCAATAGCCCGATCTCCGTCGCCATCGGGCACCACTACGCGCTGCGCCGAAGTGTCCCGGAACGGAATCTCGTTCTGCTCGAGATCCCTCTCGACGATCCGCTGCTCGGCGACGATCGCCACGAGACGATCTCGCGCGAAGACTTCGAGACGCAGATCCGCTTGCCCCTGGAGCGCAGCTTGACTGAGAGGGGGCTGGTGGATCGGATCGAGATCATCGTCACCACCAAGGGCATCCCGCTCCGGGTCATGGGCTCCGAGGTAGAAGCCTCCGTCCTGCTGCGCGAGGCCACGGCTGCATCGGTGGATGCCGAGCTCTCGCTGCTCTTCTCCGATCGCATCGGCAGCGCCGGCGTCGTCGAGAGCGGAAATCCCTTCTTCGGCGACGAGCGGCGTTTCCGCGAATTCCGCCGTGAGCATCCGGAAGCGCCGCTCCACTACCTGGTCGCGCGCCTCACCGGCTATCAGGACGGCATCGACCCTGCGACGGGCGTTCCACGCGACATCCTACGACTACTCGACGCCGCCGAGGGCATGCCCGCATCGCACCCGCTCTGGCTCGTGGATCTGGATCCGAGCCTCGACCCAGGCATGGACGCCGGCAACCTCGTGCTCCTGCGCCCGGCCGCCGCCATCACCCGAAGCCTCGGCCTACGCGTCCAGGAGGAGGAGACCCCCGAGTTCGCCGGGGATGCCCGCGACATTCAGGCCTACGCGTCCTGGGGCAGCAACGCCGGACACGAGCCCGCTCCGCGTACCTATGGCCGCATCGGGGGCAAGCGCTACCCCGGGTACTTCGCACCGCGCGCCATCGCAGTGGACTTCGTCAGTACCAATGCGCGCACCTTCAGCCACCCCCCTGATTACGGACAGTCGCTCTTGGCCGATCTCGTCGGACTCGGCGTGGGTGGCGCCTCCGGCCACGTCGACGAGCCAACGCTGCCCGCCGTCGCGCGCCCACAGATCCTGCTCTATCACTATGCGCGCGGCGAACGCGCCATCGAGGCGTATTACCGCTCGATCCCCTACCTCGGCTGGATGAACGTCTGGGTCGGAGATCCGCTCATGCATCTCGACCCGGCAGCATCGGTCCTGCAGCCCACGGATCTCGACGCGGACGGTGTGCCCGATTCCAGCGACAACTGCTGGCTGATTCCCAACCCGAGACAACGCGACAGCGACGGCGACGGCTTCGGAAACTTCTGCGACGCGGACGTGAATGGCGACGGATTCGTCACGACGTCGTGGGGCCGGAGCTTCCCGCGCAGCCAGCGCGGAGACATCGAGTGGATCGCACTCTCGGCAAGGGACGCGGATTACAACGAGGACCACGACCTCGACGGCGACGGGCAAGTGAACCAGCGCGACGTCTCACTGGCCCAGCTTCAGCTCTTCATGCGGCCCGGACCGGGGCCCCGGGCTCACTCACCGCACTCGAGTGCAGGCGAATGACAAACTTGCACCCCTTGCCGACAACGCTCTCCAGATCGAGATCACCGCGGTGCTCACGCACGATGCCGAAGGCGACCGCGAGACCAAGACCGCTGGCCTCGCCGGACCGTCGCGTCGTATAGAAGGGGTCGAAGATCCGCTCCTGCAACTCGTCGGGTATGCCCGGCCCGTTGTCGATGACTCGGATCTCGACCCAATCCCCGACCCTGGCCGTCTCGATGCGGATCAGCGCGGCGCTGCGTCCGGCCAGAGCCAGGCGCGCGTTCACGATCACGTTCAGGACGGCCTGCACGAGATGCTCGCGGGATCCTCTGACCGTCGGTAGATGCGGCACGAGCTCGCAGCGCACGGTGAGCTCCGGGCCCGAGCGCAGGCGAGCCATGCGCAGTGCGTCGTCCACGACGACGTTCAGGTCGACGTCCCCAAGCTCGCGCTCCTGCAGGCGCGAGAAACGGCGCATCCGCTCGATCGTCGTCGCGATCCGGTCCAGCCCCTCGAGGCTCTCCTCGGTGACCTGGCGCAGCTCCTCGATCTCCGCCTTCGTGTCGCCCAGGCCCAGCTCGCGCAGCTCCTGCTCGAGCGACCCGCATATGCGCTGAACGTGGTTGAGGTTCGAGCGCACGAAGGCCAAGGGGTTGTTGACCTCGTGGGCGATGCCCGCAGTCAGCGAGGCCACAGTCTCCAGGCGCTGACTCTGGCGCAGGAACTTCTCGTAGCGCCGATGCTCGGTTCGATCGCGCAGCACCGCGTAGAAGCCAGCGGTCTCGCCATCACCGCCGTGCACCGGCCCGGCATCCACCTCCAGCGCTCGCTCGTCACTCGCCTCGAACTCGAAGGTAATGGGCATCGCCAACTCGATCAGCTCGGCGAGACTCTGCTGCACTTCGGTGCGATGCTCGGGGTCGGTCAGCTCGGCCAGCAGGAGGTTCAGCGGACGTCCGCGCACGTCCGCGAGCTTCGACCCGAGAATCGTCTCCGCCGCAGGATTGGCGTCGAGCACAGCACCGTCGCAGCCCGTCAGAACGACGCCATCGTCGAGGTGCTCGATCAGATCGCGCCGTGCAATCGGCAACGAGTCCAGAATGCGGTGCCGCCAGGTCACCACGAAGAGCAGAACCGTCATCGCCCCGATCAGCGCCGGCGTGACGTCGCGCTCGAGATGAAATCCGATCAGCGGTGCCAGCACGATCGGCGTCGTCACGATGGTGGCGAGCACCAAGCCCCGTGTGCGCTGCCCCGAGCTCGCCATTCGATAGGCGGCCGCCAGGTAGAGGCAGCTGCCCGCCAGCATCAGCATCACGCCGTACGCGAGGCCCACCCAGAAGACCGGACCGGCCCACTCGGCGGCGGATCGCGAGAGCAGCTCGGCGTCGAAGTCGCGCACGAAGAGCCGATGCCCGGGATTCGTCACCACGGCGAGGCAGGTCATTGCGGGCGGCACCAGTACAGCAATCAGCGAGGCCGCGCTGCGATCGAATAGGCGGACGTGTGTCTGCCGTGCAGCCAACATCAGCCAGGCTGGCGGCACGACGAATACGCACGCGAAGGCGAGTGTCAGCGAGAAGCGGGCCAATTCCTCGTGGCCGGACCACGAGTAGTAGAAGAGCGAGAGCCCACCGGTCCAGCCCATCATGGACGCCAAGAGCGTCAACAACAGCCAGTGCACGCCGCTGCGTTCGCGGCGCCACACCACATGGAGCGCAACCGCGGCGAGCACCACGAACGTCGCGCCGGACTCGTAGAACGTGGGATGCATGGGGTCCCGGGGGTCCGAGGGAAAAGACCCTCACTCTTCGGTCGCCCCGAGCGTGATTCTGAGTCCAATGCTGCGCATCGGGACGTCCGGCGGATCCGACCGACGAGCCAATTCGCAGCGCACTTCCACAGCCTTGCCGGCCCGATTGCCGGCTCGCTGCACCCGGGCCGCCGGTCCGATACCGGCGCCGGGTCTACTCGAGCAACGTCAGCAAGCTCGACGTATCGAGTCGCCCGTCACCGCGTGCCTGGATCTGTGCGTAGAGTTGGTCGACGAGCGCCGTGATCGTCAGGTCTGCGCCGCAGCGCGCCGCTTCCTCGAGCGCGATCGCGAGGTCCTTGCGCATCCAATCCACCGCAAAGCCGAAGTCGTAGCGCCCCTCGAGCATCGTGCTGGCGCGGTTGTCCATCTGCCACGACTGCGCGGCGCCCTGGGAGATCACGTCTACGACGCGTGCCACGTCGAGTCCGCTCCTGCCTGCGAAGTGCAGCGCCTCGGAGAGCGCCTGCAGGAGACCGGCGATACAGATCTGGTTGACCATCTTGGTGAGCTGGCCGGAGCCGACCGGCCCGAGCAAGAGGTGTTTGCGTGCATAGCAATCGAGCAGCGGGACGATGCGCTCGTAATCGCTCTGCTCACCGCCGAGCATCACCGTCAGCGCGGCGTTCTCCGCACCGGCCTGGCCACCTGAGACCGGCGCATCCAGGTATGCGAAGCCCTGCTCGGATGCGTGTGCCGCGAGCTCACGCGCCAGCTCGGCCGATGCCGTGGTGTGATCGACGAAAACACTGTCCCGCGACATCGCTGCGAAGGCACCGTCCGGGCCCAGCGTGATCGCACGCAGATCGTCGTCATTGCCCGTGCAGGCCAGCACGCAGTCCGCCCCCGTGACCGCCTCGGCGGGGGTCGCCAGCGCGCGTCCCGGATTCCGCGCCAGCCACTCCTCGCGGCGCGAGGCCGTGCGGTTGTACACCGCAACTTCGTGGCCCGCTGCCGCGAGATGGCCGGCCATCGGGAAGCCCATCACGCCCAGGCATAGAAAGCCGACTCTCACACGCTCCCCGGGATGATGGGCTCGGACGAGCGCAGGAGATCTTCCTCGGTCACCGGCAACCCATCGCGGTACACGACGCGATTCGTGCGCAGCGCCGGAATCCGCGGACCCGGCGTGAGGATGCCCACCAGGTTGAGCGGGTCCGCACCCGAGAGCCGCACGACCTCGCCACTGCACTCCATACGGCGCACCCTGCGCAGAGCATCCACGGCCCCGGGCAGCGCAAATTGCTCACCCGTGAAGCCTGAAACGAAGCGCCCGCCGCGGATCACGCCGCGCGCCTCCAGGCGCCGCATCGCCCAGATCAGATCGCGCCAGGGAATGGCCAGCCGCTCGCGCGCCAGCAAGTCACGGAAGACGACCCCCCAGCGCATCAGCAGCTGCTCTGCGGTCGCCTCCGCGAGCGCGTCCACGTCGTCGACGGACGCGACACAGGGCAGCAGCGACCAGCGTCCCTCCGCGGCCCCACCCGGTCCGTCGCGGAGTCCGCGACGGAGCCCGCGTCGGGCGCGTTCGCGTGCGCGGGTGCGGGCCCAGCGCTCCCGCGCTCCGAGCAGCGAGCGGATCGCCTGGAATCCGTCGGCGGTCACGTGGCCGCGCGAGACCAGCCCCCAGAGCCCCTCCTCGATCTCGACCGGCAGCCGGCCGAGCCGAGCGGCGAGATCCGTATGAAAGAGTGCGCCCTCGCTGCGCAGACACGCCAGAACATCCGACGCTGCGCCGGCCCCCGGGTCCTCTGGATCTGCGCCGCCTCGATGCGCCTGCAGGAGCCAGGGCAGATCGGCACGCAACGCCAGCGTCAGCCGGGTTGCGCGTGAGGGCACGCTCCCGCCGCGCACACCCGAGGACCCGCCCGAGTCGTCCGCTGCGTCGCCGGACCCGCCCGCCGCGCCCGCCGCCTCGGCCCGTGGCGAGAGCCGGCCCCAGATCACCTCGCCCGAGAGGCAGACCGCGTCGAGCCACTCCGGCCGATAGTCGTCGAGGCGCGCCCTCAGCACACTCTCCTCCCACGCCCCGGCCGGCAGCTCGAAGCCCTGCAGCTGCTCGACCACGTGGGCGACGCCCCCGCGCCCCTCCCCCTGTGTGCCGGGCGCGGTGTGCTGCCAGCGCAGCAGGAAGCGGATGAAGTCCTGCGCGCTGACGGGCTCGATCTCGCGCCGAAGCCGATCTCGCGTGTAGCTGTGGATGCGGGTCAGCAGGCGTCGAGCGCAGACCTGCTCCTGGGCGGCGCCCGAATCATCCGCCTCGAAGCGCCCGCGCAGAACGAAGCCCTGCGTCTCGAGCGCTGCGATGCCGGCCTCGAGATCAGTCGTCGCGAGTCCCGTTCGGGCCGCCAGCTCCACCAGTGTGACCGGCCCCAGGGCGTCGAGCTGGCCGCGCAGCAGGTCCGCGAGGGCTGCACCCGAATCGATCGCTGCCTTCGGCACGAGTGCGGGCGGACACGGCGTATCCGGCTCGAATTGAGGATCGCGATAGAGCGCCTCGAGAGCCGGACGCCGCTCGACCGCGCACCACAGCGCCCGGGCGCCGATCCGAAGTGCGAGCGCGCGCCGCTCGTGCACGAGTGTCTCGAAATCCGCACGCCGCGCCTCGATGGGCGGCCAGACGACGCCCCTCTGCAGCAGATCGTGCAGCTCCTCGATCCCGTCCGGATCGGGGAGCACCTCGCCGCGCACGCGCTCGATTGCCTCGGGATCCAGCCGCGCTAGCTCGCGCGACTCGACGGGCAGCCCGCGCGGTAGCGCAACGGCCCGCGTGCGACGCTCCTCGAGCGGCGCGTCGTCGAGGAAGGTGAAGGGGCGGCCGTTCAGGATTTCGTGCGAGAGCGGCGAGGCCTCGCTGGCGTCGATGAAGTGCGCGCGGATACGACCGTCCTCGAGGCCCTTCACCAGCCGGATCAGCCCGTCCACATCCATCGCCTCGGTCAGGCAGTCGTGCATTGTCTGGCGCACCAGGGGATGGTCGGGGATCTCGATCGGGTAGCTGACATTCTCCTGACAGGCCGCTTGATTGGGGAAGACCGCCGCCATCATGTCGTCGGCCTCCATGCGCTGAATCGGCGGAGGATTGCGCTTTCCGCTCTTCCAACGCAGCACCGCCAGCGAGCGGTTCAGATTCCAGCGCCAGCGCGCCGTGAACATGGGCGAGGCGAGCGCCGCCTGCTCGAGCGTGTGCAGCGCGGTGGCCGAAGCCACGTAGCGCACCACCGCATCGAGCGGAAAGCTGTGGTGCGGTCCCAGCGAGAGCACCATGGCGTCGTCGTTGGCCGCCGCCTGCAGCTCGAAGTTGAAGCTCTTGCAGAACTTCTTGCGCAGAGCGAGGCAGTAGGCGCGATTGATGCGTGCACCCAGCGGCGCGTGGATCACCAGCTGCATGCCACCGGACTCGTCGAAGAAGCGCTCGAAGACGATGTCGTCGCGGGTCGGCAAGACGCCGAGCGCCGTGTAGGAAGCGCCAAGATAGCGGGCAAGCTGCTCGGCCACGGATGCCGGCAGCTCACACTCGTCGCAGAGCCAGCGGACGGCCGCATCCTGGCCGCCTTCGTCGAGCGCCTGGGCCACCGCGCGACGCAGTGCCGACACCTCGTCCGAGAGCTCCTCGCTGCGGGCCGGCGCTTCGCCCTGCCAGAAGGGGATGCTGGGCGGCGCCCCGCCCGCATCGACGACGCGCACGACGCCCGACTCGACACGGCGGATCCGCCACGAAGTGCTGCCCAGCAAGAAGATGTCCCCGGGCATGCTCTCGATCGCGAAATCCTCGAAGACGGTGCCGACGAAGGTCTCGCCGGGATCGGCGATCACGCGGTAGTCGGCGATCTCGGGGATCGCTCCGCCCGACGTAATGGCCGCGAGTCGTGCCCCACGGCGGGCGCGCAGGATTCCGTTCACGCGATCGAAGTGCAGGTAGGCGGCGCGCCGGCCGCGCCCCGTCGTGATGCCCTCGGCGAGCATCTCCACCACGGCGTCGAAGTCGGCGCGAGAAAGCTTCGCGAAGGGCGCTGCGCCCAACATGAGTGCAAAGAGGTCGTCCGCCGGCCAGTCCTCGCAAGCGCACGCCGCCACGATCTGCTGAGCCAGGATGTCCAGCGGCGAGACCGGCGGGTGGATTGCGTCCAGATGTCCGGCGCGCACGCCGCGCAGCAATGCCACGCACTCCACCAACTCGTCTCGACTCGTCGGGTAGAGGCGCCCCTTCGGCGTGCCTGCGCGCGAGTGCCCCGAGCGTCCGACGCGCTGCAGGAAGGTCGAAAGCCCGCGCGGCGATCCGATCTGGCAGACCAGCTCCACCGGGCCGATGTCGATGCCGAGCTCGAGGGATGCCGTCGCCACCAACGCGCTCAGCTCGCCGGCGCGCAGCAGCCGCTCGACGCGCAGGCGCCGGTCCTTGGAGAGGCTGCCGTGGTGGGCGGCGACCGCCCGCTCCCCCAGTCGCTCGGCCAGCTCGTGGGCCAGACGCTCGGCCAGCCTCCGTGTGTTCACGAACACGAGAGTGGTGTGGTGCTCCTTCACGAGCACCGCGATGCGATCGAGCACCGCACCCATCTGTTCGCCGGAGGCCACCGCTTCGAGGTCCTCGTCGGGCAGCTCGATGGCAAGGTCCAGGGCACGGCGATGCCCCTCGTCCACGATCCGGCAGCGTGCACTGCCGTCGCGATGACTGCGGCCCGGCGCCGATCCGACCAGTAGGCGCGCCACCGTCTCGAGCGGCCGCTGCGTGGCGGAAAGGCCGATTCGCGCCGGACGGCGCTGGCAGAGCGCGTCCAGTCGCTCGAGGCTGGTGGCCAGGTGCGAGCCACGCTTGTCGCGCGCAACTGCGTGGATCTCGTCCACGATCACCGTGCGCACGTCGCGTAGGATCTCACGGCTGCGCCGGGCCGTGAGCAACATGAAGAGCGACTCCGGCGTCGTCACCAGGATCTGCGGTGGGCGGCGAACCATGGCAGCCCGTTGACTATTCGGAGTGTCGCCGCTGCGCACGGCGACGCGGAGCTCGGGCACGAACAGGCCCATGCGCGCCGCCTCGCCGGCGATCTCCTGCAGCGGCTGCTGCAGGTTCTCCCAGATGTCGGCGGCCAGCGCCTTCAACGGTGAGATGTAGAGGACCTCGACACCGGGTGGTCGCGCCGGCTCGGCCTCGGCGACGGCCCCACAGGACGACTCGGGCTCACCCCCGAAGAGTGGCAGCCCGCCGGCTTCCGCTCCTTCCACACCGTCCACACCGTCCACTCCGTCCACTCCGCCCGCGCGTCTCGCAGCCGCGTGATAGAAGCGATCGATGCAGACGAGGAAGGCCGAGAGGGTCTTGCCGGAGCCGGTGGGCGCCGAGATCAGGACGTCCTCGCCCTGGGCGATCAGCGGCCAGCCCTGCTCCTGTGGCGGCGTCGGGCCGTCTGGGAAGCGACCCTCGAACCAGCTGCGCACAGCGGGGTGGAAACTTTGCAGGACATCCATGGCAGCGAGCCCGATCCGAGGAATGTGGCGAGCCGAGGGTAGCAGCGCGCAGGGCGCTGAGCGAAGATGAGGCGAAACTACTGACAACGGGGCGACCGCAGGCCGGACCCTCCCGGGAGTGATCGACGTGGAAATCGTGCTGGTGCGCCACGCGCAGCCGGATTGGGAACCCGACGGACGCGCCGTGGATGAGCCCGGTCTCACCGTCTATGGCCATCGCCAGGCCGAGTGCGCGGCGCGCTGCCTGGCGGGCGATCGCTTCGATCACTTCTACGTGAGCCCCTTCCGCCGGGCCGTCGAGACTGCAGCGCCAATCGCCAAGGCGCTTGGCATGGAGCCTGTGCAGCAGAGCTGGCTGCGCGAGATGGGGCTGCCCTCGCTCGAGGGGCAGACCAGCGAGCAGGTGCAGGCGTACTTCGAGCAAGCCCACGCCCGTGAGCTCGATCATTGGTGGGATGGTCTGCCGGGGGGGGAATCCTTCCGGCATTTCTACGAGCGCGTGAGCGGCGGGCTCGAGGGGCTGCTCGCTGGCATGCACGGCGTTCGGATCCACGAGGACGCTGGGCACCGCCTCTGGCGGCTCGACGATGCCCCCGCTCGCATCCTGATCGTGGCCCACGAGGGCACCAACGCCGTGCTGCTCTCACACCTGCTCGGCATCGAGCCGGTGCCCTGGGCACCGATGCGCTTCTCCAACAGCTGGGCCGGCATCACGCGCATCCACTCGCTGGAGATCGCCGGTGGCTGGCTCTGGTCGCTGGAATCGTTCAATCGCGTGAGCCACCTGGACGCACTCGTCGACGGGCACCCGGGCGATGGACGCTCCCCCACGTTGATCGACCCGGCGCCTTAGGCCACGCCCTAGGCCACGCCCTAGGCCAGGAGCCAGACCTCCGAACGCGATGCGTTCAGCCGCCCGGCGGCGCCTTGTCGATGGCGGCCACGAGTGCCTCGATGTCGGCGCGCACCACGGTCGGATCGGGGTTCGTGCTGCGGTAGCGGTGGACGATGCGCCCGCGGTCATCGAGCAGATAGCTGACCAGGGTGTGCTCGATCTGCCCGCTCTCGGCCGCCTCGGTACCGATCTGCCAGCCCGCCACGACGGCCTCCACCGCGTCCACCGGACCGGTCACGAACGACCAGCTCGACAGATCGGCTCCGTGCAGGGCCGCATAGTCGCGCAGTGCGGCCTCATCGTCGGTCTCGGGATCGATGCTGATCGAGACGAACCAGGTGCGGGCGCGCGCCGCCTGCGAGAGCCCGCGCTGGACCCGAACGTGGTTCTGGGTCTGAGCCGGACACGGACCGTGGCAGCGGGTGAAGATGAAGTCGAGCAGCACGACGCGGTCCTTCACGTCATCCAGCCCGAAGCGCCGGCCCTGCTGATCACGCAGGCTGAAGGGGAAGCCGGGATCGGCGTGAAGCAGGCGGTCCGCGACGAGGACAAAGCCGTCGTCGGCCGATGCCCGGCCGACCACGGAATGGTCGATCAGGCGCAGCGACGTCCCCGCCCGAATGAAGGAGAACTCGATCACCTGCGCGGGCTCGAGTACCCCGGCGCTCTCGACGACGAACTCTGCGTCGGTGGCCGGCAGGATCCCGGGTACCTCCTCCACGGCGATCGTGGCGCGACCGGAAGCGGCGTCGACAAAGAGCACGGTGCCGCGGGCGGAATGGCCCGATTCGCGGCAGCCGGTCGGGCTCGACACGAGCAGGATGAAGATGAGGACCGCGCCCACGCGCGATGCACTGGACGTGCTTCGCCGCGCGTCGAAGTGACTCAATAGATCCACTGCCAGCCGGCCGTCCACGTCAGTTCCCGAGCCAGCTGCGGTCCGTCGAGGTTCTGGTAGATGGGAATGATGGCCTCGAAAGACAACCGCTGCCCGCCGAAAAAAGGCAGGAGAATATTGACCCCCGGCCCGATTCCGATGAAGGTGCCCGCCTGCTTCATATTGTCGTTGAGTGGGCTGATGGTCTTGTCGAGCGTCCGATCCGCGTTGTGGATGTTGTTCGTGCGCCGCCAGGTCAACCGCGCCGACGTCGTTACATAACGTCCGAGCGACCCGGCAATCCACGCCGAGGCCGCGTAGACCGAGCCGAGCCGATAGCCGACGGAGTTCTCTCCGACCCGGTAGATGCCCTCGAACTGCCCACCCCAGGAGAGAATCTCGCGCCGACCCGTATAGGTGATGCCCCAGTAGAAGTCGTAGGTGCCCGACCCGAGCTGCATCGTGTAAGGGAGCCGCTGCTCCGTGACATCGTGCTCCTGGATGCTTCCGGTCGGGAAGGTCAGGCCAAAGTTGAACTGCGACTTCTCCCTCCCCTTCTGCACGAAGGGCAGCATGAACATCAGCTTTGCATCACCGATTCCGTCACTCTCCATGGACGGCGCGATGCCCGTACCCACTGAACGCACGTGCTTCGTCTGGTACGGCAGCAGGAAG
>JAFDDH010000274.1 GCA_019310975.1 Deltaproteobacteria bacterium | reverse complement strand
CCGAAGGAATGCTCGATCCCGTGCATCTGCAGAACCTTCACGAAAGCTTCTTCGGTCGTCATCTTCATGATGCATTCTCCTCGCTGAGCACGCGGGCGGGCGTCAACGTCCTGCGAACGCCTCTGTGCGATCGCACCACCATCTCTCCACCCCGGCACCCCGGCGCTCCAAGGCCTCGTCCAACACCCTCGAGCGCTTCATCTCTGCAGATAGCTTATTTGGAAACAAACTCAATTCAAGCCTTGAATCGCATTGGGAGGCCTCAATTGGCGCTCCGAGATCTTTGCGGAACAAGTTTATTCCAAGCTGAACAAAATGAGATACGCTAGGGCCCCGGCGCCACCGCGGGCGCTCCCTCGGGCGTCTCTGGGACACGAGCAGGAGCCTTCGACCGATGACCGACCGCGATCGCGAGCTCACCGCGCTCGACCTCGAGAGCCTCTGGCATCCGCTCGTCCAGCACCGCGACCTGGCCGCCGCCCCGCCGCGTCGAATCGAACGGGCGGAGGGCAGCTTCCTCTATGACTCCGACGGGAGGCGTTGGCTCGACGGCGTCGCGGGCATCTGGTGCGTGAACGTCGGGCACGGTCGCACGGAGCTCGCCGACGTCGCGCGGGAACAGATGGCGAAGCTCGCCTTCGTCCCGCTCACGATGAGCCACGAGCCGGCGATCCGTCTGGCGGCGAAGCTGCTCGACCTGCTCGGCTATCGAGCGAAGGTCTACTTCTCGAACAGCGGCTCGGAGGCGAACGAGGCTGCCTTCAAGATCGTGCGCCAGTACCACGCGCAGTCGGCCGGAGGCGCACGCCGCCACAAGATCATCGCGCGCTATCGCGGCTACCACGGCAACACGCTGGGCGCGCTGAGCGCGACGGGCCAGGCCGAGCGGCGTCTGGGCTACGAGCCGCTCGCTCCGGGATTCGTGTTCACGAGCGCGCCCGATCCCTATCGCGAGGACGTCGACTGCGCGGACGCACTCGAGAAGACGATCCTGCGCGAAGGCGTCGAGAGCGTAGCGGCGTTCATCATGGAGCCGATCATCGCCGGCGGCGGCATCCTGATCCCGCCCGACGACTACCTGCCGCGGGTGCGTGAGATCTGCGACCGCTACGGAGTGCTGCTGATCCTCGACGAGGTGGTCACGGGCTTCGGGCGCACCGGCAAGATGTTCGGCCACCAGCACTGGGGCGTGCATCCCGACATCATCACCCTCGCCAAGGGAATCGCCAGCGGCTACATGCCGCTTGCCGCAACCGTCGTTCGCGACGAGATCTTCGATGCCTTCAACGGCCCGGCCGACGGCCTGGACCACTTCCGCCACATCAACACCTACGCCGGCCACCCGGTGGCGACGGCCGTCGCGCTGCGCAACCTCGAGATCATCGAGCGCGAGGGGCTCTGCGACCGGGCCGCCAAGATGGGGGAGATGCTGCTGCGGGAGCTCGCGCCCCTGGGAGCGCACCCCAAGGTCGGCGACATCCGCGGTCGGGGCTTGCTGATCGGCATCGAGCTGGTCGAGGATCGCGCGACACGCGAGCCCTTGGCGCCCTCCACGACGGCCGCGATCGTCGGCCACTGCGCGGCGGAAGGGGTCCTCATCGGGCGCACGACGAACACGACGCCGGGGCTGTCGAACGTCCTGATCCTGGCGCCGCCGCTGACGATCCGCGAGGACGAGGCCCGTTCGATCGTCGTGGCGGTCGAACGGGCGCTGCACAAGGAGCTGCCGACGAATGGCTCGGAGCCTTCTCGCCCCTGACGAGCCGGTCGGGTCCGCATAGCCGTGGGCATCGACCAGGCGATCGATCTCGCGGTACGCCCGCTGACGGATGCGCTCTCGGGAATCGTCTTCTTCAAGGTCCCCGTCTTCGGCGCGCAGGTGCCGCTCGTCGTCGTGTGGCTGATCGGCTGCAGCCTTCTCTTCACGTTCTACCTGCGATTCATCTCGCTGCGCGGGTTCATGCACGCGATCCGCATCGTGCGCGGTGACTACAGCGATCTGCGCGCACCGGGAGAGGTCAGCCACTTCCAGGCGCTGTGCACGGCCGTATCGGGAACGGTGGGAATCGGCAACATCGGCGGTGTCGCGATCGCGATCTCGCTCGGCGGCCCCGGTGCAACCTTCTGGATGATCGTCGCCGGGCTGCTCGGCATGACGACCAAGCTCGTCGAGTGCACGCTCGCGGTGCACTACCGCAAGGAGCACGCCGACGGCTCCATATCGGGCGGGCCGATGTACTACCTGGACCGGGGGATCGGCGAGCGCTACGCGCCGTGGGCAGGGCGCGCGATCGGCAGCTTCTATGCCCTCGGAATCGTCATCGGTTGCCTGGGCATCGGCAACATGTTCCAGTCGAACCAGGCCTTCGTGCAGTTCGTCGAGGTGACCGGCGGCGCGTCGAGCTGGTTCGGCGACAAGGGCTGGCTCTTCGGGCTCGTCATCGCCACCGTGGTCGGCTCGGTGATCATCGGGGGCATCAAGTCGATCGCCCGTGTCACGCAGCTGGTCGTACCCTTCATGGCGGTGCTCTACGCAGGGGGCTCACTGGTCACGGTGGCGCTCAACTACGAGGTCCTTCCTCTCGCCGTCGAGGCGATTGTCTCGGGCGCATTCGAGCCCCAGGGAGTCGCCGGCGGAATGCTCGGCGTGATGGTGCTCGGCTTTCAGCGCGCCGTCTTCTCGAACGAAGCCGGGATCGGCTCGGCCGCGATCGCTCACTCTGCGGTTCGCACGGACGAGCCGGCGACCGAAGGCCTGGTGTCGTTGCTGGAGCCCTTCATCGACACGGTCGTCATCTGCACGCTCACGGCGCTGGTGGTCGTGACCGCGATGGTCGCCGATCCCGAGTTCGCGAGCTCGGGTGTCGGTGGCATCGAATTGACCTCGGCCGCATTCGCGCGCACGATCTCCTGGGCCCCGATTCCGCTGGCCGTGGCCGCGATCTTGTTCGCGATCTCCACGATGTTCGCATGGGCCTACTACGGCCTGAAGGCGTGGACCTACCTGGTCGGCGAGGGGAGACTGGCCGAGATCGGCTTCAACGCCGGCTTCTGTGCCTTCGCCGCCCTCGGCTGCATGGTGAAGATCGACGCCGTGCTCGACTTCTCGGACGCGCTCGTCTTCCTGGTCTGCGTACCCAACATCCTCGGACTGCTCCTCCTGGCTCCGACGGTCCGCGAGATGATTGTCTCCTACGAGCGCAGGATAGAGAGTGGCGAGATCGCGAGTCGACGGGCATGAGATCGCTGGTCGTCAACTGCGGCAGCTCGTCGCTCAAGTGCGGACTCTACGCGGTCGAGTCCGGGGAGCGACTTGCCCGCGGGAGCATCGACCGAATCGGCGCGTCGGATGCCACGCTCACGTGTGAAGCGAGTGGGCTTCGGGAGTCGCGCGCCCTGGAGACAAAGGACCATGCCGCCGCGCTCGAGGCTCTGTGCACGTCGATCTTTGCGCTCTCGGCGGATGCGGCCGGATCGGAGGAAATCCTCGCGGTCGGCCACCGCGTCGTTCACGGCGGCGAGCGCTTCTCGGAAGCGACGCTGATCGACGGCGCCGTCGAGGCCGCGATCGAGGAGCTGGCGCCGCTCGCACCGGTCCACAATCCGCTCTGCCTCAGGGGTATCCGCGCGGCGCGCAAGCTCCTTCCCAGAGCGCAGCAGATCGCCGTCTTCGATACCGCCTTTCATCAGACGCTGCCGGAAGCCGCCTGCCTCTACGCGGTGCCCTACGACTGGTATGAGCGGGACGGCGTGCGGCGACATGGCTTCCACGGCACCTCACATCGCTGGGTGGCGGCCCGTACCGCCGCGCGCTGGCCCGATCGCGCCAGTCGATTGGTCGTGTGCCACCTCGGCGCCGGATGCTCGACGACCGCGATCCTCGACGGACGCTCGGTCGATACCTCGATGGGGATGACTCCGCTCGAGGGGCTCGTGATGGGGACGCGCTCGGGCGACGTCGATCCCGGCGTGATCGCCTTCATCGCGAAGCGACGCGGACTCGACATCGGCGAGGTCGAAGGGATTCTCAACCACGAGAGCGGGTTGCTCGGAGTATCGGGTCTCTCGGCTGACATCCGGGAGCTCGAAGGCCACGCCGCAGCCGGACATGCGCGAGCCGAGCTTGCGCTCGAGATCTTCGCGCACCGTGCGCGGAAGTACATCGGAGCGCATCACGCGACACTGGGCGGCGCGACCGCCGTCGCCTTCACCGGCGGGGCCGGAGAGAACAGCCCATCCCTGCGAAGCCGGATCATGCGCGGGCTCGACGGTCTGGGAATGTTCCTCGACACGCAGGCAAACAGCTCCTGCAAGGGCGGTGAGGCCGTCATCTCCACGCCCGCGTCTCCCGTGGCCCTGCTGGTCGTCCCGACGGACGAGGAGCAGATGATTGCGCGAGAGGTACACGCGCTCGTGTCGGGTACGTGATCGAACCGTGCTACAGCGACCCACCACCACCGCGAGTGAAGTAGCCGCCCCCCGCGCCGAGGTCCGCCACCCGAGCGTCCTCGGGAAGCTTCAGCACCTCGATCACTCGATCGGGCTGCTGCCAGCCGTCGCGGCCGAACCCCTCATAGGCGCAACGGCGCCAGCTGCTGCCACAGGCCGTCAGGGCGATCGCCCCGCACAAGGCCAGGAGAGGAAGCACTCTTCGCATCGTCCGCCTCCGGCGCGTCGTGGATAGGCGAATCATGGCACACTGGAGCTCGAAGGCAGACGTTGGTTCTCGTTCCAATAGCCCGGGTAGTCCCTCCGATCACTATGGTAGACCGCAGAAGTAGCTACTGCGAATGCTTGTTGGCGGGACGTATCTGCGGGTTGCAACCAGGGCCTGGTAGGTGGTGTTGGGCGGCGACCGGCCCCACAGCGCGCGCCGCACAGGGGCCGCTGCACACGCGATCGGCTCTCGCTGACCTCTCAGGAGGCTCTTCGGACGATCCTTCCGAAGCCAGCCCGCTCATCCGTCCACACCAGTACCCGCAGGCATCACCGAAAAGAGCTGTTGTCTGGCCCAGCCCCGTAGTGGCGTACCCGAATCTCGAGCCCGCGGATTCCGCTACTCTTCGCGCCGTTGAAAACCCAGTAAGCTCATCCGAGGTTGAGGAATGCTAAGATCGAAGGCTTCACACAAAAAGGCTTCACGTAG
>JAFDDH010000093.1 GCA_019310975.1 Deltaproteobacteria bacterium | reverse complement strand
CGGGCCCCCTTCGCGGACCACTACACTGCCGCGATGCAGGCCAGCGTCGGCGTCTACGTACACGTTCCGTTCTGTGGACACGTGTGTCCGTATTGCGACTTCGCGGTCGAGGCGTGGCCGCGCGGTCGGCGCGCCGCCGACTGGCCAGCGGTCGAGGCGCGCTACGTCGAAGCTTTGCGGAAGGAGCTCGATCTGCGCGCCCCGGTCTTCGAGGGCCGACGGCTGGCGAGTCTCTACTTCGGTGGCGGCACACCCTCGCTGCTTCGAATCGACGCCCTGGCGCAGATCCGCGAGGCCGTGTTCGACCGCTTCGCCTCAGGCGACGAGGTCGAGGTCACGCTGGAAGTGAATCCCAGCACGCTCGAGCGCGAGCGTCTGCCTGGGTTCAGGGAAGAAGCGGGCGTCAATCGCCTCTCGGTCGGGGTGCAGAGCTTTGACGACTCGGTCCTCAAAGCGCTTGGCCGCGCGCACCGTGCAGACGAGAGTCGGCGTACGCTGGCGGCGGCCCGGGACGCGGGCTTCGCGAACATCTCGGTCGATCTCATGTTCGCGGTGCTCGAACAGACGCCGGCGATGCTCGATGCCGACCTGGATCGGATGATCGAATTTGCGCCCGAGCACATCTCGGCCTACGAGCTCGTGCTGGAGGAGCGCACCCCCTTCGGCCGCGCGCAGGCGGCCGGGCGCATGCACGCCTATTCGAGCGATGGGTGCGCGGACATGGTGGAGCGCATCGAGGCGCGCCTCGGCGAGGCGGGCTACACGCGCTACGAGCTCACCAACTACGCGCGCGCCGATTTCGAGTCGGTCCACAACCAGCGATATTGGCGGCGCCTGCCGGTGTTGGGGATCGGCGTGGGCGCCCACTCGACGGATCCGCGGCGCTCGGACCGCCCCTACGGTGCACGTCTCGCCAATCCGCGTGAGCGCGAGGCGTGGTTGGCGAGCGTCGAAGCCGGGCGACCGCCCGCCGTCGAAGAGCAGGTGCTGGGGCGCGACGAGGCGCTCGCGGAGGCCTTCTTCCTCTCGCTGCGGAGGGCCCGCGGGCTGCTCGCCGAAGAGATTCGCTCGGAGTTCGGAGCGTGGCCGCGCGCGCTCTTTCCGGCCGCCATCGAGGCGCTCTGCGTGCAGGGGCTGCTCGAGGAGCGCAGGGGCGGGGATCTTCGCCTGACGCCTCGTGGGCGCATGCTGGCCGATAGCGTGTTCTCGCACTTCGTGGAGCCCTCCGTGGATTGACGCCCGGCCGGGCCGGTGTTAGACAAGACTGCGCGAATTCATTGGGTTTTTTGTGACTGCCAGGGACGGGCGAGGAAAGCGGGAAGGGCTGGGATCGGATGCCCCCGAAGAGCCAACGGCCGACTGGGATCGTGTTGAGCGAGCGCCAGCGCATGGTGCTGCGCGCCGTCGTGGCCGCGTACGTGGCCGAGGCCGCGCCCGCCTCCTCGGCGACGATCTCGCACCTCCTGGCGGTACCCCTCTCGAGTGCCAGCATTCGCAATACCTTCGCCGAGCTCTCTCGCTACGGGCTGATCGAGAAGCCGCACAGCTCGGCCGGGCGCGTGCCGACGGCAGTGGGCCTGCGCGAGTTCCTCGATCATCTGCTCGAGGCGCCGGAGCTGGCCGAGTACGAGCGGCGCGCGCTGCAGACGAGCTTCGATCAATTCGACGCCGGTGCTGTCATCGAGGCCACGTCTCAGCTCTTGTGCGAGCGTACACGTCTGCTCGGCTTCGCCCTCGCGCCACGCATCGAGCGCATGGTGCTGCGTCATGTGAGCCTGGTTCGCATGGGGCGCGACAAGCTTCTCGTCGTACTCGTCCCTCAGACCGGTCCGGTTCAACAGCAGCTGATCGACGAGGTGGAGGTCACCGACCAGGCCGAGCTCGATCGGATGGCCGCCAGCCTGAACGAGCGTGTGGCCGGGCGCACGCTACCGGTGGTTCGTGCCTTGCTCACACGCGAGCTGCTTGCGCTGCGCAGCGAGGCCCGCAGCCTGCTCGCCCGCTCGCTGGCACTCGGCCTGCGGGTGTTCGGTCGGACCCATCCGGTCGACTCGGGTCTGGTGCTTTCGTCGTGGACCGAGCTGCTGCGCCAGCCGGAGTTCGACGATCCGGATCGGGTCCGTGGCCTGCTCGCGGCCCTCGAGACCAGTGAGCGTCTGCTCGAGGTGGTCGGCCGGATGCTCGATGGGGAGACGGATGCGCTCTCGATCTCGCTGGGCGAGGAACTCGACGAGCCGGCCCTGCGGCAGTGCGCCATCGTGGCGATTCCCTACGGGGGCTCTGGACATCCCTACGCGGGTGCCAAAGAATCCCTGAATCGCTCATCCGAGGCCACCGATGGCCCGATGGGCGTCTTGGGCGTGATTGGTCCGAGTCGAATGGATTACGCCCGGATCATTCCGCTGGTGAGCTACTGCTCCCAGCTCGTGACGGAGAAGCTGTCCGCGTGAGTGGAGATCGAAAGCAGGGGAATCCCGGCCTCGAGCCGGGCGGGGACGCGGCAACCGAGGCCGAAGAGGTGCCGGCGATTGCCACCAGCGACGAGATGGAGGCTGCACTGCGCGAGGCCGCCGAGGCTGTGGATGAGCGGCGGCGAGGCCCGGATGCGGGTGAAATATCCCCCGACAAGATGACGATCGAGATGCTTTCCCAGGAGCTCCAATCCCTCAAGGAAGAGTTCGAGGCCCGCTGCAAGGAGCTCGAGGAGGCCAACGACCGCCACGCTCGTCTACAGGCCGAGTTCGAGAACTTCCGCCGCCGGAACCTGAAGGAGCGTCAAGAGTCGCTTCAGTACGGCCACCAGAATCTCGTCAAGGATCTGCTTTCGACGGTCGATAACCTGGAACGCGCCGTGGGACATACGGAGCAGAGCGACGACGTCAACTTGGAAAGTGTTTTGCAGGGCGTGGCGCTGGTGCAACGGGAGTTTCTGGCGGCGCTGGGAAAGCAGGGTGTGAAGGAGATCGATCCGGCCGGGGAGCCCTTCGATCCGACCTTCCACGAGGCGATGGGGCAGGTTCCGGACTCGGCGGTGGCAGCGAATACCGTCGTGCAGGTATTGCAAAAGGGGTACCTGCTCCAGGACCGCATGCTCCGACCAGCGCGTGTGATGGTGGCTAGAGCGCCGGGCCCGGGTGAGGACGGCGGCGAGAAGAACTGACGCGCGGGGCGAATCCCCGCGGCCAAGCCGGGGGGTGTGGCGCTTCGATGGGTATGGTCATCGGAATCGACCTGGGGACGACGAATTCGTGTGTCGCCTTCATGTCCGCCGGCCAGCCGGAGGTGATCGCGAACTCCGAGGGCGCGAGGACTACGCCCTCGATGGTCGCCTTCACCGAGTCGGGCGAGAAGCTCGTCGGTCAGATCGCCAAGCGCCAGGCGGTCACGAACCCCGAGCGCACACTCTTTGCAGTCAAGCGCCTGATCGGCCGTAAGCGCGACTCGGCCGAGGTGCAGGCCTTCTCCAACGTTGCGCCCTTCACCATCGTGGCCGCCGAGAACGGTGACGCATGGGTGAAGATCGACGACCGCGAGTGCTCGCCCCAGGAGATCTCCGCCAACGTTCTAGCCAAGATGAAGGACACCGCCGCGGACTTTCTCGGCGAGCCCGTGGATGAGGTGGTGATCACGGTCCCCGCCTACTTCAACGACGCGCAGCGCCAGGCCACCAAGGAAGCCGGGGTAATTGCCGGGCTGACCGTCCTGCGCATCATCAACGAGCCCACGGCGGCGGCGCTCGCCTATGGGATCAGCGAGGAAGAGGACAAGACAATTGCCGTCTTCGACCTTGGCGGCGGCACCTTCGACGTCTCGATCCTGGAGATCGGGGATGGTGTCTTTCAGGTGATGAGCACCAATGGCGATACCTTCCTGGGCGGCGAGGACTTCGACAACATCATCGTCGAACACCTGGCGGCTGTCTTCCAGGAGGAGCACGGCATCAACTTGCGCGACGACGCCATGGCGCTCCAGCGCTTGAAAGAGGGTGCCGAGCGCGCCAAGCACGAGCTCTCTTCTGCAGAAGAGACCGACGTGAACCTGCCCTTCATCAGCTCCGACGACACCGGCCCCAAACACCTGGTCGTCTCGATGAGCCGCACGATGCTCGAGGAGCTCGTCGAGCCGCTGATCGAGCGCCTCGAGGAGCCGTGTCGCACGGCGTTGGAGGATGCCGGCATCTTGTCGTCGGACGTGGATGATGTGATCCTGGTGGGCGGCATGTCACGCATGCCTCGCGTGCAGCAGAAGGTCACGGAGATCTTCGGCAAGGAGCCCGATACCACCGTGAACCCCGACGAGGTGGTCGCGGTCGGGGCGGCGATTCAGGGCGCTGTTTTGAAGGGTGAAGTCGAGGACGTGCTCTTGCTCGACGTGACACCGCTCTCTCTGGGTGTCGAGACCCAGGGTGGCGTCTTCACCAAGATCATCGACAAGAACACCACGATCCCGACGACCAAGAGTCAGGTCTTCTCCACGACCGAGGACAGCCAGGACGTGGTGCGGATCCACGT
Organism: Deltaproteobacteria bacterium; assembly: GCA_019310975.1. Classification (GTDB taxonomy): domain Bacteria; phylum Myxococcota_A; class UBA9160; order UBA9160; family UBA4427; genus JAFDDH01. Next base: position 10,331 of record JAFDDH010000093.1, on the reverse strand, counting down.
GCTCCAGGGCGAGCGCGAGATGGCGACGGACAACATGACGCTGGGCCGCTTCGAGCTCGTCGGCATCCCGCCGGCGCCGCGCGGCGTGCCGCAGATCGAGGTGACCTTCGCGCTCGACACCGATGGCGTGGCCAACGTCTCGGCCAAGGACCTCGGCACCGGCCGCTCCCAGAGCATCGTGGTCACCGCCAGCAGCGGCCTTTCCGAGCAGGAGGTCGAGCGCCTCGTCGAGGAGGCGGCGGCCCACGCCGCCGACGACTCCAGCCTGCGGGCGCTCATCGAGCTGCGCAACAAGGCCAACGGATTGATCTACTCGACGGAGAAGACGCTCGAGGAGTTCGCCGAGGACGTCGAGGCCGACGATCGGGATGTCATCGAGGTGGCCCTCGGTGTGGCTCGCGAGAAGGTCAAGGAAGACGATCCCCGCGAGCTCCGAACGGCCATCGAAGAGCTCTCGGGTCTCACCTACCAGATGACGGAGAAGCTCTACGCGGCCCTGGGTGCGGCGGAAGCTGAAAGCGACGCCGAGGAAGCGTGAGCGAGCGGGGCATTCCCCCGTTGTATCTGGATTTTTTCGGAATCTTCGCGATCTGGGCGACGCGACCGGTTGACACGCGCGTCGCGGTGATCACCTAGGCTCGATCGTGCCACCCGGCGCCAAGGGCCGACGTGTGCGAGCCATCCAATCCAGAAGCGGGACGGGTCCCAGGTGAGCAGACGCGACTACTACGAGGTGCTGGGCGTCGACCGCCACGCCGACGAGGCGCAGCTGAAGAGCGCCTACCGAAAGCTCGCCCTCCAGCATCATCCCGACCGCAACCCCGATGATCCGGTTGCCGAGGAGAAGTTCAAGGAGCTCTCCGAGGCCTACGCGGTGCTCTCCGACGCCGAAAAGCGCTCTCGCTACGACCGCTTTGGCCATGCCGGACTGGGCGGCCACGGCGCCGGCGCCCAGGACTTTGGCGATCTGGGCGGCTTCAGTGACCTCTTCAACGATCTCTTTGGTGACATCTTCGGAGGCGGCGCGCGGGGCGGTCGGCGGCGAGGCCGTGGTCAGCGCGGCGCCGACCTCCGCTACAACCTCGAGGTCGATCTATTCGACGTGCTGCACGCCAGCGAGCCCACGATCAAGATTCCCAAGATGCGGCCGTGCGAGCCGTGCTCGGGCTCTGGGGCCGCGCCGGGCAGCCGTCCCGAGTCCTGCGAACGCTGTGGCGGGGCGGGGCAGATTGTCTTCCAACAGGGCTTCTTCCGGGTCAACCGGCCATGCGACGGATGCGGGGGCGCGGGTGAAGTGATTCGCGACCACTGCACCAGCTGCCGCGGTGCCGGCCGCATCGAGGGCCAGCAGAAGATCCAGGTGATCGTGCCGGCCGGAGTCGAACACGGCTCGCGGCTGAGATTGGTCGGCGAGGGCGAGGCCGGCATCGCGGGTGGGCCGCCCGGTGATCTCTATGTGGTGATACACGTCACCGAGCATCCGCTCTTCGAGCGCGATGGAACGGATCTGCAATGCGAGGTGCCGATTCCCTTCGTCCGGGCGGCGCTCGGAGCCAAGATCGAGGTGCCCACGCTGGAGGGCAAGGTGGAGATCACCGTGCCCGAGGGCACACAATCCGGAAAGGTGCTTCGGCTGAGGGGCAAGGGGCTTCCTCCCCTCGCACCGCGAGTCGCGCCGGAGCAGCTCGAGAGGATGCGTGGCGACATTTATGTGCGAATCTTCGTTGAAGTCCCGACCCGGCTGACAGAGCGGCAGCGGCAGCTACTCGAGGACTTTGCCGAGGAGACCGGCACGGACGTCTCGCCCGTCCATGAGGGCTTCATGGACAAGCTGAGGAACTTCTTCGACTGACCATGAAGAACCAAAGGCGGCTGCCGCACTTCCTCGCTCCCCTCCTGGTTGGCTGGCTGCTCGTCATGGGGTGTGCCAGTGCCGGCGGCTTCGGCCCGATCGGTCGAGGCGTTCCCGGCGATCAGCGGCACGCCTACGACGGCGCGCTCGCGCATCTCCCCGCCGATCCCGCCGCTGCCGAGGCGGCGCTCGAGCAGTTCCTCGACGACTTTCCCGACAGCCGTCTCTCCGACGACGCCGCTGAGCAGCTGGCGCGCATCACGCTCCTCGACGGGCGCCGCGACGACGCGTTCAAGTGGCTCGAATATGTGGTGGACCACTACCCGGAGGGTGACCGCATCGACTCGGTCAGACTGCGGCTCGCGCGCTGGGAGCACGAGCGCGGTGACGAAGAGAAGGCGCGCCAGCTACTCGACCGCGTGCGTGAGAGTCGGCTCGTCGATGCGGACAAGCGGGCTCTGCAGCGCCTCTTCGCGGACATGGCCGTGGATCCGGTGGAGAAGATCTCGCACCTCGCGCGACTGCGCGAGTCCACCGAGCGGGCCTGGGAGAGGAGGGGGCGCGACCCCGCGGACGGCGCTGGCGCCGAGCGGTTGGAAACGAAGCTGCGCGACGTGGACGCCGAGATCGACACGCTGCTGCTGGACATGACGGACGCCGAGCTCTTGCGCGCCTCCGCCGATCTGCGCTCGCGCATCCCCGCTGGTCGAGTCCGCCTGATGTTGGCGCGCCGCGCGCTGGGTGCGGGCAACTTCGAAGGCGCGCAGCGCTTTCTCGACGAAGCACAGCGCTACCGCTTGACGCCGACCGACGAGGGGCGCTTGGCGAGTCTCGAGCTGCGTCTCGGGCTGCGCGGCGATGTTCCGGGCGGCGTCTTCCTGCCGACCTTCGCCGAGGCGGCTGCGCACGATTGGCCCGAGCTCGATGGTGTGCACGGCACATTGGGCGTCGTGCTACCGCTCTCCGGCCGCTATGCGTCCTTCGGCCAAGAGGCACTTCGCGGCATCCTGCTTGCAGCCGGCACGTTCGACCGGGTGGGCGTGGAGCGTGAGCCGAAGACCGCGCAGACCAGGGCCATTGGCGAGCTGCCGCTCGTGGCAGACGAGCAGGAGCCGGCTTCGCGTGTGCGGCTCATCGTGCGCGACACGCAGGGCAACCCCGAGCTTGCCGCCGCGGCCATTCGCGAGCTCGCCGACATCGACGATGTGATCGCCATCATTGGCCCGATCTTCTCGGTCGAATGCGAGGCCGCCGCGCGCGAGGCCGAGCGTGAGAAGGTGCCGCTGCTCACGCTCTCGAATCGCGTCGGGATCTCGAGCGAGCGTGACTTCGTCTTTCGCATGCGCACCACTCCCGAGGACGAGGTCGGCTTCCTGGTCGAGTACGCGGTGAACGAGCTCGGCGCCGAGCAGTTCGCCGTCCTCTACCCCCAGAGCCGCTATGGGCGTGGCATGCGGACGCGCTATTGGCAGGCCGTGGAAGAGCGCGGCGGGCAGATTGTCGCCGCCGCGGGCTACGAACCGGACGCCACGGATATGAGCGACGCCATTCGTGCGATGATCGGATACTCGCTGCTCACGCCGAACGAGCGCGTGGCGCTGCAGGAGCGCGATCAGGCGATGCGGCGCGGGCGGCGGCTGAAGCCCGAGGATGCAGCCGTTTTGCGACGCGCCCTGTACCCGATGTTGGGTCCCGAGGGCCAACCTCTGCCGCCCATCATCGACTTCGACGCGCTCTTTGTTCCAGACGGCTACGACAAGGTGCAGCTGATCGCGCCACAGCTTGCTCTGCACGAGGTCGATGGTGTGCACTTGCTCGGTTCCAGCGAGTGGAACGATCCGGAGCTCCTGAAGGTGGGTGCCCGGCATATGCGCGGTGCTGTGATTTCCACGACCTTCGATCGTGAGAGCGAGTACGAGATCGTGCGTGACTTCGTGCTGGCGTACCAGGAGACTTTCGACCGCGATCCCGACGCCTTCTCGTCGGGTGCATTCGACGCAGTGTCCATCGCGCTGACGCAGCTTGCCGGTGGAAGCAGAAAGCGTGAGCAGGTGCGCGATGGCATCTTGCGCGTGCACGGGTATCCGGGTGTGTCGGGCGTCACCAGCATCCAGTCCGACGGCAATGCGCGCAAGAGACCCTTCCTGCTCGGCATATCACGCGGTCGCTTCGTCGCCCTCGACTGACTGTCGACCCACTCCGCAGCAAGCCCCAGCAGCGCGCAAGATGTGCGCATTCTCGATTCCGGGATTTGGCGCGGGTCGTCTAAAGTGAGTCCATCGCTGCGTCGAAAAACGCTTCATGAGCGATGCATTCCCCCCCGTGCACGACTTGCCCGACGAGCTGCCCGTCCTCCCGCTGCGCGAGTTCGTGATCTTTCCCTACATGGTTCTGCCGCTCTACGTCGCACGCGAGCACTCCGTCGCTGCCGTCGAGGACGCGCTGGCTGGCGATCGGCTGATCCTGCTGGTCGCACAGCGCAATCCGGAGACGGCCGAGCCCGATCCCGATGATCTGCACCGGGTCGGCACCATCGCGATGGTGATGCGCAGCCTGCGCATGCCCGATGGCCGCCTCAAGGTGCTCGTGCAGGGGCTCGGCAAGGCGCGTATCGAGAGCGTGATCGAGCACGATGCCAGCATCTGGGTACGCATCGTCAGGCTGCCGACCGAGGATCCCGGTGAGTGGTGCGTCGAGAGTGAGGCGCTGATCCGCGCTGTGCGCGGCCGGGTCGAGGAGCTGCTGCCGCTCAAGAATCTGCCGCCCGAGATCCTGGGCATTACCAGTCACGTCGACAAGCCCGGCCGGCTGGCCGACCTGGTCGCTTCGAATCTGCGCCTGCGCATCGACGAGGCACAGGAGATTCTCGAGCTCAAGGACCCGCTGGTGCGCCTGCGCCGCGTGGACGCCCTGCTGCGGCGCGAGCTCGAGGTCTCGTCGATGCAGGCCGAGATCCAGACACAGGCCCAGCGCGAGCTCTCGCGCGGCCAGCGCGAGGTCCTGCTGCGCGAACAGCTGCGCGCCATCCAGGCGGAGCTCGGCGAGGTGGACCCGCGCTGCGAGGAGACCGACGAGTATCGGATCAAGGTGGAGGACGCGAGTCTGCCGGCGGACTGCCACGAAGAGGCGATTCGCCAGCTTCGCCGCCTCGAGCGCATGCATCCCGATGGACCCGAGGCCCAGGTGGTCCGCAACTATCTGGACTGGGTGGTCGAGCTGCCGTGGAACCGCTGCTCGCCCGACCGCCTCGACCTGGCCAGCGCGCGCGAGATCCTTGACGCCGACCATGCGCATCTGCAGAGTGTGAAGGATCGCATTCTCGAGTTCCTCGGCGTGCGCAAGCTGCGCGAGGACAGCCGCGGCCCGATCCTCTGCTTCGTCGGTCCGCCCGGCGTAGGCAAGACATCACTCGGTCGCTCCATCGCGCGTTCGATGGGGCGCGAGTTCGTGCGCGTCTCGCTTGGCGGCGTGCGGGACGAGGCTGAGATCCGCGGGCATCGCCGCACCTACGTGGGGGCGCTGCCCGGTCGCATCATTCAGGCCATGAAGCAGGCGGGCACCAGCAATCCCGTCATCATGCTGGACGAGATCGACAAGCTCGGGGCTGACTTTCGCGGCGATCCATCCGCCGCACTACTCGAGGTTCTCGACCCCGAGCAGAACGGCAGCTTCAGTGATCACTTCCTCAATATCCCCTTCGATCTCTCTCGCGTGCTCTTCATCACCACTGCCAACGTTCTGGATCCGATCCCGGCGCCCCTGCGTGATCGCATGGAGGTGATTCGTCTGGCCGGCTACACGCCGGAGGAGAAGATCGAGATCGCCAATCGCTTCCTGATCCCGCGCCAGATCAGCGAGCACGGGCTCATCCCTTCGCAGGTCAATTGGTCGAAGCAGGCCGTCGAGCGGCTGACGAGCGAGTACACCCACGAGGCCGGTGTCCGCAACCTGGAGCGCCAGGTGGCCGCCGTCTGTCGCAAGATCGCGCGGCGCGCCGCGGAGGGGGACCTCACGAGTGTGGCCGTCAACCGGCGTACCCTCGAACGCTACCTCGGCGCCGCGCCCTACGAGCGCGAGGAGCACGAGGGCGAGAGCGAGATCGGCCTCGTGAATGGGCTGGCGTGGACCGAAGCCGGCGGCGACGTGCTGACGGTGGAGGCCACGCTCACGGCCGGCAGTGGATTGGTGCTGACCGGCCAGCTCGGCGACGTGATGAAGGAGTCCGGGCAGACGGCGCTCTCCTGGGCGCGCTCGACGCTACGCGACCTCGATGTCGACGAGAGCGTCCTGACCAAGAATCAGGTGCATGTGCACGTCCCGAACGGGGCGACGCCCAAGGACGGACCGTCCGCCGGCGTCACCATCGCCACCGCGATCGTCTCGCTGGCCACCGCCATCCCGGTGCGCGGCGATGTGGCGATGACGGGCGAGGTGACGCTGCGCGGCAAGGTCCTGCCTGTGGGCGGAGTGCGCGAGAAGGCACTGGCCGCGCTGCGATCGGGTATCACGCGCGTGATCGTTCCGAAGCAGTGCATGAAGGAAGTGAACGAGATTCCCAAGGCGCTGCGCAAGAAGCTCACCTTTCATCCCGTGTCGAGCATGCGTGAGGTGATCGACATTGCGCTCACGGAGCGACCGCGATGGCGCAGCCCTGCGCGAAGGGGCTCCGGGCACGGTGGAATCTCCACGCAGGCGAGCCTGCAGGACGCCGACTATCGTTCCAGGGATGCGAACTCTCGCGGATCTCGGTGAGTTCGGGCTGATCGAGCGGATCGTCTCGCGCGCCGGGCCCGGTCGCGCACCGCAGATCGTATTGGGCATTGGCGATGATGCCGCCGTGATCCGGCCGCGTGCGGGCGAGGACATGGTCGTCAGCACCGATGCAGCGGTCGAGGGCGTTCACTTCCAGCTCTCTCGCCAGACGCCGCGCAACGTGGGGCGGCGGGCCCTGGTCGCGAACCTCTCCGACCTGGCCGCCATGGGGGCTCGACCGATTTGCTTCACGCTCGCGCTCGCGGCGCCGCCGACGCTGCCCGTCGCGACCTTCGACGGCGTCCTGGCGGGCCTGCTGGTCGAGGCGCGTCGGCATGCCTGTCCGCTGGTCGGGGGCAATGTGACGCGGGCTCGGTCGCTGCACCTCGCCATCACCGTACTGGGGGCCGTCAAGCGAGGTCGCGCCCTGCGGCGTGACGCGCTGCGCGTCGGCGACCGGCTCTTCGTGACCGGCTCCCTGGGTGGGCCCGCCGCGGAGCGGCTACGAGCACGTCGTTACGGCACGGCGATCCGCCAAGTCCCCGTGCCGCGGTTGGCGGCTGGCCGTGCCCTGACGCGCCTCGCGGAGCGAGGCGCATGCATCGATCTCTCGGACGGGCTGGCCGCCGATCTCGGGCACCTGCTCGAGGCCAGCGGCGGCCTGGGTGCGGCGGTCGATGCGGCGCGGCTGCCGTTGGCGCCTGCCGTGTGGCGGCTGCGATCCCAGCTGCGGATGGATCCACTGGTGCTAGCGGTATCCGGTGGGGAGGACTACGAGCTGCTCTTCAGTCTGCGGGCACGCCGGCAGAAGCGGCTCGATGAGCCGACGCTCTCGCAGCGCCTGGGTGTAGTGGTGACGGAAATCGGCAGCGTCACGCGAACGCCGGGTGTGCGGGGTCTGCCCGACGCGATCGGCTGGCGGCACTTCTGAGCCAGCCTCTGCCGATCTCTCCCGAAAGCGAGAAAGAGGATCGAATTCCAACGCCTTGCGGGCTGCGTCGCCGTCAAGATGCGACCCGCTCGGGCCGATACGGCATTCGTGCGACTCACGCTGACGACGAAATTCGTGGTGGGCTCCCTGGTGGTGGCCGGCGCCACATTTGGCCTGCCGCAGCTCATCCGCGCGGCGGGTTGGGACTTTTCGTCGATCGGCTACTTCTTCGTGGCCCTCGGAGTCGGCGGCGGCATGGGCTTCTTTCTCTCGCAGATGCTGAGCCGGAACTTCGAGACCCTGCGCTTCGTGGCCGGTCGCATCAGCGAGGGTGACCTCAGTCCCGATCTCCAGGGGAGCGCGAACCGCTTTCTGCGTGATGAAACGGACGACCTGCTAGACATCATGCGCACCATGCTCGAACACCTGCGCGAGCTGGTCTCGCATGTCCAGGCGACGGCCGGCTCGGTGACCAACGAGGCGCGTGACCTGGAGGATGCCATCAACGCCGTGCAGGCGGGCAACGAGGGCATCACGTCGACGATTGCCGAGGTCTCGGCCAACGTCGAACAGCAGCAGCGCGTGATCGATGATGCGACGACCAAGATCCACGATATGTCGTCGGAGATCGAGCGCAACGCAGAGCGCGCCCGTGAGGCGTTCGGTTTCGCTGCCGAGGCCAATCAGAAGGCGGGCACCGGCGTCGAGGTATCGCGGCTGGCAATCGAGAAGATGCGCAACGTCTTCGAGCGCGTAGAGCAGACAGGCAACAAGGTATTCGAGCTCGAGGCCAAGACTCGCCACGTCCACCAGATCACCGAGATCATCACCGACGTCGCGCACCGTACGAACTTGCTTTCGTTGAACGCCTCCATCGAGGCGGCGCGGGCGGGAGAGGCCGGGCGCGGTTTCTCGGTAGTGGCCGACGAAATCCGCAAGCTCTCTGAAAGTGCCGGCCGCAGCGCCGATGAGATCACGGAGCTGATCCACGAGATTCAGGTCGACACGGGTGAGGTGGCCGACGATATGCGCCAGTCGAGCATCGGGATCGGCGAGGGGCGCGAGGACGTCAACACGATTGCTTCGTCGCTCGAGCAGATCAGCATGGCGGTCTCCGAGGCCGCGGAGCGCTCCGAGGCGATCTTCCACGGCGCCGACAGCCACGCCATGCACTCCGAGAGCATGGTGGCCAGCATGAGCGAGATTGCTCAGGTGGCAGCCGGCAACGGCAAGGCGATCGAGCAGGTGGCGAGCACGACGGACGCACAGCTTGCCACCGTCGGGGCCATCGCGACCAAGGCGAGCACGCTGGCGAGTCTGGCCGAAGAGCTGCATCGCGGTCTGCACAATTTTCGCACGAGTGGCGCCAATCGCGCCATCGCCGAGGCAACCAATAATGTAGGAGGCGAGGCATGAAGGGGGATCCCGCGCAGAGCGGCGATGACCGCCTGCTCGCCTTCGAGGTCGGCACATCCGCCTACGCGCTGCCCATCGAATCGGTGGTCGAAGTGGCGGAAGCTGATCGCGTGACCTGCGTGCCGGGCATGCCGGCCGATGTCGCTGGTGTGATGAACTGGCACGGCGATCCGTTGACGCTGATCTCGAGCCAGCTGCTGCTCGCTTCGGCGGAGGGCGGCAAGGACGAGGTCACGAGCGGCGAAGAAGATTCCAGCGTCGCGGCCGAGGGAATCCTGCGCGCGCAGGTGCTGGTGCTCTCGGATCGCGCCGACGAGCCGGCACGTCTGGGCATGCCGGTGGATCGAGTATTGGGCCTGGTGCCGGGCGGAAGCCGCCCGGGTCGGGCGCAGAGTGTAGTGGTAGAACGCCGGCCGGTGGACGGTCGGGTTGTCAGTGTCCTTGATCCGCAGGGGCTCGTGGCCCGTGCGGTGGAGGTCATCGAGCGTGCCGTCGGAGAGGCGGCCGCTTAATCGGGGGAAGAACGATGGCTCGAGTACTGATCGCAGACGACGCATCCTTCATGCGCCAGATGATCCGAGAGATCATCGAGCCCGAGGGCTACGAGGTGGTGGGGGAGGCAACCAACGGCGTCGAGGCCGTGGAGCAGTTCGAGGAGCTGCATCCCGATCTCGTGACGATGGACATCGTCATGCCCAAGCGCAGCGGCATCGATGCGGTGAAGGGGATCCTGAGCAAGCACCCGGACGCATGCGTCGTAATGTGCAGTGCGCTGGGCCAGGAGACATTGGTGATGGAAGCTCTGCAGGCCGGTGCCCGCGACTTCATCGTCAAGCCCTTCAAGCCGGACAATGTGATCGCGACGCTGAAGAAGATTCTCGACAAGGAGAGCTGATTTGGCCCTGGATATGGCCAAATACCAGAAGCTCTTCCTCGAGGAGGCGACCGAGCACCTGGCCGAGATCAGTCGGGCGCTGCTCGAGCTCGAGAAGGATACGAGCTCGGCGGAGTCCATCGACACGATCTTTCGGATGGCGCACTCCATCAAATCGATGGCGGCGTCGCTCGGCTACGACTCCGTGAGCGAGCTGGCTCATGTCCTCGAGGATCGCCTCGGCGAGATCCGAAGCGCGGGCCGCATATCGGGGGCCGACGAACTCTCGTTGCTCTTCAAGGGGCTCGAGGGGCTCGAGTGCATGGTCGAAACCGTGCGCGAGAGCGGCGAGCCACCGCCCGCCGACGATGCGTTGATGGCCGTCCTGGCCGAGTCGGACGGAGACAACGCGCCGACGCCGGCCGCGCCCGGCCAGACACTCACCGACAACGCAAAAAAAAAAGCCCAGATCCCGATCTAGACACAGCCGGCCCTGTGTCACGGAG
>JAFDDH010000273.1 GCA_019310975.1 Deltaproteobacteria bacterium | reverse complement strand
GATCAAGGCGCGGAACCGCAGGCGTAGTCGCTCTACGGCAAGGTTTCGCAACGCAGAGCTGGGCCAAAAGGCCGGTGCATGGCGACGGCGGGGGTTCTTCAACGGGCTGCTAGGAGCACATCGCCCGAGCGGGATTCGCGGTCTACCTGGCGGGTCGCGGCCTTCAGTCGTTCACGGCGCGAGGCGTCTCGGCCTCGAGGCTCTCTCGGAAGGCTTCGGGCACGGCCCTCGCCCGCTCTGGCCCAAAGGGCTTGGTCATCACGATCAGGGCCGGGAGCAGGAGAAAATCGGCCAGCAGCGCCACGATGATCGTCGACGCGAGCAGCACGCCAAAGGCAACCTGGGGCGTATGCTGCGAGCTCGTGTTCACGAGGAAGCCGCAGACCAGTACCACCGAGGTGATGACCAGGGCGCGGCCGACGTCGCGCATGGCGGCCTCGAAGGCGGGGGCGTACTCGCCGCGCTCGGCGAACTCGTGGCGAAATCGCGTGAGCAGGTGCATCGTGTCGTCGACCGCCAATCCAATCGCGACGGGCGCGATGAGCACCGTAGTATAGCTGAGCGGAACGCCCAGCCAGCCCATGGCTCCGAGTGTCAGGATGACGGGTGTGAGGTTCGGCAGCATGGCGATCAGGCCCACGCGGACCGAGCCGAAGAGAATGCACATCAGCGTCGCGATGACGACCAGCGCGACCGCGAAGCCGCGAATCTGGCTCTGCGTGATATAGGTCATCAGCTGCATCCACAGCGCGCCGATGCCCGTGCGGCTGAGCTGGGCATGCTCGACCGGGGCGTCTGCGAGGTAGGCGTCGAGATTGGACGCCATTTCGTCAATCTGGCTGGAAGCCACCCAGCGCGAGCGCAGGGCCAGGGATGCGCGGGCTCGGTCGCTCGAGAGATATTCGTCGAGCTCGTCGCCGCCGGAGAGCTCGTAGACCAGCAGGTACTGCGCCACGAGCTCTCGCGTCTCCGGCAGGCGGAAGTAGACGGGATCGTCTTCGTGGAAGGTCTGATTGATGTCCTTCAGCAAGTCGACGATGGAATGGGTCTTGCGCACGACCTCCGTCTCCAGATCGGCGCGCGCCTGAAGGCGCTCGATCTCCCGCAGGACCGCCGGCTCCAGGATGCCTTCGGACTCTCCGGTGTCGAAGAGGTAGATGAGGCTCATGGTCCCGCCCATCACCTCGTCGACATAGAGGGTCGTGTTTCGGACGGGTACCTCCTCGGAGAGATCGAGCAGGAAGTTCGAGTCGACGCTGATTCGCGTCGCGCCGACGAGCGAGACAACGAAGAGCGCCGCGAAGAAGACGACGATCGGGACGCGCTGGCGAAGCGTGAAGCGTGCGATGGCGGTGAGACTCCGCTCCAGGCGCATCCCGCCCTTCGCGAGCGAGCGCTCGCGTATCGCGGTGCCGGGCCGCGGGCTGCGCCTTCCGAAGGAGAGCACGACCACCAGCAGCGTCACGGATAGGAGGAAGGCCGCAAGCACGCCGATGGCCGCATAGATGGCGAGCTGAGAGAGCGTCTTGATCGGGGCCACCGACATCGACGCGAAGCCCACCGCGGTGGTGATGCTGGTCAGCAGACAGGGCGGACCCACGAGCCGGAGGGTGCGACGAATCGCCTCGCGCCTTTCCCCGGTCGCGAGGAATTGAATGCGGAAGTCCGAAATGATGTGGACGGCATCGGCCACGCCGACCGCGATCAAGAGCGTCGGCATCATCGCGAACATCATGTCGAGGTTCCAGCCGAGCGCCCCGATGACGCCCACCGTGATGACGAGGCTCAAGGCCACCACGACGATCGGGCCGAGCACCCCCACCGCACGCCGGAAGAAGAGCAGGAGGACCCCGGACACGACCAGGAAGGTCATGCCCATCAGGACGACGCTCTCCTCGGCGATGAGGCTGTTGTAGACCGCGTTGATGGGGACGTCGCCGGAGTGGTGGAAGACGATTCCGGCGTACTCGGGCCGTGCAAGGATCTCCTCGATCTTGGCGTAGCTCACCTGGGGATAGAGGTTCTGCAGGCCGTCGCCGCCCTCCGGATCGAGGCGGATCTCCTCGACGGGATCCACGCTCGACTTGTCCATGCTGATCACGATGCTGGCGTGCTCGCCGCTCTCGCTCACGACTCCGCCCACGTAGAGGGCCTTGGCGAGCACTCGCTCGCGGATGGCGAGCAGCCCGGCCTGGTCGTCGGGGAAGTCCTCGAGCAGCTCGAAGACCTCGATTCCGTCCGAGCTCGGCTGCATGAACTCGACGTTGGCGAGACTGGTCACCTCGTCGACGAAGGGAACCTCCTCCTCGAGGGCCGCCGTGAGCTGCCCGATCTGGCGCATCACTTCTAGGCTCCAGGGACCGTGAGGCGAGTCGGGTGCGGCGTAGAGGATGTATGAAACCTCGTCGGAGCCGAAGTCTTCGCGGTAGCGGTTGAATGCGTCGTAGGTGGGATCGCCTGCGTCGAAGAAGCTCTCGAAGCTATTGTCGAAGCGCGTACCCGAGGCCAGTGCCGCGAAGCCGAGCAGGACGCCCAGGCAGAGCACCCCGACCACCCAGCGGTGGTCGAACGACCGGGCTCCGATGCGCTCGAAGTCGTCGCCGAGCCGCTCGATGATGCCGCGTTTCACGCGTCCTCCCGGGGAAGGGTTTGCCAATGCTGCGGTGCGACTGCGAATTCGTGCCGTCTGGACCCGCGCGGCGTCACCCCCGGTGCGCCTTGCGTTTTCGTTCAGCTTCGCGAATGTACCCTCGATTCGGGACGCTCGGGGCTGCACCGAAAGGCTGCATCGAGAAGGGCCTCCAGCCCACCCGGCGCTCGCATGGGACTGCATGTCCCGGGCCGCTAGGAACGAAGGCTGCGACCGCAGCCGAAGCCATCCCAGGGCCGGTCGAGACATGGAGAGGTCAGAGAAGATGAGCGAGCCCAGCGCCACCGGTTGGGACCACACTTTCGACCTGGTAATCGTCGGCTCGGGAGCGGGTGCGATGACGGCCGGCGTGGTGGCCCACGATCGCGGCGCCAAGGCGTTGCTGGTCGAGAAGTCGAATCGCTACGGCGGGTCCTCCGCGATGTCCGGCGGTAGCCTCTGGGTGCCCTGCAATCATCTGATGGCGGAGGCGGGCATCGAGGATGATCCGGAGGACGCGATGGCGTATCTGCGCGAGATCACCGCTGGACTCGTGCCTGAAGAGAAGCTGCAGAAATTCGTCGACGAAGCGTCGAACGCACTCCAGTACATCAGTGACCACGCCAACGTCAACGCCCAGGTGATGAACGAATCGGGCGACGTGATCCCGGGGCTCTACGCCGTGGGCAACTGCTCGTCGCCCGTGATGGGTCGGACCTATGCGGGCGCCGGCGCTACCCTCGGCCCGGCCACGACCTTCGCCTACGTGGCGGCGCGCCACGCCATTCCCGAATCGTGATTACATCGGGCGCCGCCCGGCGGCCCCGTTCCCCCAGACCGGTCACCGCCCCTCGGTGCCCACGCGCAAGGAGTCGTCATGCGAGTCGAAACGGTCATGCTCGGTCCGGACACGGAGCAGTACGCGGGAGATGGCGTCAAGAAGCACGGTGTGGCGGAGATCGCGTCGGCGTCGCGCCGCCTCGAGGCGCTGGGCTTCGACGGTATCACGGCCCCCGAGGCCGGTCATGACGCCTACCTGCCACTGGCCATCGCGGCCGAGCACACGAGCCGCGTAAAGCTGGCGACCAACGTCGCCATCGCCTTTCCGCGTAGCCCGATGGTCACCGCGCAGCTCGCCTGGGACCTGCAGCACTATTCGAAGGGCCGCTTCTGCGTCGGCCTCGGGACCCAGGTGCGGCCGCACGTCGAGCGCCGCTATGCGGCCAGCTGGACGGGCCCGCCCGGGCCACGACTGCGCGAGTACATCCTGTGCTTGAAGGAAATGTTCAAGAGCTTCCAGACCGGCGAGAAACCGGATTGGAAGGGTGAGCACTACCAGTTCACCTTGTGTCCGCCCTTCTTCAATCCGGGTCCGATCGAGCATCCGGATGTGCCGATCCAGATCGCAGCCGTGAACCCCTATATGGGACGCCTGGCCGGTGAGCTCTGCGATGGACTGCGTCTGCACCCGATCGCGACCTTCCGCTTCACCGAACAGGTCCTGGTGCCAGCGATCCAGGCGGGCGCCGAGAAGGCTGGGCGTAAGGCCAGTGACGTCGATCTGATCGGTGCTCCCTTTCTCGCCGTGGCGCGCGATGAGTCGGGGGTCGAGGCCGCCAAGCTCGACCTCAAGCAACACATCGCATTCTATGCCTCCACACCCACCTACCACTCGGTGCTCGAGTTCCACGGCTGGATGGACGCAGCCAGCGAGCTCCACCGGCTCTCGCGCGAGGGCAAGTGGAAGCAGATGCCGAGTGCGATCAGCGATGAGATGCTCGACGAGTGGGCGGTGATCGCCACCGCCGAAAATCTGGTCGACAAGATCAAGGAGCGCTGCGAGGGTCTCTTCTCGACGGTGCTTCTCGACCTGCCGGGGGATCTCTGGAACGACGACGACTGGCTGATGGAAACGGTGTCGCGCCTCAAGGGCTGAGCGGGCGCCGATTGGCCAGGAGAACTTTTGGCCGCGCGGCTGGGCAGAGAACGAGGAGAGGACGGGATGAGTTCGGAGCATTGGACGTACGAGATGGACGAGGGGGTCGGGATCATCACACTCAACCGCCCCGAGCGGATGAATGCCGTCAACTGGGATCTCTGCGGTGAGATCGCCGCGCACTTGCGCACACTACGCACTGATGACGACGTGCGCGTGATCGTGCTGACCGGCGCCGGCGGCAATTTCTCCTCCGGTGGCGACGCCGAGTTCCTGAGTGGCAATGACGCCGGACGCCCGATCCCGGGCCTCTCGGAGGCGCCGCTCGAGCGCTACCAGCGCAAGACGCCGGCCGGAAACTTCGCTGAGATGACGAAGTGGATCATCGAGGTCGACAAGCCGGTGATCGCCGCCGTCGAGGGCGTGTGCATGGGGGCGGGACTCGCCTACGCGCTGGCCTGCGATCGTCGCTTCGGCTCGAATACCGTGCGCATGAGCGCCGCCATGGTGCGACTCGGCTTCGGACCCGACTGCGGCATCACCTGGTTCCTGCCGCGCATCACGCGTCTGCCCACCGCGCTGCGTATGATCACCACCGGCGACATCCTCGAGG
>JAFDDH010000272.1 GCA_019310975.1 Deltaproteobacteria bacterium | reverse complement strand
TCGGAACTGTGTACTGTCATGTACTCTATTGTGACACATTGTGATTCATTCGCAACGGGTCCTGGAGCCGGGATTGGGTCTCCGCGGCGTGAACCATGCGCCGTAGCCGGCCAGGCTGGCCCCTGGATCAGCCGCCCTGCGCCTCGGATAGCCCGCTCGAGACGGCCGGCTGCGCCTCTAGACGTAGGTCAGCCAGCCCGCGTAGCGCTCGTCGCGTCCGGCCACGACATCGAAGTACGCGGCCTGCAGCGCTTCGGCGACAGGACCGCGCTGGCCGGTTCCGATCGTCCGGCGGTCGATCTCGCGGATCGGCGTGACCTCGGCGGCTGTGCCGGTCAGGAAGATCTCGTCCGCGATGTAGAGATCGTCGCGCGTGACTCGTCCGCGATGTAGAGATCGTCGCGCGTGAGCTGGGCCTCGACGACCTCCATGCCCCGATCGCGCGCAAGCTGGATGATGGTCGCGCGGGTGATGCCGTCGAGCACGGTCGCCAGCGGCGGGGTGCGGATTACGCCGCCGCGCACCGCGAAGAGGTTCTCACCCGTGCACTCCGAGACGAGCCCGTGTGTGTCGAGCATGATCGCCTCGTCGTAGCCATCGAGCAGCGCCTCGCGCTTGGCGAGGATCGAGTTCACGTAGTCACCGCAGGTCTTGCCATTCGTCATCTTGGCGTTGACGTGGTGTCGTGAAAAGGTCGAGACCTTGGCTCGGATTCCCCGCGACATGCCCTCCTCGCCCAGATACTTCCCCCACGCCCAGGAGATGACGGCCACACGGATCGCGTTATCACCTGGATTGAGCCCCATGGCACCATCCCCGATGAAGACGAGCGGGCGGATATAGCCCTCGTCGAGCTCGTTCTGGCGCAGGCTCTCGAGGGTCGCTTCGCTGATCACCTCGGGCGAAAACGGGATCTCGAGCAGGTTGATGTGCGCAGAGTCGTAGAGGCGTCGAATGTGTTCCGGCAGCCGGAACACCGCCGATCGGCCGTCCACGGTGCGGTAGCAGCGGATACCTTCGAAGACGCCAAGGCCGTAGTGGAGGCTGTGGGTGAGGACGTGGACTTGCGCGCCCGCCCAGTCGACCCATTCGCCGTCCAGCCAGATCTTGTGGCCCGTCACGCCGTGGGCGGAGGCGTCGCCCATCGCGGACTCCTCTCGGTCTCGATTGACGGCATCGGGCCGTCGTCGGGGAAGAGGCAATGTGACAGCCCGCGGACCTGGCTGCAACGCCTGTCGGGCCGCACGCCGCCGGCCGGCCTGGGCGCTTGCGCGGCAGAAGGCCCCGCTTCGGTGCGCCGAGATCGCAGATCTCGGCTCACTAGCGCCGCAGCAGCTTGCCGATCAGGCCCTTGCTCTTTTCGCGACGCATATTCAGCAGCCGCAACTCGCGCAGGGCGTCGACGCAGTCCGAGCTGACCTGTACCGCACGCGTGAACATCTTCTCCGCCGCCGCTGTCTTGCCCATTACCTTGTAGAGGCGCCCCAGGTAGACGTAGGGCTTCTCGCGATCGCGGGCCAGCTTGATACCACACTGGATGTGCTCGACCGCCTCGTGCACGATGACCTCGTTGTCGGGATGGCAAAGATGGAGGCACCAGCCGTAGTGGGCACGGTACTCGCCCTCCTCGGGCATCTGCTCCACAGCGCTGCCGAAGAAGACCAACGCGCCCTCGTAGTCGCGCGCCTTCATCGCGGCCTCGCCACGCTGAAAGACCGACTCGGCCGCGACCGCATGCTTGCTCCGCTGCTGCTCGCGGCGAGCCGCCGCCCCCTCCCTGAGCATCGACGCATAGGCTGACCGGCGGGCCACGTCTTGGAGGGAATCGTAGGCGCTCGTGATCAGACGATGGATTTCGTCGGCGACCTGGCGCACGGCACCGCTCGAGTTTCGATAGCGGTCGGGATGAACACGTTGGATCTGGGTGTCGAAGGCGGCCTTCACCGCGCCATCGTCCGCAGTGGTCTGAATTTCGAGCACTTCGTAGTAATTCTTGTCGCGAAGCTCCTGCGCCAAGCTGGTCAGCTGCTTGCGCAGCTCGGCATCATCCTCGTTCGTTCGCGCGGGCTGGTCGGGCTCGAAGGGCTGAAGGCCTGGGCTCGAGGTAGCATTGTCGCGCAAGACCAGCAGCTGGATCATCAGCAGTCCATAGAGAGTGCGTCGCAAGCGCTCGGGGGCGTCGAGGAAGTCGCCGAGCGGCAGCTTTCCGTCGAGATCCTCGAGCATGTTCTGCTCGTCCTGATTCAGCTCGATGGCCTGGAAGCGCTTGTTGGGGTCGTCGGCCACGGCCACGTAGTCGCCAGCGTGGCGCTTCAGAAAGCTGTCGACGCGGCCGATCGGGGCGTGTTTCCGGGCCGCGCGCACCACCATGTCGGCGGGCGACCCGTCGAGCGCCAGCGTGTTTCCGCGCTGCAGCCGGCGCCCCCGCTGGAATACGAAGCGGCCACGCTTCCACTCGAAGATCTCGAAGAGCTTTCCCTCGGCCTGGTCGCGAAGCGCCTTCGCCACCCCCTCTTCGTCGAGCACATCCATGGCCACCAGGATCTGGCCCTGCAGGCCCTCGCCCTTCTTGACGCGGCGGATGGACTCGTCGACCTGATCGGTGGAGAGCCGACCGCTATGGACCAGCATATTGCCGAGGCACTCGGTGACGAGATTCGACTTGACCGCGGTTGGATAGCCGTCCTTCAGCTGGATGGCCTTCTTCTTCTTGCCGCTCTCCATCAGAAGGACGCCATTTTCCTTGTTCGCGTAGAGTGCGTGGAGGAGCGCGCCCAGATGGACCTGACCCAGCGAACCCTTCAAGGGCACCTCGGGTGCACCGTCCGCCACTGTCTCCTTCTTGCCATGGACGAAATCGCGGACCTGGCCGACGAGCTGGTCGAGCGGCACGGGCTTCGAGAGCAGCGCCACGTCCCCCAATTGCTCCGCCAACTTCTTGAATTCTGGTGAGATCCGGCCGGTGCAGAGCAGTACGACGGGGGTGCTTCGCGACTCGCTGCGGATCGCCTTCAGGACCGCGAAGCCGTCGCGCTTGGGAAGCACCGCGTCGATCAGGACGCAGTCCGGCGCCTCATCGCGCGTGGTCGAGAGCGCCTGATCGCCGTCGTGCACCCCGAGAACACGAAAGCCCTGTTCGATCAGGGCCCGCTCGTGGATCTCGTAGAGATTGCGATCGTCTTGTGCGCAGAGAATCGTGGGCGGCATGCGAGCTCCGAGAGGCTGATCTCCATGGGCGGCCGGTCGAAGAACCGGAAGCCAGCTATGGGTGAATCGGCCTACACCCCACCCAAGCTTTAGCTCCGGGATGACCGTCCGGCGGGCTCAGGGGAAGATGTCGGCCCAGATTCGGCGGTGCCGAATGACGAGCGTCACATCCGGCTCGGGGGAAGCTCCCCCCTCCCTTCTTTCTGCCCCCAGGCTGCCCCCAGGGGTGAAGGGCGAATCGCGCTATTCCTGCTCGGGCGCGGCATCGCGCTTCGTCTGGTCACCGCCAAAGAGGCCGCCAAGCCCCTCACCCAGCAGTTCCTCGGCCTTGGGCAGGACCCTCTCCGCCTCGTCGGCCACTCGGCCGAGCGTCTCCTGCACGATCGGATTCTCGATCAGCAGCCGTGAGGTCAGCGAAGTCAAGGCGCTCTCGTGCACACCGAACTCCGGGGCTCCGACGCTGCCCCCGATGTGCGCGATCGGGATCACCACCTTGTCGCCCCCGACGCTTCCACCGTATTTGTCCACGATCTCGTCGCCGAGCGTGATCTTACCCGCCATGTCGAGAGCCTGATCGGCGAGCGTGACGGTGCCCTTCAGATAGACCCCGTAGGAGCGATAGAGCAGCTGGAGGTTGTGGGTCCGAAGTAGACCGTCGGCGATCTCGAAATCGCCTGTCAACTGCTCGAACTCGTCTCCCATATGGTCACTCAGATCGGGCAGCGAGCCGCCGCTCAGTGCCGAGGTGAGCTTCGCCATCCCGACCAGCTGACCCGCGGCACCGATCACAGCATCGAGAACCGAGAGGCCCTCGATGCGGCCGCCCTGCTTGCCCTCACCCACAGTCTTGCCGAGGTCGAAGCGGAGGGCACCTGTCAGCGAATCGAGGAAGGCGGTCTGCGACCCCATCGCGCCCGCGCGACCGGAGAGCTGGCCGGTGACGGTGAACGGGCCATAGACGACGTCCTTCAGACTGCTCACGGCCGAGAGGACTCTATTGGCGCGAAGAACGCCCACGCTCGCAAACCCGAGCTCGAAGGCCATCGCGCCATCTAGCTCCTGCATGCCACCCGAGAGGTCGATGTGCTGACCGCCCGCCGAGACGCGTGCGCCAGCGAGCTCGATCCGGTCGCCCCGGCCGATCAGCCGGCCCTCCAGCGAGATGCCATCGGCCTCGGACAGCTCCAAGTGCACTTCGTGCAAGACGATCGCGCCCTCGACACGAAGCGGCTCCACCTGGACATGCAGCGCCTCGATCGACCCACCACCCGAGAGCGGATAGCCGTCGATCGCCGGCAGGAGCCTGTCCAGACGCGCGAGATCGAAGCGCGGCGCGTTCAGGGAGACGTGTGTCGTCTCCGCCATCGAAATCACCGCGGTCCCGTCCATGGTGTGGAGCTGCACGCTCGAAAGATCGAGACGAATCGCGCCATTCGGCGACATCGCGAAGCGGCCCGTCGCCGACGCCGGCGAGCCCACCGGCTTGCGTGCGAGATCCGCATACTCGATCGCCGCCCCGCTGGCATCGATGGACAGCTCTCCCTTGGGTGCCGCCAGGTCGCCGGAGTGATTCGCAGACAGAAGTACCGATCCGCGAATCACTGTGTCGCCGAATGAGAGCGATTTCGCATCGACGCGAAGCTGCACGGCCAGCTTCTCCGGCTCTGCGACGGGCCCGAGCAGCGTGATCTCCCCGCCGAGCAAGCCATCGAGACGAACCTCTTCGCCCAGGTAGGCGTGGAGCGCGTCGAGAGCCAGCTCTTGGAGCTCGAGCCTCAGGTTCGCGTGACCCGCCAGGGTGAGAGTGCCCGAGATTGCAAGCCGCCCACCGCTGGCGAGCCGAGCCGAGCCCTGGACATCGAGCGGCCTCGAAAGGTCGGCACCCGCGACCGAGATCGCCAGCGCCTGCAGGCTCAACAGGGTTCCGGGCGTGACCGTGCGATCGATCAAGGTAAGCGTCGAGTCCCGTACCTGGACGCGTCGGACAGCGATCTCGAAGCCACCAGCGTCGTCGATCATCTCGGGCTCTGGCCCCTCGTTCTCCACCGGCCCCGGGATCCAGATGCCGTCTGCGCCACGCACCGCAGTGAGCTCCACCCGATCGAGCACGAGGCTGACCACCTCGATCGTGCCGATCAGCAGTGGCCAGAGGATGCTGGGTGGAATCAAGCCGATGGCGAGACCGCTATAGCTCAGGGACTGTCCGAGTTGCTCGGTGGTCCACTCTGCGATCAACCGCTGAAATTGCGGTGTCTCGACGAAGCGCAGGCGTGCCAGCCCTAGAGCGGTCCCAATTACGACGATCAACGCCGCCAGCGGGATCGCCAGCCGAATCGTCCAACGCATCCGCGCCCTCGCTCAGCCGCGAATCCGCTCGACCAGGCGGCGGCGAACGTCGGTCGGATCCGCCTTGCCCTGAGTGGCCTTCATGACCTGTCCCATCAGAAAGTTCAGCGCTTTGTCGTCTCCAGCGCGCACACTCTCCACCGCCTTCGCGTTGGCGCCGACCACCTCTTCGACAGAGCCGTCGATCACGCCCGGATCCGACACGGCCTCGAGGCCACGCACGCGCATGATCGCCTCGGGGTCACCGCCCTGCTCCGCCAGCTCCGGGAAGAGATCGCGCGCGCTGCGCGCGGTCAGCCGTCCCTCGTCCACGAGTCGGATCAGCGCTCCCAACATCTCGGGCGTGATGGCCAGCTCGCCGACGTCGACGCCGCGCTCGTTCAGCTCTTTCATCAGGTCGCGTGTGATCCAATTGACGGCGCTCTTCGCCGAGCCGCAGGCCGTAGCGGTCTGCTCGAAGAACTCTGCCAGCGGGCGGCTCGAGATCAGCACTCCCACGTCGTAGGCGGAGAGACCATATTCGTCCTGGAAGCGCACCCGCTTCTCGTCGGGCAGCTCGGGCATGTCGGCCCGCACCGCCTCGATCTCCTCATCTTGGATGATGAGCGGGATCAGGTCGGGATCGTCGAAGTAGCGGTAGTCGTCGGCGTTCTCTTTCAGGCGCAGAATACGGGTGCGGCCGCGCTGAGGGTCGTAGGCCATGGTGGCCTGCAAGATCTCGCCGCCATCGTCGAGGATCTCTGCCTGGCGCACGATCTCGGCTTTGATCGCACCCTCGACGCTCGCGAAGGAGTTGAGGTTCTTGATCTCGGTGCGCGTGCCGAGTCGACTCTCGCCGCGGCGCCGCAGGGAGATGTTGGCATCGCAGCGGAACTGGCCCTTCTCCATGTCCGCGTCGGAGACGTCGATGTAACGGAGGATGGAGCGCAGGGCGCGCAGATAGGCGCTGGCCTCCTCGGGCGAGCGCATCTCCGGCTCTGAGACGATTTCGAGCAAGGGAACACCGGCCCGGTTCAGATCGATGTGTGTGTCGTCCGCACCCGCCACGGCGGCATCGTGGATCGACTTGCCGGCGTCCTCCTCGAGGTGCGCCCGCGTGATCCCGATGCGCCGCCGCTCCTTCGGGGTCTCTCCCCGCTTCTTTTCTCCCGCTGCCGGCTGTCCGGAGTCCGTGGGCACTTCGATTTCGATCCAGCCCTTGCTCACGATGGGCTCGTCGTACTGCGAGATCTGGTAGCCCTTGGGCAGGTCGGGGTAGAAGTAGTTCTTGCGCGAGAAGACGGAGCGCTGGTTGACGCGGCTATGCGTCGCCAATCCGAGTCGGATCGCCAGCCCCACCACCTTCTCGTTGAGAACGGGAAGCACTCCCGGCATGCCCAGGTCGATCGGGTGCACGTTGTGATTCGGCTCATCGCCGTAGCGCACGGGTGCCGGACTGAAGAGCTTCGACCGCGTCTTGAGGTGCGTATGCACCTCGAGTCCGATCACGGCCTCGTAGCGCTCCATCGGATCGACGCTCACCGGGCCGCCTGCCCCAGATGGCCGGGTGGCCGCTGATCGTGGTGGTCGGTACGGCCCTGGAAGCCATCCGCAACCCGCAGCAGCGTCGCCTCGTCCATCGCCCGGCCCTGCAGCTGCAGGCCCACGGGCAGGTCGCGCACGAGCCCGCACGGGATCGAAATAGCCGGGAGACCCGCCAGGTTGGCCGACACGGTGTAGACATCCGAGAGGTACATATTGATCGGATCGTCCTGCTTCGATCCGAGCTCGAAGGCCACCTCAGGATACGTTGGACCCGCGATCACGTCGCACTGCGCGAAGGCGCGCTCGAAGTCAGCGCGCACCAATGTTCGGACCTGCTGCGCCTTGCGGTAGTAGGCGTCGAAGTAGCCCGCCGAGAGCACGTAGGTGCCGAGCAGGATACGGCGCTTGACCTCGTCCCCGAAGCCCTCGGAACGTGAGCGGCGATACATCTCGTCGACGTCGCTCACACCCTCGGCGCGCCGCCCATAGCGCGCGCCGTCGTAGCGAGCGAGATTGCTCGACGCTTCGGCGGTTGCCACCAAGTAGTAGGTGGAGACGACGAAGGGAGTGTGGGGCAGGTCGACCTCGATGAGCTTCGCGCCTCCGCGCTCGAGCTCGGAAATTGCCGCACGTACGCACGACACGACCTCGGGATCGGCACCGTCCTCTTCGAAGTACTCGCGTGGCATGCCGATCGTCAGCCCCGAGACGTCGCCATCGAGGGCATCGCTGACCCGCGGCGCCGGCTCGGGAATCGACGTCGAGTCCTTTGCGTCGTGGCCGGCGATCGCGTCGAGGATCCACGCGCACTCACGCGCCGTCCGGGCGATCGGGCCGATCTGATCGAGCGAGGACGCGAAGGCCACGAGGCCGAAGCGCGACACTCGTCCGTAGGTGGGCTTGAGCCCGGTCACGCCGCAGAACGACGCCGGTTGCCGTATCGAGCCCCCGGTATCGCTGCCCAGCGCGAAGGGCAGCATGCCGGAAGACACCGCCGCCGCCGAGCCACCCGACGATCCGCCGCATGAGCGGCCGGTATCCCAGGGATTGTGGGCCGGACCGTGCACGCTGTGCTCCGTCGACGAGCCCATCGCAAACTCGTCCATATTGCTGCGTCCGAGTACGATCGCCCCGGCTTCGCGCAACCTCGTCACCACCGTGGAGTCGTAGGGCGAAACGAAGCCCTCCAGGATGCGCGACGAGCAAGTCGTGGGCTCACCCTGCTGGACCATATTGTCCTTCAAGAGCAGCGGGACACCGTCCAGGGGCGAGCGTCGGTCGCCCGCGGATCTGCGAGCATCCGCGGCCGCGGCCTCGGCGCGAGCGGCGTCACCGCGAACGCCCACAACCGCGTTGAGAGTCGCATCGGCCGCCTCGATGCGGGCCAGCGCAGCGTCCACGAGCTCCACCGAGGACACCTCTGCCGCGGCCAGCCCGGCGGACTGGGCTTCGAGGCTATCCACGCCTAGCTCTCCTCTCCCTCGATCACCTTGGGCACCACGAAGGCGCTGCCTTCCCGCAGGGGGGCGTTCGCGAGCGCGGACTCCACATCCATTCCAGGAACGGGCTCGTCCGCACGCTGCGGGGTCGGGAGCACAATCGCGTGTGCGGTGGGCACGGTCGATTCGGTATCGAGGTCCTTCAGCTGATCCGCGTGCTCG
This sequence comes from Deltaproteobacteria bacterium, assembly GCA_019310975.1. Classification (GTDB taxonomy): domain Bacteria; phylum Myxococcota_A; class UBA9160; order UBA9160; family UBA4427; genus JAFDDH01. The sequence goes on along the minus strand of JAFDDH010000272.1, from coordinate 1,642 downwards.
AGGATCCGGTCGAGGTCGCGCGTCAGGGCCACAATCTCGGCCTCTGTCAGCGAGAGCCGCGCCAGATCGGCGGTCCGCTCGACATCTTGGCGGGTAATCCGCTGCATGCGGCGCAGACTAGCATCCCGCCCGAACGCCAGAACGCCGCCGCTCGCGGGCGGCCACGCTCGATCGCCGCACCGCGGAGCCATTGCGTAGGGCACGCCCGGGGCCTAGGCTGCCATCCCGTAGATGACTGATCTTTCAGAACTTTTCTCCGAACTATCCGAAGACATCCAGGCCTCGGTGCACGATCTCGGCTGGCTGACGCCGACGTCCGTGCAGGCGAAGGTCATTCCCCTCATGCGCGGTGGGGGCGATCTCATCGTCCAAGCCATCACGGGTAGCGGCAAGACCGGCGCCTTCGGGATTCCGCTCGTCGAGGTGGTGGATAAGAGCCTGGACGACATCCAGGCGCTCGTCATGCTGCCGACACGCGAGCTCGCCAACCAGGTCGCTGTCGAGCTGACCACGTTGGGCAAGCACCGCGGTGTGCGGGTGCTCCCGGTATACGGCGGCGTCGGCTACGCGGAGCAGGTGGAAGCGCTGGAGCGCGGCGTCCACATCATCGTGGGCACACCCGGCCGCATCCTCGACCACATCGGCAACGGCCGCATGGACCTCACCACTGTGAAGGTGCTGGTGCTCGACGAGGCGGACGAAATGCTCTCCCTCGGCTTCTGGCCCGATATGCGCGAGATCGCATCCTACCTGCCCGAGAAGCGTCAATCCCATCTCTTCTCGGCCACGATCCCCGAGAAGGTGCGCTCGCTCTCGCGCTTCTTCCTGAATGACCCCGAGTTCGTGGCGGTGGACGCCGACCAGATCGGGCCACAGCAGATCGAGCACTACTACTACCTATGCACCGCCAAGGAGAAAGAGGCGGTGCTGGCGCGCGTGATTGAGTACGAGGATCCCGAGAGCGCCATCATCTTCTGCAACACGAAGGCAGACGTCCGTTACATCACGGGCTACCTGCAGAAGCGCGGCTTCAACGTCGATCAGATCTCGGGAGACCTGCAGCAGTCGGCACGAGAGAGGGCGATGCGGCGCATCAAGGAGGGTGATCTCCGTTTCCTCGTCGCCACCGACGTCGCGGCGCGCGGCATCGACATCAGTGATCTCTCGCATGTGATCAGCTACGCGACTTCCGACTCGCCCGAGATCTACGTCCACCGCACCGGGCGCACCGGACGGGCGGGCAAGTCGGGGATCGCGATCTCGCTGGTCTCGGGCCTCGACATCGGCAACTTCAAGCACATGCAGAACGTGAACAAGATCAAGATCACCGAGCGCAAGCCGCCCACCGAGGCGGATTTGCTCGGTCGCATCCGCGAGCGTATGCAGGTGAAGGTCGAACACGAGATGCGCCACCTCGAGGCTTCGAAGGTGAGCTTCGAGGTCGAGCGCCTGATCCCGGTCGTCGAGGAGATGGCGGCGGACCACGAGGGGCGCCGTGACCTCGCTGGCATCTGCGCCGCCTACCTGGCCGAACACCGACCGGAGACCACCATCGAGGAATCTCCCGAGCCGCCCGAGCCCGCCCGCGAGCCACGGCCCGGCGGCGGCCGGCGGCGACGCAGCGGCGGTGGCGGCAGTGGCG
>JAFDDH010000271.1 GCA_019310975.1 Deltaproteobacteria bacterium | reverse complement strand
GTCGATGCTTGGCACGACCGCGCGGACGAGCGGATAAGGCTCCGGGAGCTGTCTCGACCAGTGGACGAAGAAGCCACCGAGCAAGCAGAGAAAGGTGCTCTGCTCGACCTCATCGAGGTCGAGAGACGCGTCGAAGCCGACTTGGCGTCCGCCGCGGCCGAGGCGGAGCAGATCGTGGAGTCCGCTCGGGCCGAAGCCCAATCCGAAGCTGCAGACGACGACGCTGCGCTCGAGTCCGGGCTTGAAAAGGTTCGCGCGTCCATGGATCGCGAGTGCGAGACCACGCTCCGAAGTCTCGAAGACCGGGCCAGTGTCGAGGAGAAGCACTACCGGCTCGTCGGTGACGCAGAGCTGCAGGAGCTGGCTCGCTGGGTCGCCGCGCGAGTCGTCGGCATCGGAGCGCAATCGTGATCGTGTCGATGCGCAAGGTACGGATCCTCGGCCCCCGGGCCCGCCTCACCTCGGTGATCGGGGCGCTCCAGGACGGCGCCATCGTCCACCTCTGTGAGCCCAGCCTCGAGACACCGATTACCGGCCTGCGGCTGACCGCCCAGCACATTCGTCACGTGGCACACGTGGAGGCGGCGCTCGACGACGTCGAGGAGGCGGTCGCGCGGCTCGCTTGCGAGTCAGCCGCCGGCACGAATGCCGAATTGGCCGTGGAGGATCTGGCCCGCGAGGTTAGACTGGCGCGGCGCGCCAGACGCGCCGCCGTGGCATTGACCGGCGAGCGGAGACGACTCGAGGAGGAGCGCACGCGCTTGAAGCACTTGGACCGTGCGGTCGAGGCGTTCGAACGCATGGGGATCGGCGCCATCGGTCGAGCCACGCGGACCTTCTTCCTCGTCCTCTCGCAAGGCGTCGGTGAGGGCGCCGCGCGACTCGAGCTCGCTCTCTCCGAGGCGATTGGCACCGCGTTCACGCTTCAAACTGAGCCGCTTCCGGGCAGCGAGCTCGCGGTGGCGCTGACGGTCTCGCTCGCCGATGCCGATCGGGTGGAGGCGCTTCTCCCCGAAACCGGCGTCCAGGAGCTCGAGCTGCCCGAGATCTTCGAGGGCGCCGAGCTGGTTTCCGGATTCCGGGCGCTGAGAGAGCGCGTGGCCGAGATCGACGAGGAGCTCGTGCGGCTGGATTCCCGGCGCAGACGGCTGGGCGAATGGTTGTGGCCCGGCCTGCGGCGTGCGCGATGCGCGCTGAATGACTGGCTCGCGGCCAGCGATGTGCTGAAGCTCGCGGCCGCGACGCCCCACTTCTTCGTGCTGGAGGGATGGCTGCCGGAATCAGAACGCGAGGCGCTCGGCCGTCTGCTCGCCGATCGCGAAGGGGAGCGCATCGTGATCGAGGACATCGCGCGCGAGGACTGGTCGGCCCGCGACGTACCCGTCGCCATCCGGAACCCACGCATCTTCAGACCCTTCGAGGTCATCACTCAACGGCTGCCTCTGCCCCGCTATGGAACGATGGATCCGACGCCCTTCGTCGCCGTCTTCTTCCCGATGTTCTTCGGCTTGATCCTGGGAGACCTGGGCTACGGCTTCATGCTGGGCCTATTGGCGCTCGTCGGCCGGCTTCGCTCGAGCGAGGAAGGGCTGCTCCGCTCGCTCTCCGAGATCGCCGCAACCTGCGCTGTCTTCTCGATGACGTTCGGTTTCGTCTTCGGTGAGCTCTTCGGCGACCTGGGGCAGCGGCTCTTCGGTATGCAGGCCCTGGTGTTCTCACGCGAGGACGCCTTCATCCCCTTCCTGGCTCTGTCGGTCGCCATCGGCTTCGTGCACGTGGTGCTCGGACTGGTGCTCGGCGCCCTCACCAGCATGCGGAGCGACCCTCGCGAGTCGGTGGGCCGCGGGCTGGCAGCCGTGATGCTCGTGCTGACGGCCATGATGCTGCTGGCTGCCGTGAACGTGCTGCCGGAGAAGTTCTTCACACCCGTGGCCGTGGCTCTCTTGCTGGCGTTTCCCGTGCTGGTGGCCGTCGAGGGTGTGATCGGTGCTGTCGAGTTCGTCTCGCGCCTGGGCAACATTCTCTCCTACGCGCGCATCATGGCACTGGGAACGGCATCGGTGATGCTGGCGATGGTGGCCAATGAGATGGTGGGCACATTGGGCGGCGCGGTGGTGGGCGTGGTCTTCGCGACGCTCTTTCATCTGGTGAACTTCGGGCTGGGTGTCTTCAGCCCCACCGTTCACGCGCTTCGCCTTCACTTCGTAGAGTTCTTCGGGACCTTCTACAGCCCGGGCGGCCAGGTCTATCGGCCGTTCCGCCACTGGCGTCCGGCCGATGTGTCGACGCCGCAGAGTGTGTGACGCCGATCCGGCCCCACACGCGGAGGATGAATCAATGGAGATGTTGGGAATCGGGATCAGCGCCGCTCTGGCGATTGGGTTGCCCGCCCTGGCGACGGGCTGGGCCCAGTCACGTATCGGTCCGGCCGCCGCGGCGAGCCTCACCGAGCGACCGGAGCTGGGCGTGACCGCCATCCTGCTGATCGCAATTCCGGAGACGATGGCGATCCTGGGCTTCGTGGTCGCAGTGCTGATCCTGATGCGTGGCGGTTGAGGGCCCGGCGATGGGGATCGATGCGCTGCGCGCCGCCGTGGAAGAGGAGGCGCGCGCCAACGTCGCCGCTCTGCTCGACGAAGCGCGCGCACACGCGCGGGCGCTGGGCGCCGAAGCCGCTGAGGAGGCCAGCGCGCGCCGGCGTCGATCGCTGCGCGACGAGGAGGCCCGACTTCGTAGCGCGACGGCCAGGCGGATCGCCGCTGCGCGCGGAGCGGCGCAAGCGCGCGTCCTCGAAGCCAGGGACGTGCTGCTCGACCGTGTCTTCGCGCTGGCATGCGATCAGCTGCGGGCCGCACTCGACTCGCCCGCCGCGCTGCAGAGGATGGTGGATCTCGTCGAGGAGGCGATCGGCCACCTCTCGGCCGGCCGCGTGGTGATCGCGTGCTCGAGCGAGCTCGCAGAGCCGTTCGTGGAGGCGTTCGCCGGCCGCGAGGACGTGCGGATCGAGCCCGACCCAGAGATGCCCTGCGGCTTTCGCGCACACGGCCCGGATCACGCAGTCATCGTGGACGCCACGCTGGCGAAGCTGCTCGAATTGCGTCGTCCGATGCTCGCCATCGAGGTGCTGCAACGACTCGAGCGCGGGGACAAAGGGTGAGTCCGACACTTTCCGATGTCGGGGTGAGGGCGCGGGGGCTGGCGACCCACCTGCTGTCCGAGGACGCACTGCGGCGATTCGCTCACTCTTCGGGCAGCGGCGTGCTCGCGGGCGCCCTGCAGGCAGCCGGATACTGGCCCGCGCCCAGCAAGGCGGGACCGGCTCCTTCCGTCGTCGAGACCATCGATGCCGCCATCGAGCGAGAGGTGAGGCGGCGCCTCGACGTGCTGGCGCTCTGGCTCGGCGAGCGTCGCCCCCTGCTCGCGGCCGTGTTCGACTACGAGGAGCGACGCGCCATCCGCTTCTGGCTACGTGGAATCTTCTCGCTCGAAGAAGACCGGGTGCCGCATCATCTGGCGCCGGGTGCGTCCGGGCTGTCGCGTCGCCCGCGCGAGGAGATCGCCGCGGCCGTGGATGCCACGGCGCTCGTGCGAGCGTTGCAGCGAGCCGGGAGTCCCTTCGCGGAGCCGCTGCAGGCGGCGCTGCGCGACCGAGGCGAGGATCGGGATGCACTCGAGGATGCACTCGACCGGACGTTCTTCGCGAGAGCTCTGCGGGCGGGAGAGCGCCTGGGCGGCCGGCTGCTCGGCTGGGCGAGAGATGAGATCGATCTCGAGAACGCATGGGATGCACTGGCCGGCGCCGGCGGGCGGTTCGTCGAAGGCGGCCAACAGCTCGACTCCGAGCAGCACGACGCGGTAGCGGGCGAGCCGACCGAGGCGGTGCGCCGCCGGCGACTCGATCAGCTCTTCGCAAGAAGCGCGCTGTCGCGTGTCTTCCACGATCCTGCACTCCCGAGCTCGGCACTCGAGTCGCGCGCTCGCGCGGTGCGCATCGCCAATGAGCACCGCGCCACTCGCCTCGATCCCCTCGGTGCGGCGCCCATCCTCGAGTTCGTGATGCGGCTGCGCGCGGAGCGGGCCGACCTGCGCCGCATCAACTGGGGCGTCGCCCAGGGGCGGCCCGCCGAGGACATCATCGGCCAGATGGCGAGGCGATCATGACTCACTCGGTGCGCGTCGTATGCCGCCCGGCCGTGCGCGACGGATTCTCGTTGGCGGGTGTGCGGTCGGTGCCCGCCGTCGATGCCAGCGAAGCCGCCGCTGTGCTCGCTGGCCTCGTCGAGCAATCGGGCACGGGCGTCGTGCTCGTCGAGGAGTCTCTCTACCGTGCGCTGCCCGAGGAGCTGCGCGATTCGCTCGAGCACCGCGCCGTCCCGGTCGTCGTGCCCTTCCCCGGTCCGCGCGCCGCCGGAGAGCGGCCTTCCGCAGAGGCCGACCTCGTGGAGCTCCTGCGCAGTGCGATCGGTTATCGGGTGCGACTGCGATGAGCCAGCCGCGTCTCATCCGAGTGGTCGGATCCATTGCGGAGGTGGCCCCGCTTGGAGATGTCTCGCTCTATGAGATGGTTCGTGTCGGTGATCGGCGGCTGATGGGCGAGGTGATCCGAATCGAGGGCGACGTCGCCACCGTCGACGTCTTCGAAGAGACCGGCGGTCTCGCCCTCGGCGAGCCCGTGGAGCCCACGGGCGCCCCCCTGACAGCGCAGCTCGGCCCCGGCCTGCTCGGATCGGTGCTCGACGGAGTCGGCCGCCCACTCGACGTCATGGCCGAGCGGAGTGGCGACTTCCTGACCCCGGGTGGAGAAGCGCAAACCCTCGACGCCGATGCGCTCTGGACGTTCAGCCCAACACTCGAGCCGGGCGATGCCGCATCGACCGGTGACGTGCTGGGCATCGTGGAGGAGCGCGCCGGGATCGAACACCGCATCATGTTGCCACCCGGCCGGACCGGCGAGATCGCCGACATCAGCGCCGGGACCTACCGGATCGAAGAGCCCTTCGGTGCGCTCCGCGACGGAACGCCCCTCACTCTGGCACATCGCTGGGCGGTTCGAACGTCACGGCCGTCGGGCCGTCGGCTGCCTCCCGACCGGCCCTTCGTGACCGGCCAACGCGTGCTCGACCTTCTCTTCCCGCTCGCCGAAGGCGGCTCGGCCGCGCTGCCCGGCGGCTTCGGAACC
>JAFDDH010000014.1 GCA_019310975.1 Deltaproteobacteria bacterium | reverse complement strand
CTTTCATCTCGAGCACCACCTGAACATGCGTGTGCCGCACTATCATCTGGCGCGCATGCATTCCATGCTGGACGAGCGTGGCGTATTGAAGCAGGCATTGGTTGCTCCAAGCTATGCGGCGGTGCTGCGGGAAGCCTCTTCGAAGCACGTCGCCGCGGGGCTCGAGCCTTGACGGCTCTAGCGAGTGCAGCCAGTGGCCAGTGCACGCGGCAGGTGAAGTCCGGGCGTGCATAATGCGCATAGAGCATCTCGAGCAACGCCCTGCTCTCGTGCGCCTCGAGCCCGACGGGAGCTCTCATGGACGGGAATGAGGGGCGTTGCAGGATAGCCACTCGCATTGCACGATGGCGGGAGCCATCCAGGCCGGTGCATACTGGCGCACTCGATCCCCCCGCACGACGGAGCACGTGCTTTGGCAACCTCGGCCGAGACCATTTTCGAAGCGAGTGTCCTGCTCGCCGATGCGCGTGGCCGCACTGGCCTCGAGGATTTCGGTGACGACGACTTCCTCGAGCCCATGCGCCGTCTGCTGGCCGCACTGGAGGAAGAGGCGCGACTCTCGGAGATGGGTCGCGTCATTCAATACGAGCGCATGATCGGCCTGCTCGTCAATCGGCTGCGGACCGAGGAGGAGATTCGTCGCCATCCCGAGATCCTCGCGGCGAGCATCGAGCGGCCGCTCGCAGTGGTGGGCCTTGGACGCACCGGGACCACCATGCTGCACCGCACGATTGCCAGCGATCCGAGGATGTTCGCGCTGCTCTGGTACGAGTCGCGCAACCCCGCGGCCTTCCCGGTCGCGGGCCCCGGGGCGGGCGATGGCCCCGACCCGCGTATCGCTGATGCGGAGGCCGAGGTCCAGATGATGCTCGATGCCTCGCCGGAGCTGATTGCCGCGCATCCGATGGACGCCCATGCGCCGGACGAGGAGATCATGCTGCTCGAGCACGCCTTTGTGAGCGGCAATCCGGAAGCCTTCTGCAATCTGCCCGTATTTGCGCGCTGGCTCGAGGACTACGATGCACGTCCCGGCTACGCGTACCTGAAGCGTCTGCTCAAGCTCGTGCAATGGCAGAAGCGGTGCCGCGGCGAGTCCGGCGAACGCTGGGTATTGAAGACTCCACACCACCTCGGCTTCCTCGATGTCTTCTTCGAGATCTTCCCGGACGCCAGGGTCGTGCTGACCCATCGTGACCCCGTCCAGACGATCCCCTCGATGGCGAGCCTCATCCACGCCATTCGGGTGTTGAATAGCGACGACGTCGATCCAGTGGAGATCGGGCGCCAGTGGAGCGGGCGCCTGGTGCGCATGATGGATCGCTGCATGGACGTGCACGAGAAGTATCCCGAGCGTTTCCTCGACCTGCACTACGAGGATCTGGTCGCCGATCCGATGGCCCAGGTGCGCCGCATCTACGACTTCATCGGCATGCCACTCACCGCCGAGGCCGAGACCTGCATGCGCGAGTGGGCGGTGGAGAACACGCGCGATCGACGGCCGGTTCACAGCTATACGCTCGAGCAGTTCGGCTTCACCGAGGAGGGTCTGCGGTCGGACTTTGCACGCTACCGCAAGCGCTTCTTCGACCGGGCTGACTAGTGTGATGGAGCCCGGCATGGAGCGGCGCTGCGGTGACTGCTCGCTCTGCTGCACGGTATTGCGCGTCGACGCGCTAAACAAGCTGGGCGGCGTGAACTGTCTCCATCAGGACGTAAGGGGGCCGGGTTGCGCGATCCATGCGACACGGCCGCAGATTTGTCGCGCCTACCGTTGCTTGTGGCTCGGCGGTGGGCTCGAGGAGGCCGAGCGGCCTGATCTTCTCGGGGCCGTGCTCGACGTCGTCAGCGATGGTGCCACTGTGCGGCTGGAGATTCGCGAGGCCGTTCCGGGCAGCTTCGACGATTCGGAACGTCTGCAGGCGATTGGCGAGCGCTACCGCGTCTCGATGCCCGTACGCATCAGCGACGTGGGCGATGTGCTCGACCCCGACCGACCCTATCGGGTGCTGCTGCCGGGTGGCGAGGAGCACCGCGTGCGCGGCGAGTGGACCGAAGTCGTGCACAGTGGTCGCATCACCCAGCGACGCAGGCTGTCATGGATCGAACGCGCCGCGCGTCGCGTGATTCTGGCCGTGCGGCGTTCTCGGCAGCGCGGGATGCGGGGAGGACGCGGTCGATCGTCGCCGGGCAAGGCAGAGAACTGAGGTCTTCGCCTCCCATCCGGATCGATGTTCCTAGTCGGCCGCGTAGGTCTCCGTCAGGTATCGCACAATGTCCGCGGACTCGAAGAGCTCGGTGCCCGTGTTCGAATCCGAGAGCCAGGGCACCCGCATCAGACCAGAGCGCTTGACGAAGGCCTCGCGCGACGGGCTCCCCTTGCCGACGTTGTGCAGACGATATGGAAGCTCGAGCTCACAGAGCGTCTCGCGCACCAGTCGGCAATAGGGCGAAGCCTCCATGCTGTAGAGCTCGAGCGCTTGCTCGGGTGCCCGGGATGGCTTCACGCGCGAGCCGGCGCCGAGTCGCGCCATCCCTGCGAGCATAGAATTCAGATCCGTGAGCAGCCCGAGCCCCAGCGAGAGCGGTACGCTGCCGTCGCCGTAGCGATCGAAGAGGTGGCGGACGATGTCGTCGGACTCGTACATCTCGATGCCGATGCCGGGATCCACGAGATAGGGGAACTGCGCTTTGCCACCTCGTGCCACGAGCTCGTCGCGATAGCGCCGGCCGCCCTTCGGACAGGGCCTGATCTCGGCCTCGAGATCGAGGCTGGAGAGTGCCTCGCGCACCTTGCGGCAGAAGGGACAGGCCTCGAAGTCGTAGAGGATCAATGTCTGACTGGGGCGCTCGCCGAGCGGCGCCACGCGCATGCCGGCGCCGAGACGGCCCACGCTGACGAGATAGGACGTGCTGACGTCGAGCGCCCTGCTCATGCTCTGCCTCCTCCGATTCACCTGGGATCCGCCGTGCGGTCATTCAAAGTATACGCCCTCATCGACTTTCCTGTGCGCACGCCACGCTCTCGAGATCTATGGCGGCCCTGGTCGCGCGGCGAACGCCGGCCAGGCCGATCTCCAGCGGCTGCATGCCCTCTCCGCCCGCGATCGTAAAGGCGGCGGAGATCCAGGTGTAGAGTGCAAAGAGCCGGTGCTGACGCCACGCCCCTTGCATATCCGGCGCCGGCACGTCGCGCCCGCGCAGCGCCTCCAGGTATCGCTCGATCAGCGCACGCTCGTGCTGCTGGCGCAGCTTCTCGGGAAGCGAGTTGCACATGAAGTAGCTGACGTCACGCATTCCCGGCGCGCGGGCACAGATCTGCCAGTCGAAGAACCCGGTGCGCGCGTCCTCGAAGAAGAGGTTGCCGAGATGGCAGTCGCCGTGCACCAATGTGCGACTTCCCTCGGCCCAGAGCCGCTCCAAGTGGTCTCTCCGGTCGATGCACGTGCGCGCGATCTGCTCGAACTCGGGTGGAAAGTCGGCGCCGTGGCGCCGCAGGGCGCGCTCACACATCTGACCGGTGATGAAGCGCTCCCAAGGCAGATCCCTGTGCCGGCGCTTCTCGTAGCTCGGCACCCAGGCGAGGTCTGCATGAAAGCGGTCGCACTCCCAGTAGGCCGCATGCAACGAGGCCAGGGCATCGATCACCGCCTCTGCTTGCTCGAGGGTCGCCCGATCGCCCAGGCTGGCAAGCAGCACGCCCGTGCGGGTGAGATCCTCGAGCAGCAGCACGAACTGGCGGTCGCCCGGTAGCGCGCAGATTCCGTAGACGTCCGGCGCACGCACCGGGAGGCCGGGCCGGATGTCGCGGTAGAAGCGCACTTCGTTGCGGCCGATTCCGAAGGTGGCCAGAAAGAGCCGCTGGATGGGCGCGTGCGGGGTGATCTTGAGGAAGACCGTCTCCGGGGGGGTGTCCGCTTCGCCGGGGCAGTCGTACTCGAGGCCGATCCGTGCACGCGATGTCGTGCCCGAGTGATCGTCGAGCAGCTGGTGGTCGCGGATGCGCACGCCCGGAAAACGCGCCGCGAGCCCCTTCTCGAGCCAACGTGGATCGATGTCCGTTGCACGTGTCGGGAAATGGCCGATGCGCGCGCGCGTCTGGTCGGCGGCGACTGCGGCGAGGGCTGTGCCGACCCTCGATATGCTGCGGATGGCGTCCAACACGGGACGGTCTCCATTCGTGTTGCGCTGGCCGGCGAATATAGCTCTGCAGCGCTCGGCGGAGCTCTGCGGTGTCGGGCGGCGAGACTGGGGCAGACGTCTGACTGCGGACTCGGCGCGATCGCGGAAGTTCTTTGGGTCGAGGAAAGAGCGTCGAGGAAATGACACCCGGGCGGGGTGGCGGACACAGGTGTGGCTGGCGATTCCCTGCCGGGTAAGATTCGCGCCCTGATCCGAACGGGTCGAATGGAGGAGAAGCATGCGCGATCCCCGTCGTCTCTCCGCTCTCTGGCCGCTGGCCCTACTGCTGGCTTGCTCGCCCTCGGAATCCGGAGACGAGGCGGGTGCTCGCCCCGCCGCTCCGAGCGGCTCTGCGAGGGCGACCACCTCGGAGGCGCCGGCCGAGTCCGCGCCCCCGAGCCCGGAGGAGCTGATCGCGCGCGGCCGCAGCGTGTATATGGGCAGCTGTACGGCCTGCCACAACATCAACCCCAACCAGGACGGCAGCCTGGGGCCGGCCATCACCGGCGCCTCGCGCGAACTCGTCGAGGCGCGCGTGCTGCGCAACGCATACCCGGACGGCTACACGCCCAAGCGGACGACGACCCTGATGGTCGCGCTTCCCTACCTCGAGAATGACATCGATGCGCTGACCGCCTTCCTGGCCGAGTAGGCTCGGGCCCGAAGGCCAGCGGGGCGGGCATCGCGAGATGCCCGCCCCGCCCTCGTTCACGGCTGGCTCTTGGCGCTCAGCTGTTGACGATCGCGCCCACCAGGAAGAGGATCAGGGTCAGTCCGAGCCCGGCGTGAATCGTGCCGGAGACGCTCGTGAGCGGCTTCTGGGTCGCGCTGCCGGGGCCGATCAGGGCCTGTGCTTCGGCGAAGAGGATGATCAGACCGGCGATCAGCCAGTAGGCCATGTCGCTGCTTCCCGCGTTGAACCAGGGCAGGTGGCTGGCGCTGCCCATGAAGAAGAGCATCGGGATCGAGAAGAGGGTGTTGGTGCGTGATGCCATACCGGCCCGGCCAGCCCTGGCGGCCGCCTCCGGGTTGGCCTCGCCGCCCGCGGCCACGTTCTCCGCGTTGGCGATCACGATCTTCTGGGCCGGCCAGATCACGAACCAGACGTTGGCCCACATCAGAGTGCCCATCAGGCCGCCGGTCAGAACTCGCGTCATGTAGCCGTCCCCCAGGCCGATGCCGGAGTGCAGCTTCATCAGGACGATGAACCAGCCCGACAGGAAGGTGAACATGGCGCCCCAGCGGAACCACCACAACGCGTTTGGGACCAGCCCTCGGGTGATTGCGCTCTTGGCCTGCCCGCCGAGCTCTGTACCGAAGAAGGGTGTCTGAATCAGATTGAAGTACCAGAGCACGCCGATCCAGCACACGCCGGCGAGGAAGTGCACAAAGCGAAGCAGGAACTCCCATCCGGCCAGTGTCGAGATGATTTCCATCGGACCCTCGTCCTCCCCTCACGCCCGGACTCAGCCCTGGACATCGGATCTGACAGCCGATCCGCCACCCGTGTCCCCCGAGTCGCTATCGCGCGGGATTATACGCGCTGGGCGAGACGGGACGTGACGATGCAGCAACCCTTTGCCATCGTATCGACCGACGTGTGCCAAAACCTACAAGGCGGCATCGATCTCAGCCGCAGGAGAGCTTGGTAGGGCACCATGAAGAGATCCCGCAGGCGTTCACGGATCCAGTCTGCCCTGATCGGGCTGGGTGCCATCGCGCTCTTCGTGCCCGGCCTGCTCACCAATGTATTCGGTGATGGCGTCGGGAATTGGGATCCGACCTCCCCGGCACCGCGTCTTGAGCTCGCGGACTGGTTTGGCGGCGACTTCCAGATGGATGCGGACGCCTGGTTCCGCGAGCGTTTCGGCCTGCGTTTCCTCTTCGTTCGGCTCGACAACCAGCTGAGGTGGAGCTTCTTCTCCGAGATGCGCGGTGAGGGCTTGGTCGAGTTGGTCATGGGCCAGGATGGTCATCTCATTCAATGGCTCTACATCGATCGGTACTGCGGCCTGATCGAGACCGCGGATGCCGAGCGCCTCAGCGAGCTGGCGACGGATCTGCGTCGGCTTCAGGATGCCCTGGCGGCTCGGGGCATCGCATTCATATTCGTCATCTCACCAAACAAAGTCTCCGTCTTGCCCGAGTCGATGCCGGATGATGGTTGCCCCCCGCATGCGCTCCACGGCCCCGAGTACGCTTTGGCGATGCCCATCATTCGAGAGGCCGGCATCCACCATGTCGACAACTTCGTGGCCGCTCGACGCGCGCTCGGCCTGCATCCCGAGGCGGGTCTCTTCCCGCGCGGAGCGAGTCACTGGAATCGTCTGGCCGCCTTCTACGGAGCCGAGGCGATCCTCGAGAAGATCGACGAGCTCGTCGAGCAGGACGTGCCGGGAATCCGTCTCGACAGCTACGAGGTCCACAATCGGCCCGAGGGCGACGATCTCGACCTCGCTCGCAATATGAACCTCCTGTGGATCGAAGACGATTACGTCACCGCCGAGCCCAAGATCTCCAGCATGGGTGAGATCGAGAGACCGCTGCGGGTGGTGGCCGTCGGGGGCAGCTTCATGATGCTGCCCCTCGAAATCATCGCCAAGACCCGCAACTTCGAACAGATCGACTACTACTTCTACTACTACCAGGCATTCGTCGACTATCTGAAGGGGACGTATCACACGGTGCGCAGGGCCGTGGACACGGATGCGATCGATTGGCAGGGTGACATCTTCCAGGCCGATGTGATCATCCTCGAAGCCAACATGGCCGACTTCTTTCCGGCTCACATGGAGCCCTTCACGAAGGCGATCTTCGAAGCGCTGGCCGAGGCGGGATGAGCGAGCCATCCATCTCGTTCGAGATCGGGGGTGTGCTCCGCGAAGCCTCGCTCGAGGTTGACGAGACGATCTCTGCGGCCGCCCATCGCAGGGGCCTGACTCCCGCTGCCTGAATCCGTACCCTCTGCGATCCAGGCCGGGACACGCGGTCTGACAGGAGGGTGGAGCGGCCGATGCAGTATTGGAGTCCGGGCTCCATCGAGGAGGCCGTGGGGCTGCTCTCCGAGACCGGTGCGACGACCCGCGCACTCGCAGGCGGAACCGATCTGCTGGCTCAGATTCGCATCGGCGGACAGGCACCCGAGCGCGTCATCGACCTGAAACGCATTCCGGAGCTGGGACGCATCGACGTGGACGCGCAGGGCTTTCGCATCGGCGCCGCGGTATGCAGCGCCGAGATCGGCGAGCACGAGGAGCTGCGCGCCGCCTGGCCGGGCGTCGTCGAGGCCGCCGAGCTGATCGGGTCGACGCAGATCCAGGGACGTGCATCCCTGGGCGGGAACCTCTGCAATGCATCGCCGGCGGCGGATTCGGTGCCGGCGCTGATCGCGGCCGGCGCGACGTGCACCCTGGCCGGTCCGGACGGCCGCCGCGAAGTGCGAGTCGAGGATGTGGTGTTGGGGCCCGGCCAGACGTCTCTCGCGCTCGGCGAGATCGTGGTGGACTTCCGTCTGCCCAGACCGCAGTACAGGACGGGCGACGCCTATCTCCGCCTGATTCCGCGCAGTGAGATGGACATCGCCGTGGTGGGCGCGGGCGTCTGCCTGTCCCTCGACCGGGATGGTCACTGTACGGCCTGCCGCGTGGCGCTCGGTGCGGTGGCGCCACGGCCGATCCTCGTAGCGGGTGCGGGCGAGGCGCTGGTTGGCCACGCAGTCGAGGGCGACGCACTGGCCGCACTGAGTGCGGCCGCGAGCGCGGCCACCGATCCAATCGACGATATGCGTGGTACGCGCGACTACCGGATTCGAGTCGCCGGCGTAATGGCTCGCCGGGCCGCCGTCATCGCAGCGGAGCGCGCGGCGAGCAGGGTCTAGAATGAGGCGAAGAGCGAGATGAAGAGACACGTCGTGGCCACGATCGACGGCGAGCATGCTGAGTTCCTCTGCGACGATGGGCAGACGCTGCTCGACGTACTTCGCGACGTTCTCCACAGGACGGGCACCAAGGAGGGCTGCGGGACGGGCGACTGTGGCGCGTGCAGTGTCATCGTGGATGGTCGCCTTGTCTGCTCCTGCCTGATGCTCGCCGCCGAGGTGGAGGGGCGCGAGGTCGAGACCGCCATCAGCATTTCCAACGGCGATACCCTGCATCCGCTACAGCGCCGCTTTCTCGAGGATGCCGCGCTGCAGTGCGGCGTGTGCACGCCGGGCTTCCTGGTGGCCGCCAAAGCCCTGCTGGATCGCAACCTCGATCCGAGCGAGAGCGAGGTGCGCTTCTGGCTGGCCGGCAACCTCTGCCGCTGCACGGGCTATGACAAGATCGTGCGCTCGGTGCTCGAGACCGCCGCCGAGCTGCGGGGAGGGACGGGATGAGCGAGGAAGCCAAGTTCCGCTGGATCGGTACGCGAGTCGTGCGTCCGGATGGCGTCGACAAAGTAACGGGACGCGCCACCTACGGGGCCGACTTCGCCCTGCCCGACATGCTCTGGGGTCGCGTCCTGCGAAGCCCCCACGCCCACGCCCGCATCCTCTCCGTCGACACCAGCCGCGCGCTTGCACACGATGGCGTGGAAGCCGTGATCACGTCACAGGATTTACCCGACATCCCGTCCGAAGAGGCCTTCGTGGGCGAGCAGCCCACCAATTTTCGTGAGCTCTCCCACAACGTGATGGCGCGCGGCAAGGTCCTCTACCACGGCCACGCGCTTGCGGCCGTCGCCGCGACCACACCCGAGATTGCCGCGAGCGCCCTCGATCTGATCGAGGTCGACTACGAGGTGTTGCCGCACGTGTTGGATATGCCCGCGGCGATGGCGGCGTCCGCGCCCAGCCTGCACCGCGACCTCGAGCCCGCGGGCTTCGCCGCCGGGGCGACGGTGCCGCCCAATGTGTCGCGGCGAATCGAGCTCGGGCACGGCGAGCCCGATCAGGGTTTCGCGGCCGCCGACGTAGTGGTCGAGCGTGAGTTCACTACCAAGCCGGTCCACCAGGGCTATATCGAGCCGCACGCATGCCTGGTGCAGGCCAATCCCGACGACGACATCACGATCTGGTCCAGCTCGCAGGGCCACTTCATGGTGCGCGCCTACACGGCCAAGCTTCTCGGTATCGAGCTCTCGAAGGTGCGCGCCATCCCCGCCGAGATCGGCGGTGGCTTCGGGGGCAAGACCACTGTCTACCTCGAGCCGCTGGCCGCGCAGCTTTCGCGCATCTCGGGTCGTCCAGTCAAGATGGTGATGTCGCGCGAGGAGGTCTTCCGAGCCACCGGTCCGGCGTTGGGGACGCGAATTCGCGTGAAGATGGGCTGCAAGCAGGACGGAAGGCTCACGGGCGCCGAGGCGGTGCTCCACTACGAGGCGGGCGCATTCCCAGGCTCACCGGTCCAGGCCGGTGCGATGACGATGTTCGCTCCCTACGAGCTCGAGCACGTCCGCGTCACGGGCTACGACGTGCTCGTCAACAAGCCCAAGACCGCAGCCTACCGCGCACCGGGCGCGCCAATGGGGGCGTTTGCGGTGGAGACCGTCATCGACGAGCTCGCCGAAAAGCTCGAGATCGATCCGATCGAGCTGCGCCTCCGCAATGCGGCTCGCAAGGGGACGCAAGCGCCCTTTGGCCCGCGCTATCGCGAAATCGGCTGCGTCGAGACTCTGGAGGCGCTGCGCTCGCATCCCCATTATACGGCGCCTCTGGGTCCGAATCAGGGACGCGGGGTTGCATTGGGGTTCTGGTTCAATGCTGGAATGCAGTCGAGTGCGGGGCTCAACGTGAACGAGGACGGCAGCGTCTCGGTGATATCGGGCAACCCCGACATCGGAGGCTCGCGGGCGTCGCTCGCGCTGATGGCCGCTGAGGAGATGGGGATCGACTACGAGAAGGTCGGCGCGTGGATCGCTGATACCGCCAGCATCGGCTTTAGCGATATTACCGGCGGCAGTCGCGTGACCTTCGCGACCGGCATGGCGGTGGTGGAGGCCGCTCGCGACGTGAAGCGGCAGCTCTGCGAGCGTGCGGCGGCGATCTGGGAGGTGGAGCCCGAGCGCGTCAAGTGGGTGGAGGGTGAGGCGCGTCTCGAGGGTGAGCCGGACCGCGAGCCGCTCGGCCTGGTCGACCTGGCGCAGCGGGCCGCCAGGACGGGTGGCCCGATCTCGGGTCGCGCATCGCTCACCGCGCGCGGCGTCGGCATGGCGTTCGGCGCTCATATCTGCGATGTCGAGGTCGATCCCGAGACCGGCCGCGTCGAGGTCATTCGCTATACGGCGGTGCAGGACGCTGGGCGCGCGATTCACCCGAGCTACGTCGAGGGGCAGATGCAGGGCGGCGCCGCGCAGGGCATCGGCTGGGCGCTCAACGAGGAGTATGTCTACGACGAGGACGGCAAGATGTGCAACCCGAGCTTCCTCGACTATCGCATGCCCGTGGCGTCCGACCTTCCAATGATCGACACCGTAATCGTCGAGGTTCCAAACCCGCGCCACCCCTACGGGGTGCGCGGCGTCGGCGAGGTGCCCATCGTGCCGCCGATCCCCGCGGTCGTGAATGCCGTGCACGCCGCCACCGGTGTGCGCTACTTCGATCTGCCGCTCTCGCCACCACGCGTGCTGGCCGGCATCGAGGCGGCCGCCGACCGCGGAGCCTGATCCAGGATGGCTCGTGTGGTGCTGCCGCGTTCGCTGGCTCGAATGGCGGGCGGCGAGCTCGAGATCGAATTGGATGCGCGCAACATCCGCGAGCTGATTGCCCGCCTCGACGAGCGCCTGCCCGGCTTCGCGCAGCTCGTGGACGGCAAGATGGCCGTGGCGATCGACGGCGAGATCTACGGCGACCCGATGCTCGAACCCACGCCGCCGGGCTGCGAGGTCCACTTCCTGCCCCGCGTGTCGGGGGGGTCTGGGGGATAGGAGGATGTGGTCTGCGCGTCTGTGAAGCCGAGTTGCCGGTTCCTGGGGTCATGCTGCAGTGTGCTGAGCGCAGCTCGTGAACGACCCGCGCTGCTTCCGCTCGGATGTCGAAAAGCCGTTCAGCGTCGCCGTCGCTCGGTCGATGATGCGTGGATCGGAGCTGCCGGCGTACGCAGTACGTCCGGGCTCCATTCATGGGGAGCCGCCAGTCGCGAATGGGCGTATTCCAGCGCAAGCCGGACCGCGAGGAGGGGACCGCTGCCAACGGCGAGACCGAGGCCGAAGCGGGCCGAGGTCTGCTCGACTCGCTGAAGAAGCGTGGCGGCGGCCTGATGGACCGCGTCGCGGGCAGCGTCAAGGAAGCGGCCCGCAGCAGTCTGCTCAAGCAGGCCATCGAAGCGCGCGAGCGCGGAAATCTGGCGGCCGCCTTCCACCTCGCGAAGGAGGCCCACGATGATCAGGCGGATGAGCCCGAGGTGGCGAGCTTCTACTGGGACGTCGCCGTCGCCTATGAGCGGCCGTCTGAGGCTGTTGCAGCCGTCGCGAGTCTGATCCGCAAGAACGCGATCGGCGCGCACGAGCTCGCGACCCAGTACTGGATCGAGCTCGATGGCTTGGTGCCGGGCTCGGTGATCGATCCCTCTACGCTGGTGCGTCTCATCCCCCATCTTGCCGAGCAGGTGAAGGCGGACGCCGAGGCCGAGGCCGAGGAGCGATCGGGGCCCGAGGGACCCGAGGGGCCCGAGGGGCGTGAGGGGCGTGAGGGAGGAGACGCCGAGGCGGATCCCGAGATGGTCCTGGCCCGCGAGGCGCGGGCCGCGCGGACCTCGGCTCTGCGCTCGGCCGTGCGCGGTATCGTGGACGAGCGCAACCGCGAATCGCTCACAGCCGGCGTGGCGATGCACGTGGCCGAGCTGGCGAAGGAGCTCGATCCCGAGTGCGCAGTGGCCGCGGCCCGTCACGCTCTGGGCTGCGACGACATCCACGAGACCAAGCGCGACCGCATGCGGGCGCTGATCTCCGAGCTCGACCCCGGCGCGACGCCGCAGGAGTCCGAGTGCGATCCTGCGCCGCCATCAGAGGGCGCCCCCCCCGCTGCTGCCGCCGAGCCCGCCGAGCCCGTCGAGCCCGCCGAGCCCGACGAGCCCGACGAGCCCGAGAGTGCGGCGGCGCCATCCGATTGCGGCTCGGACGAGTCCGACAGCGAGTCATCCGTGACCGAGATCCACGCGCGCAACCACCCGATGCGAACCGAGAGCCCGCCGCACGCCGGGCTCTCCGATCGCGAGGTGCAGGCGATGCAAAAGCGCCTGCCTCCCTCGCGTCCGGGCTCCGTCGAAAGAGGCGGAGCAGACGCCGTAGAGGACGAGAGTGAGCAGCAGCCAGCCGTGGAGGCAGCGCACGTGCAGGGGAGCGAAGTGCCGCTCGAAGCCGCGCCGTCGCCTCTCGGCGAGCCGGAGTCGGTCGCCGACGATCGGGCAGTGGAGCTCGAGCCCGGTCCGGACGGCGAGTTCGACCTCGACATCCTGGCCGACTCTGCGCCGGATCTGGAGGTGGACGATCTCGAGGTCTCGCAGCCGGATCTCGAGGTGGACGTCGACCTGCTCGCCCAGTCATTCCCAGAGCTCAACATCGAAGAGCTGCCCGAGGCGCCGGCCTCGGAGCCCGAGCCCGAAGTCGCTGCGGCGGGGCCCGACCTGGACGTCGAGATCGGGGAGCCAGATCACAGCGCTGCGAGCGCCGTGTCGCAGTCGCCGCCGGCGGTCGTGCACGGTGCGGACGTGAGCGAGACGGATGAAGCCCTGGCGGCACTCGACCCGCAGCCCGAGCCGCTCGGCGAACCCGAGGATGTCGCCGTCGCCGTCGCCACGCCCGAGACAAGGGTCGCCGCCGAGATTCCCATCGATCCAAGCGTCGAGGCGCCGCTCTTTCCCGATCTGAAGCGGATGCCCGCGCGGCCCACGGCCCTGCAGACCGATGCGCTGCTGATCGAGGTGGCGGGGCAGCGCAGGGCGCGCATTGAATTCGCGCTCGTGCAGGCGATCGCAGTGGGCGAGGTGAGCGGGCTGGCTGCCGAGCCGGTGGTGATCATCGACCTGTTGATGGATGCGGGCGACAATGGCGGTGCGCCGAGGCGCCTGGTGCGCCTGCGCAGCGACGAATTCGATCCGCTCGAGCTGGTGCCCGCCGAGACGGATGCCGGTGAGGCGCTGCGCTCCTTGCTGACGACCCTGATGGAGCGCACCCACGCAATCCCGCTACCGGATCCCGAGGCGGCCCTGGGGCTGATCGTGCCGAGCTTCGACTCTCTCGACGCCTACGAGCAGCAGGTCCTTCAGGTCCAGCGCTGACGCGAAGTCGATCCGCACCCACAGCACGGGCTCCGGCATTCCCCCGGGGTCCGAAAGCGAGGCGTGCCGACATCCTCCAGCTCCAGCGGTGCTGTGAGGCCTCGTCGCGACCCGATCCGAACACCCGGCGGAACATTCAGGCTCGCCGCCGGCACGGATACGGTGCAGCTATATTCCTGCAGGTGACGCCTTGTCGCTGCATGCGGGGCGCTGCAGTGACTCGCCAACTAGCTGAAATAAAACGGTTTGGGGTTCGGCACACGACTTGCTCTAAGAGCCCGTCGTATAAGAGCCCGTCGTATAAGAGCCCGTCGTAAGAGCCGGTCATGAGAGCCGGTCATGAATGCAGCCGGCCATCACCCGGCTGGGGAATCCGATGCACGCAGCCCATAATTGCTCCGAGACGCGAACTCGCGGCGGGGGACCCCAGGTGGCGGACCACCGAGATTTCATCGAGCGGGTTCTGGGCGTCGTCCAGCGGCGCATCGAGCAAGCCGAGCGGGTCGGTCTTCAGAAGCTGGAGCAGGCCGAACGCAAGGGGCGGCGTGAGTACGAGAAGGCCGGCCGCAAGCATCAGCAGAAGATGCGGAAGCTGGAGAAGCGGCTGCGCGACGAGGAGCGGCGCGAGGACCAGCGTGGGCGTCGTCGCCACCGGCATGCGGACCGCCGCGAGCGGCGCCAGTCCCGCATGGTGCCGCCCCTGCCCTCCGTCCCGCCGGTGCCGGGCGTGTCTCGGACTCGCAGGCGCAAGCGCGCAGCCACGCCCGAGGAGCGCGCCTACCGGGCCGCACGTCGGCGCGCCAATCTGAAGCTCGTCTTCTACACGCACTCTGCCGTCTATGGTTCGGTGCTGCTGATCATCATGGCCGCGACACGCTCGATCCGGGTTTCGATGATCGTCGCCTTTTCGTGGGGGATCTTCCTATTCCTTCACTACTTCTGGACGCTGCTCGCCCCCAGCCTGCGCGAGAACTGGATCCAGAAGGAGGTCGGTGAGCGCGTCCACAAGGATGTGTCGAGCGAGCGCGAGCGCGTCGAGCAGGGCCATGTCCGCAATCTCGAAGACCTGTCGGCCTCGATCGCGCATGAGATCCGCAACCCGATCACGGCCGCGAAGAGCCTGGTGCAGCAGATGGGTGAGGACCCCGGCCGCGATGACAACATCGAGTACGCGAGCGTCGCCCTCGAGGAGCTCGACCGGGTGGAGCGCTCCATCTCGCATCTGCTCCGTTTCGCACGCGACGAGGAGCTGAACTTCGGCAACGTTGAGATGGCCGACGTCGTGGCCTCGGCAATCGAGACCTTCCGCGAGCGGATCGCACGTGCGGGTGTAGAAGTCGATCAGCAGATGGACACGCGTGGCGCCATGCGGGGAGACCCGGACAAGCTGCGGCGCGTGGTCATCAACCTGGTCGGCAATGCGCTCGACGCACTCGAATCCGTGCACACGGAGTCGCCGCGGCTCACGATCATGTCCGGTGACAACCTGGCGGGGAGCGAGGTCTGGCTGCGCGTGCAGGACAACGGGCCCGGCATGGATCCGGAGACCCAGTCCAAGATCTTCGATCCCTTCTACACCACGAAGGAGAGCGGGACTGGGCTCGGCCTCGCCCTCTCGAAGAAGGTCGTGGAGGCGCACGGAGGTACGATGGAGGTGCAGTCCTCGCCTGGGAACGGCACCGAGTTCGTCCTCTCCTTCCCCAAGGAGGCGCCGCGCCGCGCCCCGTCCGCGAGGGGTTCAGCATGAATCCCCGTGTCGCGATTCCGTGTGCCCCGACTGGTACGCTCTCGCAGAACGTCCTGGAGGACAGCTCGATGGCGAGATCCCGCAAGCGGGGCGCAGCCCCCTGGCGACGGCGGCACCGGCATCGCCGACACCGAGATGACTCGCTCGAGGCTCGCGGTGTGCGCGATCCGTCGCTGCTCGAAGACCTCGATGAATCGCTGCTGGATCCCGAGGAGCGCGCCTACCTGGAGGCGCGCCGCGTCGCCGAGGAGAAAGTGCGGCTCTGGGGGAAGGCTTGGCGGCTCGCCATCGTAGTCGTACCCCTGATGATCTTCATCCCGCTCGTCGGCTTCATCGTGCTCTTCTTTGGTGGCATAGATCTTGCCAAACGCGCCTACAAGGTCCTCTACGAGCCCAGGCTGCGCGAGAAGTTCGTCGACGACGAGGTCTCCAAGCGCATCTCCCGGACCGTCCACCAGGAGCGGCGCAGTCTCGAAGACGAGCACTCGCGCTCGCTCGAGAAGCTATCGGCCTCCATCGCTCATGAGATTCGCAACCCGATTACGGCCGCCAAGAGTCTGGTTCAGCAGATGGGCGAGGATCCCGCCGGGATGGACAACGTCGAGTACGCGAAGGTCGCACTCGAGGAGCTCGAGCGCGTCGAGCGCTCGATCTCGCATCTGCTCCGCTTCGCGCGCGAGGAGGAGATGCGGCACGTCGAGGTGCGAATGAGCGAGGTGCTCGATTCGGCGCTCGAGACCTTCCGCGAGCGGGCGCAGCGCGAGGGCATCGAGATCGAGTGCCAGTTCGACTGCGAGGGCAGGCTGCTCGGCGACGCCGAGCAGCTGCGTCGCGTGGTGATCAATCTCGTCGGCAATGCCGTGGACTCGCTGCTGGATGCCAGCGTCCAGAATCCGCGCATCCAGGTCGCCATGGGCGAAAACCTGGCGGGCAGCGAGGTGTGGGTGCGCATCGCCGACAACGGTGTCGGGATCGACGAGGAGCTCTACGAGAAGATCTTCAACCCCTTCTATACGTCGAAGGAGCACGGCACCGGATTGGGTCTGCCGATCACGAGGAAGCTGGTCGAGGCACACGGCGGTGAGATCGAAGTGGAATCCCCCGCGGATGGGGGGGCCGAGTTCCTGCTCACGTTTCGTAAAGCCCGCAACGCCCGCGAGCCCGGCGCAGAGGGAGGTCGATCATGACCGCACGAATCCTGGTGGTCGAGGACGAAAATGCGATCCGTCTGGCACTCAAGGGCCTGCTCACCCGAGAAGGCTATGAGGTCGTGCTGGCCGAGGACGGCGAGAGCGCCATCGAGATCCAGAAGCGGGAGGTCTTCGACCTCGTGCTGACGGATCTCGCGCTGGGGCGCGGCGCAAGCGGTATGGACGTGTTGAAGGCCGCGAAGGAGCTCCGGCCCGAGACCGCGGTGGTCATGATCACCGCACACGGCTCGGAGAAGATCGCCGTCGAGGCCATGAAGGCGGGCGCCGAAGACTATGTCCCCAAGCCCTTCGACAACGACGAGCTGCGCGTCGTCGTGAGGCGCGCGCTGGATCGTCACCGCCTCGAGCGCGAGAACCGGCTGCTGCTCGAGCAGATCCAGCGCGAGTACGGCTTCGAGAAGCTGGTGGGGGCTGGCAAGGCGATGCAGCGCATCTTCTCCATCATGCAGAAGGTCGCCGAGACGGATCTCTCGGTGATGATTCGGGGCGAGAGCGGCACCGGGAAGGAGCTCGTCGCCCAGGCGATTCACAATACCAGCACGCGCAAGCACAAGCCCTTCGTGGCGGTGAATTGCGCGGCGATCAACCGCGAGCTGGTGGAGAGCGAGCTCTTCGGTCACGAGAAGGGCGCCTTCACGGGCGCAGACAGTCGCCGTACGGGCCGCTTCGAGGCCGCCGATGGTGGCACGATCTTCCTGGACGAGATCGGCGACATGGCGCCCGAGACCCAGGCCAAGGTGCTGCGTGTCCTCGAGGAGCGGAAGCTCGAGCGGGTGGGCAGCACGCGCTCGATCGACGTGGATGTTCGCGTCATTTCCGCCACGCACCGTGACCTCGAGGAGGAAGTGGCGAAGGGGAACTTCCGTGAGGATCTCTACTATCGCCTCAAGGTCGTCGCCCTCGAGCTGCCGCCGCTGCGCGAGCGCCCCGAGGACACGCCGGCGTTGGCCGAGCGTTTCCTCGACCAGGTCGCCGAGCGTCTTGGCCGTGAGCGCAAGCGCCTCTCGGCGGACGCACTGGCTCGGCTGACCACGCATGCCTGGCCGGGCAACGTCCGCGAGCTGCGCAACGTGCTCGAGCAGGCGGCCGTGCTCGCCCCCGGTGACGAGATCGAGGAGTCCGATCTGCAGCTCGGAATGGCTCAGCCACAGGGCCTGGCGCTCGAGGTCTCGGGCGATCTGCCCTTCGGCGAGGCCAAGCGGCGCACGGTCGAAAGCTTCGAGCGGGACTACCTGCTGCGCGCCTTGCGCGAGCACGACGGCAATGTGTCGCGGACCGCGCAGGCGATCGGAATGGTGAGACAGAGCCTCCAGCAGAAGATCCGCGAGCTGGATCTTCGCTCGGAGGACTGGAGTCGGGACAGTCAACCGACGAGAGGAGGAACGCAATGAGCTACCACAACCGTCCGGGCATGCTCACCCGACTTCGAAGCCTACTCGGTGGGCTCTTCGGCAGATGGGTGCGCGACAAGGAGCATCGGAGCCCCGAGGTCGTCTACGAGCAGGCGATCGCCGAGCGGGTGCGCCAGTACCGCGATCTGAAGGAAGCCGTCGCCGGCATCCTCTACATGCGGAACAAGCTTGAGACCGAGATCAACGAGCGGCGTGCCGAGATCGCGCGCCTGCACGACGACGTCCGCCAGGCGGTCCGCCGCGGGCGGGACGAGATCTCGATTACCCTGATCAGCCAGAAGCAGGCGCTCTTCGAGGATCTCGAGCGCGCCGAGCACGAGCTTGGCGACGTGCGCGAGCAGGCCGAGGAGGCCAAGGGCAACCTCGTCCGCTTCCGCGAAGAGATTCGCTCACTGGTGCGCGAGAAGGGTCGCATGCTGGCCACGCTGGCCAACGCGCAGGCGCGCCGGCGCCTGCAGGTGGCGATCGAGGGGCTTTCCGTCGACGCCGAGATGGACGCGCTCGAGAGCGTTCGCGAGCACATTTCGCGCATCGCGATGCAGGGCGAGCTCAGCAAGGAGATTGGCGAAGACGGTCTGGCGATGCGGGATAAGCTGCGCGAGTTTCGCGACGACGCCCGTCGCGAGGCAGCTCGCTCCGAGCTCGACCAGCTCAAGCAGGAGCTGTTGGCCCATACTCTGCCCGCCGATACGATCAGCCACATCGAGCCAGAGCCTGCGACCGCAGTCTGAGGCCAGCCGCCTCGAATCGGAGAATCGGTGCCCGGGTCCACGTGGCCCGGGCGCCTTGGTCAGTCTGCTCTGATCGGGATATCCTTCCGGCATGGGCTTCGATACCACGGGACGGCTCCACGCGATCATGGACACCGAGCAGAAGACGGAGCGCTTCCGCAAGCGCGACTTCGTCGTCGAGCTCGCTGACAACCCGCGCTACCCGCAGTACGTGCAGTTCCAGCTGACGGGGGACCGCTGCGAGGCCCTCGACGGCTTCTCGGTCGGTGATGCCGTCAAGGTGGAGTTCAGCTTGCGCGGCCGCGAGTGGACGAGCCCGTCGGGCGAGGTCCGCTACTTCACCAGCCTCGACGTGTGGACGATTCAGCAAGCCGAGGCGGGGCCGCCAGGCGATGATCCGCCGCCGCCGGATGGACCACCGCCCTTCGACGAGGATCCGCCTTTCTAGCCTGTCTCGAGCCGAAGCTCTCGCAGAGTCCGCCGCCGCCGCCGGCTCGGCGGCGAGGCTCAGGTCCTCGGCTCACCACTCACCGTCGCGGACGCGATGCTTGGCGACCGCATCTTCCCGATCGTGGTGAAGGTCTTGGGTGAGTCCGCCTCCTTGTGCGCGTCGCTCTCGGCATGGCACTTCCGGCCGGGCTGCCGCTGCTGCGGCGTTCGATCGGCGGTCTGGGCCCGGGGTTGACTTCTGGATAAACTTGGGACAGAATTCCCAAGAATGCCGAATCGATCACGCAATCCTCTCGAGGGGGCCCTCTTCACGCTGCTGCGGCCGCTGGTGCGGCTGGCGCTCGAGCGGGGACTGGCCTGTGGCGAGATGGTGGCGGTGCTCAAGCGGGCCTACGTGGACGTGGCGCAGCGCGACTTCATCGTGGAGGGTCGCAAGCAAACGGCCTCCCGCATCTCGCTGCTCACGGGCCTGACCCGCAAGGAGGTCGGCCGCATGCTCTCGGTGCAGGATCCCGAGAACGCCTGGCGGGATCGCTCCCGCGTCAATCGGGCGGCGCGGGTGCTGAGCGCATGGGCGCGGGACCCCGACTTCCTCGACGGTCGCGGGGCGCCGGCCTCGCTTCCCTTCGAGGCGGAGAAGGGTCCGAGCTTCACCGGGCTGGTGCGCCGGCACGGCGCCGACGTGACGGCGCGCGCCGTGCTGGACGAGCTGGTCCGCGTCGGCGCGGTCGGGCGCCTCAAGGACGGTCGCATCCGTCCACTGGATCGTGCCTACGTGCCGCACTCGGACGAGAGCGAGAAGCTCGCGATTCTGGGCACCGATGTGGCCGACCTGATTGCGGCGATCGACCACAACATCATGCGGCCCGACCAGGAGCCCTTCTATCAGCGGAAGGTCGCCTACGACAATCTTCCCGCCGACTACCTGCCCAAGCTCCGCGCACTGGTTCGCAGGGATGCGCAGAAGCTGCTGGAGCGGTTCGACACCGAGATGGCCAGGCACGACCGCGACGTGGCGCCGGACGCCGAGTCGCCGGGCGCAAAGCGCGCAATGATCGGCATCTACTACTTCGAGGATGATCGTGATGAGGATGACCAAGACAATGACTGACGAATACGGAATCGACCGAGTGCGATCGAGGCCGATCTGCTCCCGCCTGAGCGCGACCGGGCTCGCGCTGGCGCTCGCCCTCTCGCTCTCGTGCGTGGAGGGCGGCGACTTTGCGGCCACCGGCGGGATGAGCGGGACGGGTATCAGCCAGGGCTCGATCACGGCGTTCGGCAGCATCTTCGTGAACGGTGTCGAGTGGGAGCTCGGCGGCGCGAGCATCGAGATCGACGGCGACACGTCGGCGAGCGAGACCGATCTGAGCCTGGGCATGGTGGTGCGCATCGAGGGCAGGCGTTCGTCGGACGGGCTGAGCGGCAACGCCACGACGGTGAGCTTTGACGACAGCATCGAGGGGCCGATCGAGAACATCCAGGACGGGATGCCTGGCATCCGCGAGTTCGAGATCCTGGGCGTCCCTGTGACGATCGAGCTGGGCTTCACGCACTTCGACGACGGCGCGACCTACGAGGGCCTGGCCGACGACGATGTCGTCGAGGTGAGTGGCTTCGTGGACGAGTCCGGCGGAATTCGTGCCACGCGCGTGGAGCTGAAGGGCACGTTCCTTCCGGGCGCCACGGAGGCGGAGCTCAAGGGGACGATCACCAACCTCGATCTCGCCAACAAAAGCTTCTCGCTGGGCCCCATCTTTGTCCGCTACGTCGTGAGCGACCCTCCCGCGGAGGGCGACACCGAGTTCGAAGACCTTGCCGACGAGAGCGAGCTCTCGGATGGTCTCTTCGTGGAGGTGAAGGGAACCTTGCGCCGGTCCGACGAGCTCGACGCCAGCCGGATCGAGCGCGAGGACGGCGGGCTCGGCGCCGAGGACTCCGACGACGTCGAGCTCGAGGGCATCGTGACCCGCGTGAGGAGTCAGATCGACTTCGACGTTGCGGGTGTGCGCGTGGACGCCTCCTCGAATCCCACCCTCGATCCGCCGGGACTGGTCATCGTCGAGGGTCTTCAGCTGGAGGTGGAGGGATCGCTCTCGGGCGGCGTGCTCTTGGCCGATGAGATCGAGCGCGAGGACGAGGACGACGAGGACTCCGTGCGCATCCGGGCCGCCGTGACGTCGGTCGACGGCGCGGCGCGCACGCTCGTGATCTTGGAGATCCTTGTGCGCGCCGATGGCCACACGGAGCTGAGGGACGAGCGTGACGACGAGCTTCCGAACTTCCGCTTCGAGGACATCGAGGCGGGTGATTGGCTCAGGGTCGAAGGCGGCGAGGCGGGGCCCGGCGCCGTTCTCGCGAGCCGGATCAGGCGCGATGAGCCGGAAGACGATGTCGTGCTCCGCGGTCCCGTGACATTCTTCGCCACCGATCCGAATCCCAGGGCGTTCGACATCCTGGATCAGCCCATCCCGATCCACTCGGGCACCGCGTACCGCGACTCGCTCGACGGCCCGATGACCGAGGATGAGTTCTTTTCCGCGATTCGGACCGACCGCATCGTGAAGGCAGTCGACAAGGACGCGGACCCGCTACGCCTCGACGTCCTGATTGAAGCGGACGAGGTCGATTTCGAGGATTGAGCCTCGTCGGGGGGGGGAGGGAGGGAGGGGGGGCGATCGCCCGCCCTCCGACGTCTCGACCGAGGCCGGTCTCGCTCAGCTGTCGGTGTACTTCGGCTCGCGCTTGCTCAGGAAGGCCATCACGCCCTCCATCATGTCCTGTGTCTGTGTGCAGAGGATCTGGTTGCGATCCTCCATCGCGATCACAGCTTCGAGGCTGCCCGCGTCGAGGCTCATATCGAGACACTCCTTGGTGAGACGCAGGCCCAGCGGCGAGGTCTGGAGCATCTCGTTTGCGAGCGCGCGAGCCTCCTCCTCGAGTCGGTCATCGGGCACGACCTTCGAGACCAGCCCGGTGGCCAGCGCGCGCTCGGCCTCGATGAAGCGCCCCGTGAGCAGCAGCTCGGACGCCAGCGACGCGCCCACGAGCCGTGGCAGGAAGTAGCTGACACCGATATCGCAGGCCGAGAGGCCGATCTTGATGAAGGCGGCGTTCATGCGCGCCGACTCGCCCGCCAGGCGAACGTCCGATGCGAGGGCCAGCGCGAAGCCGCCCCCGCACGCGGCCCCCTGCACGCAGGCGATGATGGGCTGCGGGGCACGGCGCATCATGATTGGCAGCTCGCTGATGCGTCGCTGCAGCCGCAGGCCGTCGGATGGTCGGCCGAGCGCGCCGCCGCCCTGCTTCGCCGCGTCGTGCGGCTGCGCGGTCTCCTTCAAATCGAGTCCGGCGCAGAACGCACGTCCCGCACCGCGCAACACCACGACCCGGATGTCGCGCCGCTGCGGCAGCTCGCCGAAGAAGTCGCGCAGCTCGTCCACGAGCTTTCGGCTCATGCTGTTGAGGGCGTCGGGTCGGTTCAGCGTCAGCCAGGCGAGCTGGCCCTCGATCTTCAGGTCGAGCGTTTCGTAGGACACGAGCTCTCCTCGTCGTGCGTGGCTTGGATGTGAGTCCGGTTGAGAATACCGGTCCGCTGTGTCTGCAGCGGGCCACTTCGAGGCACGTCGCCCCCCCCGGCGGTGGCAGCCATTTCACTCCGCGCCGGCCGATTCGTCGCTTGATTCCCGGCGGGGCAAGAGACTCTTCACGAGCCTGCAACTAGCCGTGCGGAATGTGGAATTTGCTGGACTGGGGAGACCCGGTCCTGATATTGTCGAGCCTTTGGGGTGGGGTGGTGAGCGGGAAGTTGATGTCCGCAAGCGAGATCGTGCGAGCGCCCGACACGCGCTGGGCACTCGTCATTGGAGCGCTGGCTGCGGCGAGTCCACATACCAGCGGATCCAGGCTGATTCCGTCCCTGGTCGGAGGGGTGCTGGTCGCGATTGGCGTGGTCTTCGTGCGCCGCAGGCTGCGAGCGCGCGCCGCCGGGCGCGCACCGATCCCGCTGCAGCTCGGCGTACCCCTGGCGGGCTGGCTCTGCGCGGCGTTCGGCGTGCTGCTGACCCTGCCCACGCTCGAGTGGCTGTGGAGCGAGTACACGATCTCGATCTGGCGCAACGGTCACGGGCTCTTCCTGCCTCTGATCATCTTCACAATGGCGCGTTCGGAGCTGCGCCACGCCGGGATCGATTGCCATCCGAGCCCAGGCTGGGCGCTGCTCTTTCTCTTCCCCGGCGTGCTTCTCTCCTGGATCGATGCGAGCGCGCGCACTGGCTACGTGGGCGCACTCGGACTCATGCTCTTGGTTCCGGGACTCTGCCTGCTCGTCCTGGGCCTGCCGGCGACGCGTCGCATCGCCTATCCGCTCAGCCTGCTCGTCTTCCTGCTGCCGATCGCCGAGGGTTGGACGGACGCGCTCGCGCTGGCGTCGACCTCGTCGCTCCTGGCCGAGCGCATCGTGGATCTCCTGGGCATGGACGTCTTCCGCCACCAGACGCTCTTCGCCTTGTCGGGTTCGACTTTCGGTGTCTCGCTCAACTGCAGTGGCCTCTCGACCCTTTACTCCGCGCTGCTCCTGGTGCTGATCGTGGGCTGGCGAGCCGGCGCTGGGGCGTGGCGAATGATTGCACTCCTCACCCTGGCCACTTGGCCGCTGACCGTTGTCCTCAACAGCCTGCGCGTGGCGTTCATCCTCGGCGGGACACAGTTCTGGGGCATTCCATGGATGCACTCGCCGATCCACGGCATCTCGGGGATCGCCGTCTTCTGGGCCGTGATGGCGATCGTCGCCGGAACCCGGTGGTGGCTGGACGGCCGACATCCGGAAGCAGCGCTCGCATGACGGGCCGGGATCGCCTCGTGCTCCGTGTTGCATGCGTGCTGATCGCGTGTGCGGCCGTGCCCGTCCTCTATCTCCGGCTCGCAGAGTGGGAGCGGGATCCCTGTGTGCGGCCGGCCGACGTTCGGACGATCCCGGCCTTCGCGCGCGCTGACAAGCTCAAGTACGGAGACACAGCCGAGGACCGCGGTGTTTTCGACTGGATGAGCGCCACATTCGAGACGCCGGGTGCCAGCGACCAGCCGATGCTCGCGCGGCTGATGAGGACGCATGACCTCGCCCCCTTCATCACCGAGCCCCATCAGTTCACGCGCGTCTACGAGCTCGTGGACGACTCGGCCAAGCTGATCACGCAGCCAGCCGGCGACACTGAGATCCCAATTCATGTGCGCTCCCGCGAGAGCCAATTCGATCCCTATATCGTCGCGTGGGTCTACCTACTGGGCGGCGATCCAGTAAAGAGCCCGTGGCGAAGTGCGTTGGCGCGGGCGATCGCCCATCCCTTCTCGGCGCCCGAGCCGGTCACGCTCGTGGTGGCCGAGAGCTTCGTGCTACCGAAGTGGGTGCAAGCAAGGCAAGCGATCAGCACCGACTGGCTGGCGCAGGTCTTCCTCGAGCTGGAGCAGGTGTGCAGCCCTTGAGCGCGACGCAGCGAGCCGGAAGTGTGCCGCGTTGGCTGCTGGGGCTGGGGCTCGCCGCCTGCGTACCGACCGCGGTGGAGATGGCGCTGCTCTCCTTGGGCACCGGCTTCTTTACCGACGGTTTCAATTCCGTCGTGCTGGAGTCCCTCTGGCTGCTTCCGGTCTTCGTGGGTCTGTCCCTCACGGTCGATGCAGCACTGCTGCTGCTGCTCTGGGGGCTGCTGGCTCCGCTGGTTCGCACCTCCGGCATGCGCGGGTCACGGGCCTGGTGGGTGCTGCTGATGGTCGGCGCCTGGCTTCCCGCTCTGCTGGCCGCCTACCGCTACAACGTCTACGCGGTGGCCGGAGATATGTTCAACATCGCCTTGCTGAGTCACATTTCGGTCAGCAGCAGCTCGTCGATGGTGGGCGAGCTCGTGAGCGGGACCTCGCTGCTGTGGATCTCGATGGCCGCGTTGGCGTTGGTCGCGATTCTCGTCGGCACGGCGCTTCCAGCTCGGCTCGAGGCCCGGTACCCGCGGTGGAGCCGACTGCTCGACCTGCCGCGCCCCTGGCTTTCCGTCGCGGCGGGGGGCTCGATTCTGCTGATGGTCGCGCTTCTCACGCGCCTGCCGGGCCCGACGGCTGCGCAGCTGCGCTACGGGCTCGAGCGCAAGAGCGCCGACATCGTCACCACCTGGGTACTCGCGTTCGCAGCGGATGTGGATGGCGACGGCTTCGGTCCCCTTTCGTCCGTCCGGGATCCGGCTCCCTTCGATGGCAGCCGTCACCCCTACGCGCGTGAGATCGTCGACAACGGGGTGGACGAGAATGGTCTCGGCGGCGATCTCAGTTCCGCGCACGCGATCTTCGATCGGGTTCGTGCACCCCTGGACCTGCACGGACCCCGGCCACACGTGCTGCTCCTCTATCTCGAGAGCTTTCGTGAGGATCTGATCGGTCAAGAGCTGGAGGGGCGCGAGATCACGCCCTTTCTCAACCGGCTTGCCGACGCGGGCGGCTCCACGTCTCACGCCTACGCGCATGCCGCCTGGACCCTGCAGTCGCGTTCACAGCTCTTCGGTGGGCGCGTGGAACAGCGCGCGGGCGACTCGTCGCTGATCGACGACTTCAAGGCCAAGGGCTACCGCGTCGCCCACTTCTCGGGGCAGGACGAGTCCTATGGGAAGAGTCAGGCCGTGCTTGGGGTCGAGCGGGCCGATCACTTCTACCACGCGCGCTTCGACATGGATCGCCGTTCGTCCCGCTCCACAACGCCCGTGAGCCTACAGGTATCGTGGAAGGTCCTGCTCGAGCGGGTGGAGGCGTATCTGGACGAATACGACGCTGGGGCGCCGCTCTTCCTCTACGTCAACATCGTCGATACCCACTTCCCCTATGTGCACGACGAGCTCGACGACATCCTCGGTGCGCCGCCGCTCGAACGCGGGGAGATTCGCATGCGCCGGGCCGAGCGCGTGCGGGAGGGTTACGCGAACGCGGCGGCGAACGTGGACCGCGCCTGTGAGCGCACCACTGTGGCGTTTCGCGAGGCGATTGGTGGAGCCGATCATGCCGTGCTCGTCCTGGCCGATCACGGCGAGGGTCTCTACGAACGGGGGCGCCTCGGGCATGGCCAGACCGTCGACGGGTTGGAGACACGCGTTCCCTTCATCGTGTGGGGGATTGGGGGGGAGTGGACCGTTCCGCTCGCTGTGACGGACGTGCGTGGGTTGCTGCGACGCAACCTGCCGCTCGAGCGTGGTGACGGCCCACCGATTCCGCGCTTCGTCCCGGATCCGTCGCGGCGGATCCTGCAGTACGCCCCGAGCCTCGAGCGCCCCGAGGTGATCGCCCTACGCGGTCTCGATCGTGTGGTCAGCTACGACTTCACAAGCGGCCGCATGGCCGACGAGCAGGACCCGGCCGCTGCGCTGCGGCCCGCGGTCTCGGCCGGACCGGACCCAGAGCTGGACGAGCTGATCTGGCGCTGGGAGGCCGCCCGCCTCGCGGCCGATCGCGGCCAGTAGCCAGGCTGTCTAGATCCCCTCGGTGCGATGCGAGGCACGCCACAGCAAGTTGGGGAAGAAGCGACGCAGGCGCTGGCTCAGGGCCGAGACACGGTCCGGGTAGACCATCAGCTTGCCCTTCTCGAGACAGCGCTCGATGGCGTCGAGCACCTTCTCGGGAGGAATCGGCGCCAGCTCGTCGAGCACCTTCGGCTGGCTCTTCGCCTGATCGAGCAGCGGCGTGGCCACGGGCGGCGGACACACACAGGCGAATCGCACCCCCTTGCCGCGATTCTCGTGGTAGAGCACCTCGGTGAACGCGACCACGGCGAACTTCGAGGCGTTGTAGGCGCCAAAGTGCATGCTGGGCAGCCAGCCCGCGATGGAGGCGAAGTTCACCAGGTCGCCGCGCCCGCGCTCCACCATGCCGGGCAGGGTCGCCATGGTGACGTTCACCGTGCCCGCGTAGTTGATCTCCATGATGCGATTGATGAGCCGTGCGTCCTGATCGAGGAGCAGGCCGGTGGGCATGATCGCGGCCGCGTTCATCACGCGGTCGATCGGCCCGAGCCCGCTCTCGATCTGCTGAACCGTCTCGGGAACGGCGCGCTCGTCGGTGACGTCGAGCGCGTAAGTGTGGATGCCGTCGTGGTCTCGCGCGGTCTCTCGCAGCCCCTCCTCGTTTACGTCGAGTGCCGCCACACGGGTGCCGCCGGCTGCGAGGCGCCGCGCCGCCAATCGGCCCATGCCGCTGCCGCCGCCCGTGATGAGTACGACTTCGCCCCGGAACGCCATTGCCACCTCGCTCTTCGTTTGGAGTCGTGCGAGTCTACGACACAGCCCCCCACGACGGCAGGACCCGCGGGGAAGGCCCGATTGGGCGGTTGACCCGCTCCGGCGCCCTCGCTACCTATCCCGCCTCCCAGCGGGACCGCTGCGCATTCGCGCCGCCGCCGGGGCGACTCCAATTCCACGCACTTGGCCTGCTTGGCCAGGCGAAGCGATCTCGAGAAGGGCTGGTGCCATGGCACGCCGCTGCGCACTGACGGGCAAGGAAGTTCAATTCGGGCACAACGTATCCCACTCGATGCGGCACACGAATCGCCGCTTCGACCCGAATATCCAGAAGGTGACGCTCTCCTCCGAGACGCTCGGTCGTTCGATCCGATTGAGAGTGGCCACGCGTACCCTGCGCACCGTGCAAAAGAAGGGCGGCCTCGACGGATTCCTGCTCGGCACCGCCGACCAGAAGCTCATGCCCGAGGCGCTGCGCCTGAAGCGGGCGATCAAGAAGAAGCTCTCCGGCGGTCGAAAGGCGACCACCCCCTAGGCGGCCGGCGATCCGCGGCGCCAGAATCCAGAAGGGCCCGCACCGGAGACGGTGCGGGCCCTTCTGGATTCTGTAGCGGACGCTTGGCGGGGCTTGGTGTTCGATCGAGCGTGGTCAGAGGTTGGGTCGGCTCGTCGCCGCGCTACTTCTTCTTTGACCCGTAGCGCTTGCGGAATCGCTCGATCTTCCCGTCCGTGTCGAGCTCGCGCATCTTGCCTGTCCAGAAGGGGTGGCTCACGGACGAGATCTCGAGCCGCACCACCGGGACCTCGCTGCCATCGATCTCGCGGGTCTCCTTGGACGTCAAGGTGGAGCGTGTCGTCCACTCGGTTCCGGTCGCCGAGTCGACGAAGATCACGTCGTGGTATTTGGGATGTATGTCGGGCTTCACTTCGTTCTCCCCGCCTCTCCTCTTTGCCAGCCCGCCAGCCCGCCAGCCCGCCAGCCCGCCAGCCCGCCAGTCGCGCTACCAGCTCGACTTCCGCATACCCGGCAGCTGGCCGGTCAGGGCCAGCTCGCGCAGCGCGATGCGGCTGATGCCGAACTTGCGGTAGTAGGCCCTGGAGCGGCCGGAGACGGTGCAGCGATTGTTCCAACGGGTCGGGCAGGAGTTGCGCGGCAGCTTGGCGAACGCCTCCTGAATCTTGATCTTGTCTTCGATCGAGACGTTCGGATCGTTCAGCCGCTTGCGCAGCTCGGCGCGCCGCTCGGCGTGCTTCGTGATCAGCACCTTGCGCCGATTGTCTCGATTGATCTGCGACTTCTTCGCCATGGGGACTCCGGGTGTGCCGCCCATTTCGAGCGGGACGGCTCGCGGGGCGAGCGGAGCGCGGAGATTAGACGCACTGCCCGGGGGTTGCAAGCTTTACCCCGTGGGGATCGACACCGCTTCCGGCGTCCCGAAGCAGTGTGCTGGTCTATGTTAGCCGCCCCATGAGCGACGAGAACCCCGCCCAGGCCGCCTCATCGAGCGCCCCGACCGGCGGCGTCCGCGCCATCGATCCCGCGAGCCTCGCAAAGCATTTCGATGCGGCCGGGGCCGAGGTCCGCTGGGACGAGGCGTGGCAGAAGTCCGGCATCTATCGCTGGGATCCGGATCGCCCGCGCGATGAGACCTATGTGGTCGACACACCGCCGCCCACCGCATCGGGCTCGCTGCACGTGGGTCACGTCTTCTCCTACACCCAGGCCGACGTGATGGTGCGCTTCGAACGCATGCGCGGGCAGAACATCTTCTACCCGATGGGATGGGACGACAACGGCCTGCCCACCGAGCGCCGCGTGCAGAACTACTACCACGTGCGCTGTGATCCGAGCACGCCCTACGTCGAGGGGCTGGTGCTCGAGGAGGCCAGCGCCAAGCTGCGCAAGAAGCCGCCGCGCCTGATCTCGCGCCCGAACTTCATCGAGGCTTGCTACGGCCTGATCAACCAGGACGAGGAGTACTTCCGTGCGCTCTGGCGCAGACTCGGCCTTTCGGTGGACTGGAGCCAGGAGTATCAGACCATCGACGACCACTGCCGTCGCATCGCGCAGCGTTCGTTCCGAGATCTCTACGACAAGGGGCACGTCTATACGAGTGAGGCGCCCACGATGTGGGACGTCGACTTCCAATGCGCGGTCGCCCAGGCCGAGGTCGAGGACAAGCAGATACGAGGTGCCTTCCACCATATCGAGTTCGGGGTGGAGGGAACGGATGATTCGTTCGTGATCGCGACGACCCGGCCGGAGCTGCTACCCGCCTGCGTGGGTGTCACCGCGCATCCGGACGACGATCGCTACAAATCCTTCTTCGGCAAGCGTGCCCTCACACCGCTCTTTCGCGTACCCGTGCCGATCTTTCCGAGCGAGCTCGCCGACCCCGAGAAGGGCACGGGCGTGCTGATGGTGTGTACGTTCGGCGATGCGACGGATGTCGTGTGGTGGCGAGACGAGGGGCTGATGTTGCGCCAATTGGTGGGACGCAACGGACGGCTACTGGACGTGAGCTTCGGTAGTGAGGGTTTCGAGAGTCTGGATGCGGATGCGGCCAACGGCTACTACGCCGAGCTGGCGGGTAAGAATGTCAAGCAGGCACAGTCGCGCATCACCGAGCTGCTGCGCGAGCCGGAGGGCAGCGCGACGGGCCGCGGCGCTCCACTGCAGGGCGAGCCCGAGACCATCCAGCACCCGGTGAAGTTCTTCGAGAAGGGCGACCGGCCGCTCGAGTACCTGCCCACACGCCAATGGTTTGCGCGATTGCTCGATCACAAGGATGAGTTGCTCGCCAAGGGCGCCGAGGTCGATTGGCATCCCGCCTTCATGCACGCCCGCTTCCGGGACTGGACCGAGAAGCTGAGCCTGGATTGGTGTCTCTCGCGCCAGCGCTATTTCGGAGTACCGATCCCGGTCTGGTATCCACTGGACGATGCGGGCGAGCCGAACTACGACGCCGCGATCGTCGCGGAGTGCGCCGACATGCCCGTCGATCCGAGCGTGGATGCGCCGAAGGGGTACGACGAATCGAATCGCGATCATCCGGGCGGCTTCACGGGTGATCCCGACATCTTCGATACCTGGTTCACCAGCTCGATGACGCCGCAGATCAGCTCGTGCTGGGGAATCGACGACGAACGCCACGCGAAGCTCTTTCCGGCGGACGTGCGGCCCCAGGGCCACGACATCATCCGCACATGGGCGTTCTACACGATCGCCAAGGCGATGCTGCACGAGGAGAGCGTGCCCTGGCACAACGCGATGATCTCGGGCTGGATCCTCGACCCGGACCGCAAGAAGATGTCGAAGAGCAAGGGCAATGTCATGACGCCGATGCCCCTACTCGAGCAATACACGGCCGACGCGGGCCGCTATTGGGCGGCGAGCGCGCGCCTCGGCGCGGATACCGCCTTCGACGAGAAGGTCTGGAAGATCGGGAAGCGGCTGGTCACGAAGATCTTCAATGCCGCGAAATTCGTGCTCTCGCAGACCGCCGAGGTGCACCCGATCTCAAGCGAGCTCGACCGGGCCTTCGTGGCCAAGCTGCGCGCGCTCGTCGAGGCGAGCACCGCCAACTTCGAGGATTACAACTACGCTCACTCGCTCCAGGAGACCGAGAGCTTCTTCTGGACCCACTTCACGGACACCTATCTCGAGCTTGCGAAGGTCCGGGCGCGGGGCTTCGCAGATGGCGCCTCCGGCGATGCGGCGCTGGCGAGCGGATCTGCGGTGGCCTCGTTGCGGCTGGGTCTCTCCGTATTGCTGCGGCTCTTCGCGCCGATCCTGCCGTACATCACTGAAGAGGTCTGGTCGTGGGCGTTCGCCGAGGAGACGGGCCACCAGAGCATCCATATTGCAAGCTGGCCCGCGGATGTGGACTTCGCCGGCGTCGCTGCTCCGGATGACGCCGACAGCTTCGATCTGGCGGTGGCCGCGCAGGCAGCGGTCAACAAGGCCAAGGCGGACGCCGAGGTCTCGATGGGGCGTGAGGTGGAGAGCCTGGTGCTGCGTGCCAACGCGGCGACGCTCGCCCGTCTCGCGCCGGTACTGCCGGATGTGCTCGACGCAACGCGCACACTCTCGCACGAGCTGGTCGAGAAGGCCGACCTCGAGGATGGTCTCTTCGAAGGGGTGGAGTGTACGTTCGCGCCGAAGCCGGGCTAGGTCTCCGACGGAACGTCGAAGTACTCCTGGTAGCGCTTGACCTTCGCGCGCTCTTCGGCGAAGTCGAGGCCCGTGTCCTCGATGCGGTGGACGTGCTTGCCGTCGCGATCGCTGGGGTTCGAAGCCACGTAGTCGCGCATATTCTTCTCGACGTCGGGCCGGAGCTCCAAGCCGAATTGGTCGTAGATGCTTTGCACATTCCTGATCGGGTCCGATATGAAATCGCGGAACTGCAGATCGACGATGCGCGACGAATCGATCATCCCCTTCTGGCGGAAGTCGACGGAGCGGTCGTAGCTATCACTGCACCAGCGTGACCACTCCTGCGCGATTTCGCTCAGCAGAATCCGATCGCTCGACATCTTGCGCAGCACGACCTCCAGACTCGACAAGGACGAAAGCACATGCAGCGGGTCGCGGTGCGTCTGGATGAAGAGCGCGTCGGGATATGTGCCGAGCACGTCTTCGAGGCACCAGAGGTGACCGGGTGACTTCACGATCCAGCGCTCCGCCGGGCAGCGCCACTGCAGAAGCTGCAGCATCTGCTTGTGGAACGCGTAGGCCGAGCTCATGTCGGCTTCGTGCGTGAGCCACTGCGTGTAGCCAATGACGCGCCACTGAGCGGTAAAGATCAGGCTGCGGAAGTCGCTCGCCGTGATGCGGACGCACTCCTGAGGAAGGCGGGCGCCCATTCGGTGCATGCGCTTGAAGTCGGGAACCAGTCGCTCGGAGCCGTCGAGCTCCTTCTGGCAAGCTTCGATGCGCGGATCGGTCGTGTAGGTGTCGCGCTCCGGCGGCGGAAAGGGGAATTCCACCTCCCAGCTGAGCGGTACGCGATTGGCCGGATCGAGGGCGAGCAATTCGTGCAGGATCGTGGTGCCGGTACGGCCCTGACCGCAGATGAAGATCGGGCGCCGGATCTCGCCGCGGCCGATCTCGGGATGCCGCTTATGCCAATCCACCAATTGGAGCCGATTCTCCAGGCAATGCCCGATGTCGGTGCGCGCGATATAGCGTCCGAGCACGCTGAGTTGGGCGTCCTCGTCCAGCGAGAGCAGGAGTCGGTCGAGTCCCTCGCGAAACGAGTCGTCGCCGAAGTCATCGAGCTCGGTGGCGCGGCGGGCCCCGGCGAGGATTGCGTCCCTGTCCAGTCGAATCGGCTGCAGGCCGACGCGTTCGAGCTGACGTCCGGCAAAGTTGAGTGCACGCGGGATGAGGGGAAGCTGCGGGCTCTGCATGGTCGTGGCTCCTCGGGTGTGGCTCCTCGGTGCGTCCGTCGCTCGTGGTCCCCGGGCGTGGCGTGCGGATCAGACCTTCCCGGACCACAGACGCAACCTGCACGCCGCCCGGCTCGAACTCGCCCGGGTCGCAGACGCGTACCATAACGGCCGGGACGCAGGAAGTAGGCATGCAGGGAGTGGAGCTGGCTCTGCTCCGGCGACGGCCCCGTCGAGTAGGCCGCCAGCACGGACCGAGCCGCCACCCGGCCGCCGAAGAGTCGCCCCTCGCCCGGGTCTGGATCGCCCAGGAAGAGGTCGCGATCGAGGCGGTCGAGAGCAGGCGCCCGACCTTGGCGGCCCGCCCGAGCGCGGCCGTGTGACGAGACGGATTCTAGTTCGGGAAAAAATAAAAGCTTGCACTAAAATTGTAGATACTTTAATAATAAATGATAATGATAAATCCGAGCAACAAAGAGACGATGGGCCTTCGAGCTCGAAAGCAGCGGCGTCAGCGTGCAGCAATCATTGAGAACGCGATCGCGTTGTTTCGCCAATCGAGTATCGGTTGTGTGCCGGTGCGCTCCATCGCGGCCCGCTGCGAGATCAGCGAAGCCACCTTCTTCAACTATTTCCCGAGCAAGGATGCGGTCCTGGCCGAGTGGGCCGAGGCCGTGGTCGACGACTGCTTCGAGACGGTCGCGGCCTCGCCAACCGATCGGGCACTGCGCAGGCAGGTGCGCGATGCGGTCCGCGACCTGGCGAGCCGGGTCGAGGACGACGCCGAGCTGATGCGCGCGGCCTGGTCGCGTGTTCGCGCTGCAGGGCCGCCCATCGGTGGACGCGACCGCGCTCGAAAGAGGGGCCGAGCCCCCGGTCCGGCGGGGTCCGGAGCTCGCGCCCTGATCGAGCGCGCACGCGAGCGGGGCGAGGTGCGGGGCGATGTGGAGCCCGAAGAGCTCGCCGAGCTGTTGCTCGCGGGGCTGCAGGGCGCGCTGGGGCGTTGGCTCGCGGATCCCGAGCGATCGGCCAGCACATCCCTCGAGGCGTGTCTGGTTCGGGCGACCGATGTCCTGCTCGACGGCTTCCGCAAGCGCAATCAGCGCGTGCGTGCGACCGCCACGCCGATTGCATCAGCGCAGTCCTGACGCCTACCGGTCCCCGCCTCGCAGGCGCGCTATCACTTCCTCCCGTGCCCGGGCACCGCGGCGGCTCGGCGATGGAGGAAAGCGAGATGGCAGCGAAGATCGACTGGTACTACCACCGCAAGGGTTGAACGTCCTGCACGCGAGCGTCCAAGTTCCTGGACGCACATGGCATCGAGGCGAAGCAGACCATCCCCGCCAGCCGCAAGCTCGGACGCGACGACGCCCAGTCGCTCGCGGATGCGGCCAGCAAGGTGGTCGTCGCCAAGGGCAAGAAGGTGCGCGAGTTCAAGCCCGGAAAGCGCGCCGACGACGAGGTCGTAGACAGCATGTTGGGGCCGACGGGCAATCTGCGCGCACCGACGATCCGGCGTGGCAAGACCGTGCTCGTGGGCTTCGACGACGAAGCCTACTCGCGCGTACTGCTCTCCTGAGCGCTGGCGGCCATCCGCCGCTTCGGCTCCCAGGTCTGGGTCGGGCTAGGGCTGTGGCTTGGGCTGCAGCTTGGGCTGCAGGGTGAAGGTTTCGCTGGCGATCACCTCGCCATCGCCCTGCACCACCGCCACCGTCCAGTCGCCCGCCCAGTCGGGCCGCAGCCGCTTGCTGGACCAGATTCGCCAGCGGTCCGATCCCACCGAGAAGGGCACCTCGGCCATGACCTCGCCGCCGAGCTCCCAACGGTGTGTGACGGTCTGTCCCGAGAGGTTGCGCAGGTCGGTGTAGAAGTAGATCAGGGCGGCGTCGTTCTCGAGGAATGTCACCGCGTCGACTGGCTCGCGATTCTCGACCGCCGTGGTGAAGCGAGCCAGCGCGACGTGGCCCTCGGCGCCCGCCTGGATCGCGGGCGTGGCTTCGGGTTCCGCCACCGGCACCTGGGCGGATGGATCGGTCTCGGCCGCACTCTCGGTGGGCTGCGGCGTGACGTCCGACTCGGCGGCGGGCGCGGTCCCGGTCGTCGGCGTCTCGCTCGCCGGCTGCGCGGCCGCCTCTTCGCCTCCGATCTCTTCGCCACTCGCCCACGCGTTCGGGCTCTGCGCAAGCATCGTCGCGGTGGCCACGATCAGGAGCAGTCTGCTGGATTGCACCATGGAGTCCCTCCCTCTGCGCGTCCTCGTGGCGCCGGACGCCGTTTCCGGGATTATGCAATAGAACGTGGCGGCAGCACTAGCCGCCCGGTCGCTCCGCCGCAGGAGGCGCGAGCCCGGCATTCGTAGAGCTGGCTACAATGCGCGGCCATGGAGCTGATCCTGGTCCGCCACGGGCTGCCCCTCACTGTCGAGCGAGTGGACGGTGCTCCGGCCAATCCTGCGCTCTCCGAGTTGGGGCACGCGCAGGCGCTGGCCGTGGCCGCCCATCTCGGCAGTGAAAGCATCGATCGCATCTATTCGAGTCATCTGCAGCGCGCCCATCAGACCGCACTGCCCCTGGCCGAGACGTTGGGGCTCGAGGTGGAGCTCGAGTCGCGCGTCGCAGAGTACGATCGTGACAGCCAGGTCTATGTGCCACTCGAAGAGCTACGCGAGCGCGACTACCAGGCCTGGCTCGACTTCATGTCACGCGGTTATCCCGACGGCATGGATCTCGATGACTTCCGGCGCGACGTGCTCGCCGGAATGGAAGACATCATCGCTGCCAATCCGGGCGGGCGCGTGGTGGTCTTCTGTCACGGTGGCGTGATCAATACCTGGGCGTCCCACGTGATCGGCCTCGGCTTCAAGCTCTTCTTCAATCCCGACTATACGAGTGTGAACCGCTTCCTGGCGGCAGGGG
This sequence comes from Deltaproteobacteria bacterium, assembly GCA_019310975.1. GTDB lineage: Bacteria > Myxococcota_A > UBA9160 > UBA9160 > UBA4427 > JAFDDH01. Next base: position 28,879 of record JAFDDH010000014.1, on the reverse strand, counting down.
GGAGTGGTGTGCGCAGCGTCGGCAGCTTGAACGAGCGCGCTCATCTACGCGCTGTGACACCCGGCGGGGCGCGCAAGAGCCATCAGTCGGCGGCGAGCACGTAGAATACGTAGCCGTAGCTCGCCGAGTGATTGCGGTAGAGCTCGCACTCGAGAATACCCTGCTCGATCTGGGCGATGGCGTCGCGATCGCCCGCGTACTTGCCCAGAAGTGCTTGGCTGCGTGCCAGCAGCGGGCCGTAGTAGCCGTCCCACCACGCGCTCTCGGGCAGGACCCGGTGGTCGACCACGCGATAGCCCGCGACACGTGCAGAAGCGAGACAGCCATCGATGTCCTGCATGCCGGCGTAGCTCTCGGCCCAGAACTCGGTGACCTCGTCCGGCGGGTCGGGTACCAGAAAGCACGCCTCGGTCAGGGCGATGTGCCCGCCGGGCCGAAGCAGGCGTCGCCACGCTCGCAGCCCGCGGAGGAAGCCCATGTTGTAGATGGCCCCTTCGCTCCAGATCAGGTCGAAGGACGCGTCGGCGAACGAAATATCGCTCATCGACATCCGCTGGGCCCGGATGCGACCCGAGAGTCCCGCGGACTCGGCCCGCTCGCGCAGCACCTCGAGGAAGGGCGGCAGCAGATCGATGGCGAAGACCTGTGCCTCGGTCTCGCGGGCGAGAACCAGTGTCTGTCGTCCCGGCCCCACCTCAGCGGTCAGCGCATCCGAGCCAGGCGCCTGTTGGGGCAAGTCAGCGTGCAGCTCCCAGAAGATCTCCATATCCGACGTCCGTTCCTCCCGACCGGCGCGTGTTGTGGCGACGCGATGTCATGGTAGGTTCGCCAGACATGAGGGGCCGGCGGGCTCTAGCGGATCGATCCGTCGGATAGGACGTTGAAGCCCACGGCGATCTGAGTGGGATGCCAGCGACGGGCACCGATCTCGCTGGCGATGGCGGAGACGCTGACGGTCTGCTCGCGCGAGTCCACGCGGCTCACGAAGCACTCGAGGCGGTAGCGGGCGCCGGTGGGCCCGCTGGTGATCACCACCTCACTATGCCCCACCATACGCCTCACTGGCGATAGCCCACCTCGCGATAGGGCTGCAGCAGGGTGCCGAGCAGGACTCGGGCTTCGGAGGGGTTGATCGCCATGACGTCTCCGCGCCACGGGGGGGTCTCCCCGCTTCGGTCGTTCACCAGAGCGGGTGAAGCGAAGAATCGCGCACCCCGAAGCGGACGCCGCCGGTGACGGGGCTCACGTCGGCGTCCCGCTCCTCGATGCGTCCACGCCCCCCCGAGAGCCCGCTGCCCGCCGGTCAAGCGCGAGGACCGATGGAGCGATAAGGAGAGAATGGCCCTTCCCCATCACCAGGAGCTGCGCCGCAAGGCTTCCCTCGCCCTGCGCTCGGGTGATCACGCGTCCGCGCTGGAAGTCTACCTGCAGCTCGAGGCATTGGAGCCCGACGACCCGACCTGGCTGGAGCGCGCGGGCCGCTCGCTTCTCGAGCTCGGCGATGGCGATCAGGCGCTCACGCGTTTCACGCGCGCGCTCGAGCTCCAGATCGACGCGGGCGAGGTATTGGCCGCCATCGCGACCTGCCAGCAGATCCTGGAGATCGAGCCCGATCACCCCGCCACCCTCGATTGTCTGCATCTGCTCTACACGGAGCCCGGTGGGCCCGAGACTGCTCCGCGCACGGCGCCCGCGATCGAGACGGGGGCGGACGATTTCTCGATGCCGCAGAATCCGCGCGCCCCCTTCGAGGAGCTCGAGCTCACCGAGGTGATTCCGGGATCGCGCGGCGTCCAGCTCGGCGACGGGGATCCCAGGCGCGTGGCCGAGATTCCGCTCGACGAGACGGGCAGCGGTCTGGACCCGCTCGGCGAGCTGGACGTCGACCTCGTCGACGCCGTGCACGCGAGCGAGCCGCTGCATGCCGGCGGCACCGGGGTCACCGCTCTCCCGAGTGCAACGGACGATCTGGTCGAGTCGCCGGTGGCCAGTCGCGAGCTCGCGGACATACCGCTCTTCGGGTCTCTGGATGCGGCGACGCTGCATAGGCTGATGGCTCTGGTGAGCGTGGTGCGCATCGACGAGGGCGAGACGCTCTTTCGTGAGGGCGAAGCGGCGGATTGTCTCTACGTCGTGGTTGAGGGCGCCGTGATTCCGATCGCCGAAGGGCCGCCGCGCACGCGCATGGCGGTGCTCGAGAAGGGCGAGTTCTTCGGTGAGGCCGGACTCGTCACCAACCAGCCGCGCAACGCAACCATCGAGGCGCTGGTCGACTCGCGACTGATCGGGATGGATCGCGAGTTGATGTGGTCGCTGATCCGCGGTCGGCCCGAGATGTCCAAGGTGCTGCTGCGCTTCCTGCGCCAGCGGCTGATCGACCGGCAGATCAGCACGCATCCCTTCTTTGCGGCGTTCAGCCGCGCGGATCGACCCAGCGTGGCGCGCCAGTTCCGCTTCCTCGAGGTCCAGGACGCGGTCCCGGTTCTCGAGCAGGGAGTGCCCGGGGAAGGGCTCTTCGTGCTCCTGGCGGGCACGATGGACGTCGAGGACGACGAGACCGACAAGCTCCTCGGCAGTCTGGCACCCGGCGACGTCTTCGGCGCGCGCTCGGCGGCCCGCGACGAGTTCGCGCGCGCCAGCGTCGTGGCGGACGGCAAGTGTTGGGTGCTGGTGCTCGAGAAGGCCCGCCTGCGCCGCATCCTCGGCGCCAACCCGCGTCTCGACCGACACCTCAAGAGCCTGATCGACGACGGCGAGCTGGGCCCCTTCGGTCTCTGAGCCCCGTTGCGACGGCGGCCTAGAAGCTCTTCTCGAACTTGAGGCCCAGGCCGACATTGAATCGGGTCGGTAGCGTCGTATAGGTATAGGTATCGGTTCGAATGATCTCGTCGTCGAAGGAACTGCCCAGCGAGGCGTCGAGCTGGAAGAGGCCCACGCGCAGGCCCAGGCCGGCGGTGATCGCCCAGTCCTGATTGACGCTGCCCGAGAGATTGTTGTAGCCGCCCACGCGCAACGCCAGGCCGAAGTTCTTTCCGATCGGCAGGTCGTACTCGGCCCCGAGTGAGAGGATTCGCGACCTGAAGCCCGGCAGTGTCTTGATCTGGTTCTCGGTGAGGTCGATGTCCATCGCCAGCGTGAGGTGGCGGATCGGAATCAGTGCGACGCCCATCCGGACCTGGGCGTCGAGCTCGACCTCGGTGACGTACTGGCCCGTCGTCGGGCTGATGAAGGGCGCGATGTCGAAGGCCGGACTGTTCACGTTGCGCGCCACCAGCCCGACGTTCACGAAGTCGAGCGGCCGCCACGAGAAGCCCAGGTCGAGGCCGAAGTTGTGGCTGAACTCGCTGTCTCCCGAGTCGATCCACTCGCCGAAGATGTCGCCCGTGCTGTCGGTGTCCGCGTACTGGAACGTCTTCAGGAAGGTGATGCCCAGCATGTACTTGAGGGTTACGCCGAGCGACGTGCGGTTGTCGAGGTAACGCAGGATGGATCGGCCGGCTCGCCCCGTCCTGGAGTGGAAGGGGAGGGGGATCTTGTGCGCGTAGCTGAAGCCGAACTCCTGGGTCGAGACGCCCGCTGTGAGGGCACCGGTGTCGTTGGACGCGAAGGGGTTGGTGTCCTGGGAGGTGTTGGCGGCCAGGGTGCCGAGAAAGCTTCGAATCCGGGGATCGCTCGTATTGCCACCGGCCAGCTCAGCCAGCCACACGAGCTGCTGGACTTGTTGGGGCAAGAGCGTCACATCGGCGCGAGCTGAAATCTGGGCGGCAAGACCGGAGTCGACCGGGACCTGGCCGGTTCCGATGATCACGTCGAAATCGACCGAGCTGAGGCCCACGTTCTCGAGGTCGACGTTCGGAAAGACCGTAGCGGTCGTCAGCGAGAGAGCGGAAAAGCCCATGCTGTTGTACCGCCCGGACAGTCCGATCGACAAGTTGGCGTGCACGGCCTCTCCGTTCTGGCCGTAGGTGGCGAGCTGGAGCAGGAAGCCCATCAGCTCTTCCCGCGCCTGTCCGCTGGGGGGGGTGCCGGAGCAGCCCAGCGGGCAGTTGAGGAAGTCTTCGATGTCCTGCTCGAGATCTGCCGCCGTCACGATCAGGTTGCTGATCCCTTGGATCGCCTGATTCTCGACGTTGGCGTCCAACGTGATCGGGATCTGAACGTCCCAGCCCTTCTGCCACGCGAAATTCGCCGGGTTCCAGTAGGCGCTCGTGCTGTCGTCCGAGAAGGCGACGCCCGTGCCGCCCATCGCCTGGTGGCGCGATCCGACGAAGCTCCAGGAGTCGGCGATCGCCACGGCGGGTGCAAGCAGCAGGGTGCAGATCAGCCCACAGAGGATCGAGCGTTGGATGGATCGAGTCTTCATGACGGGTTCCCCAGGATTCGCGTGCGGATGTCGCGCTGCCGAGTACATCGACCCGACATCGCAGCCGCTTGATACACACGGCCGAGGATGTACGTCGATCACCCCTCACCCCCGAGGCCGGCACCTATCGCCTGTCTCCGCGATGCCAATGCCTGGCCGAGGGTCGCACGGATCCATGCCGGGCGAAAATGATTCTGTCGGAATGCTCGACCGCGATCGGACGCGGGCGAACGGTCCGTCCGATGCGACACGGGACTCTGCGTCGCGGTGAGCCGAATCACACCCCGCCCTGCGAGCTCCGCTTGTCGACATCGTGCGGCTCGGGCGGCGTCGCGGCCTCGGGCACGTAGGGGGTCGCGACACCGATCTTCACGAGCTGACCTTCACGGAGCCGCGTATCGATGTGCATGTCGTTCAGGACCGCGGTGGTGCCCAGATCGAGGGCGTTGCCCGAGCGGGCGCTCAGCGCCGCGAGCGGCTCTCCCTCCATCGCCTTGGCGAGCCCGAGGGTGACGATCTTGAATGATTCGCGCTCCTCGGGCGTGAGTCCGCGGAAGCTGCGGACCACGGCCCGGCCACGTCCTTCGAATTGGCTCACCTTGCCGGCCCTGGAGATGGTGTCGATGCGGTAGATCATGCCCTCGTGGGCGAGGAAGGTGAGGTGCCCGCCGGTCTTCACGGCTCCCACCTCGATCTCGATTCGGTACGCCTCGTAGTCGCCGACCCTGATCGACTGGGCGCGCGTGACCTGGCCGCGCGCCTGCCTGAGCTCGCCGTGGATGAAGAGCTGCGCGGCGGCCTCGGGATCGTCGCCGGGGCCCGCCACCGTCATCGAGATCATGGCGTCCCCGTGCGGCTCGATGGCGCCCACCGCCCGGCGCGAGTTCACCAGCTGCCAGCCGTCCGGGAAGCGCAGCGCGAAGTTCATGTCCGGGTGCAGGAAGGTCTCGCCGCGAAACACGCCCTCCTTGGGGTCGTTGCCGAGCACGAGGCCCTCGAGCTTGTGCAGGAAGTCCTCCTGGGTCCTGGCGACGTGGGGCTGTGGGATCCACGAGAGGCTCTGCGCGCGCTGTGCCGCCGTGGCTGCGCGCTCGGGCGAGGAGGGGTGACTGTCGAAGAAGCTCGGCAGCCGCGACCAGCCCAGCTCGAGGCGCGTCATCGCATCGAGGTCCTGCATGAACTTCGCCATGCCCATCGGGTCGTAGCCGGCCCGCGAGGCGATGATCTGCCCGCCGCGGTCCGCGTCGCGCTCGTGCTCGCGGCCGTAGGCCTGGATCTGTCCGTAGCGCAGGTAGCCCATCGCGAGCGGGTTCATGCGCCGCATGTATTCCTGGCGTCCCGCTGCGTGTCGCTCGGCGGCGTGGGTGATCTCATGCCCCACCACGCAGGCCAGCTCGTCCTCGGAGTTCACCAGTGTGAGCAGGCCGCGCGAAATGTAGATGTAGCCGCCGGGTAGCGCGAAGGCGTTGGGGGCGGATTGATCGACGACGTGAAATTTGTAGACGAAGGGCCGGATCGGTGCGAAGGGGACCATTCGCATGCCAATCTTCTCGACGTATCTCGTCAGCACCGGGTCGTCGACGATGCCCATCTCGGCCGCCATCCCGCGCGCCGACTCCTCGCCCACCTTGGCGTCGTCGAAGTCGGTGGCGAGGACGGTCTGCTTGCGCTGCGGCTGGCCGCCGCCCCCGCAGCCCGCGGCGACCAACGAGAGTGCGAGGAGCAGACCGGTGACGCCGGTGACGCAGGTGACGCGGGTGACGCAGGTGACAAGGGTGAAGAGGGCGCCGCGGCGCGCCTCGACCTGGGGCTTTGCTTGGCTCACTCGAGACTCCGGTCCGTGCAGGGGACGAGGGCCGGATCGATCGAGCCCGCCCCAGGCCGATTGAAGCACCCCGGGCGAGCCGGGGCAAAGGCGACCGACACGACCGCTCGGTTCAGGCGAATGCCCACGCCCCGTAGCCGACCACCTGGTCGTGCGATCCGGCGGTGTCGCCAGAGTTGCGCAGATCCAATGTGCGCGCGGTGAGACCGTATCGGCGGGCCGCGGCGAGCAGACCGCACACCGGAATCCGACCACAAGCGGACTCGGCGTCGAGATCCTCCGGATCCAGGGCTTCGATGGCGCGCATCGTCGCCCGGTCGAGGCGGCGAGCCGTGTCGTACTCGTAGTAGTGGCTGAGGTCGGAGCTGATCACGATCAGCGTCTCGTCGCCGCCCCAGAGCAGCTCGAGCAGCTCGTCCACTTCCTCGGTACTGGCTTCTCCCACCGCGAAGGGCACCAGCAGGAAATCGCCGAGCACCGACTGCAGGAAGGGCAGCTGCACCTCGAGGCTGTGCTCGTCTGCGTGAGCGGTGTCGTCGGCGACCACCGCGGGCAGGGTCTCCGCGCGCGCGATCGCATCGCGGTCGAGTGGGACCCTGCCAAGCGGCGTCGCGAAGGCATCCGCGCTGCTGCTGGCCAGCCCCTGGACGAAGACCCGGTGCGAGGGGCCGAGCAGGACCACGCGCCGCACTCGCGACGCCACGGCGGCCACCCGCAGATAGGCGCTGGCCGCTACCGAGCCCGAGTACACAAACCCGGCGTGCGGGACGATCACGGCTTTCAGATGCGTATCGGGTGGCTCATCCTCCGCCGCGCTGCGCGCGAGCGCGAGATGGCTCCGCACCGATGCGTCGAGTTCGGCGGGATCACCCGGATAGAAGCGGCCCGCCACGGCGGGCGGGCGGATGCGGTCTGCGTCCATCGCGTATCCCCTTCGCAAGGTCCAGGGTGCTGCGCCCCTTCCCCGTCTCGCGGCTGAAATTCATCGGATTCGACCTTGTCCTGACATGCTCCTGAAATGCGCCTGACATGCTCCCGACATGATAGCCTCGTGCCTCGCTGCCGGATCGGGCTTTCGCGCCTGTATACTCGACCGGGGCGCCGGGCGGGCACACGAAGGGGTGGCATCGATGACGATCAAGGGGATCCGGGCCGAGGGGCTGAACGAGTGGTTCGCCAAGCACGTCGAGGATGCCGTGCCGCCACTCGAGTTCTCGCTGATCAAGGGTGGGCACTCGAATCTCACCTACAAGGTCGATGACGCGGCGGGCCATCGGTTCGTGCTGCGCCGTCCGCCGACTGGCGCCGTGATCGCCACCGCACACGACATGGCGCGCGAGCATCGCATCATCTCAGCCCTGGCGAACACCGCTGTGCCGGTCCCGCTCGCACTCGGCCTGTGCGAGGACGAGAGCATCAACGACGCGCCCTTCTACGTGATGGCCTACGTGGACGGCTACGTGCTCGGGGATCAGATACAGACGGCCAAGAGGCTCGACGAGAGCGCGCGTGGGCGCCTCGGCGATGAAGTCATCGAGGTGCTGGTCGCGTTGCACAGCGTGGTACCCGAGGACGTCGGGCTCGGCGATCTCGGCCGCAAGGAGGCCTACCTCTCGCGTCAGCTCAAGCGCTGGCGTACGCAGTGGGAGAAGACGAAGACCCGCGAGCTGCCGGCCATGGAGGAGGTCTTCGCGGGCCTCGAGGCGAAGAAGCCGGAGCAGCTGGGCAGTGGCATCGTGCACGGCGACTATCGGATTGGCAATATGCTGACCACTGATAAGGGGCACATCGCGGCCGTACTCGACTGGGAGCTCTGCACCCTCGGAGATCCGCTCGCGGATCTCGGCTATCTGCTCAACAACTGGTCGCATCCCGGCGAGGCCGGCCCAACCGGTCGCGGGGCCGCCATGTCACCCACCTCGGCGGAGGGCTTCGCGGCGCGTGAAGAGGTCGTGGCACGCTACGAGGCGCTGACCGGGCGCGACGCCGGTGGCATCGCGTACTACCGGGCGTTTCAGTATTGGCGCCTGGCCGCCATCGTGGAGGGCGTGCTGGCGCGCTATCTCAAGGGCGTGATGGGCAATCAGGCCGACACCGACCTCTTCCGCGATCAGGTGGACGGCCTGGCGTCGGCGGCCCTCGATCTGCTCGGCGAGCTCTGATCTAGCCGGGCTAGAGCTTCTTGGCCTCGCCCGCGACGTCGACGAAGCCTTCGCGGGTGAATCCGCAGGCCTTCTCGGGCGTCTCGATCATCTGCTGGGCCAGCTGCAGATCGAGCTCGTCGGTCTCGAATCTTCGCTCGAAGGTCATCGCCTCGCGCAGTACGACGCGCCCCTCTTCGATGCGCTGCTCGCGGCTCCTCGTCGACCCGAGACACATCAACACGGCCCCCTTCTCGACCTGATAGTCGATCCGGTTGCCATTCAGGGCGAGCGCTTGGTCGATGTCCCGAAGCGCCTGCTCCCTGTCGCCGCGCACGCCCACCAGGATGCCCAACCACCACCAGTCCGGCACCATCCGGTTGAAGATCGCGCGCGCGTAGTAGAGGTTGCCCAGCGTCGAGTTGATGTCACTGTCGCGATAGCTGGGCTGCAGTGCGATGCCGTCGTCGAGTAGGGTCGACATGGTGCGCGCATACTTCACGCCCGAAAGCAGTCCCTCTGAGACCGTGATGCGTCCGAGAGCGGCGTAGAGCCAGAGCATGCACTCCGCACACTTCTCATCGATCTCGAGCCCACGCCGCGCCCAGCTCTCGGCGATTCTGTACTGCGCATAGGCGCCCGAGCCCTTGATCTCGTTGTTGGGCATGAGATCACCGATCCGCCAGTGCATACGGGCAATCCGCCAGTGCGCGGCCGCCGAGAATTGGATGTGCGGCGCGATGCTCTCGTAGACGCTCGCGGCCTTCTTTCTCTCGCCGCGGTCCTCGAGCGATAGCGCCAGCTCCCAGAGCTGGCGGATGTCGGGGTCCTGCGCGCCGGGCAGCGCGTTCATGCGTGGATCCATTGCGAGGCGGGACGTCCTCTGCGTGGCCGCGAGCCTGCGTCGGTCCAGGGTCTGCGGATGTCCGCCGATTCCCAGCTGGGTCGAGGGCCCGCGCGCGGAAACCGCAGCCGGCCCGGACGTCGTCGACTCCTCCCCGGCCCCGATGCCGGGAATGAAGCAGGCAATGAGAATGGCGAGAGCCAACAGCTTGCGCACGAATCGAACTCCGCGAGTGGCCTACACCGCTCGGCCAGGGCCAGTATACACTCTGCGATCGCAGCCCCGTTCGCTGATCGTGTCCGCGTGCAGATCGCACGCGACGAGAAGTGCAGGCGGTGGAGGCGGTGAACAGGAGGTCCCGTGGAGACAGCCGCACTTCGGGCGAATGGGATGACCTTCAGCGCACGGGTCGCGGGCGACGGCCCACCCGTGCTCTGCCTGCACGGCTTCCCCGATGATCTGCACTCCTTCCGGCACCAGCTGCCGGTGCTGGCGGCCGGCGGATTCCGCGCCTACGCGCCTGCGTTGCGCGGCTACGAGACCGCCACCCAGCCAGGTCCCGAAAGCGTGCACTATCACCCGATGCGAGTTGCCATGGATGTGATCGAATGGGCGAAGACGCTGGGGCCACTGCATCTGGTGGGGCATGATTGGGGGGGCATCGTCGCCTACCTGGTGGCCGCGCAGCGCCCGGATCTGCTGCGCTCGCTCACCACCATCGCGGTGCCGCATTTTGCCGCCATGCGCGAGCGCAGTGCGCTGAGCCTGCTCCCGGCGCAGCTGCGCAAGAGCTGGTATGCGCTCTTCTTTCAGCTGCGCGGGCTCTCCGATTTCGTGGTCGAACGCAACGACTACGCGTTCATCGAGCGGCTGTGGCGCGATTGGTCGCCCGGGTTCGAGTGGGAGCCCGAGGCCATGGAGGTGCTCAAGCGGACCTTCCGTCAGCCGGGTGTAAAGCGTGCGGCGCTCTCCTACTACCGCGCCATGTTGAATCCGTGGCTCGACGAATCCAGGCGTATGAACGAGCTGACCAATCACCCCATCGAAGTCCCGACTCTGGCCATCACCGGGGCCACCGACGGCTGCCTCGACACTCGCCTATTCGATCACATTCCCGAACGCCTCTTCCCGGCCGGTCTGCGTGTGGAGCGAATCGAAGCGGCCGGGCACTTCGTCCACCAGGAGAATCCGGAGCGGGTGAATGCGCTGCTGCGGGGCTTCTTGCAAGCGAACGCGTGAGCGTTCGGCTGAAGCTACCCGTCGGCGCCTTGGAGGGTACGCACGAATTCGGCGTGCAGGTCTTCCGCGGGATCCCCTATGCGCCGGGTGCCGTGGGCGAGCGCAGATTTCGTGCCCCCGGGCCGGCCCCGCATTGGAGCGGCGTGCGAGACGCGCGGCGACCCGGTGCGGCCGCCCACCAGCGCACCGCGGCCGGCCTCCGGATCAGGCGTTGGAGCGCTGTGCCGGCGGCCGGTGCCAGCGAGGACTGCCTGCACCTGAACGTCTTTGCACCGACCGGCCGCGCCACCCGGCGACCCGTCATGGTCTGGATTCACGGCGGCGGCTACAACCACGGCTCGGGGAGCTGGTACGTATACGGAGGCCATCGGCTGGTGCGGCGCGGCGATGTGGTGGTGGTGACGATCAACTACCGGCTCGGCGCGTTGGGTGCGCTGGATCTTCGCGCCTTCGGCGGTGCGGCGACCGATACCAACGTAGGGCTGCGCGACCAGATCGCAGCCCTTTCGTGGGTGCGTGAGAATATCGAGAGCTTCGGCGGGGATCCCGAGAACGTCACCGTCTTCGGTCAGTCGGCCGGCGCGATGAGCATCGGGGTGCTGCTCACCTCGCCGCTGGCGCGCGGGCTCTTCGCGCGCGCCATCCTGGAGAGCGGCGCAATGCGCAACGTGCTCGGCGCCGAAGAGGCGCGCGGCGTGACCGCGGCGCTGCTCGATGCGCTCTGCATCGATCCGGAGAGTCCGCATGTGATCGATCGACTGCGCGGCCTCGACCCGGGGGAGATCCTGCGCGCCCAAGCTCGGGTGAGCGCACGCCATCGTCTCCCCCTCGGCATGCTGGCTTGGCAACCCGTGGTGGACGATGACGTGGTGCCGGTCCTGCCCACGAATGCGGATACACCGTCGACGCTTCCGATCCTGGTGGGGACCAACCTGGAGGAGTGGAAGCTCTTCACCGCCACCGACGCCAAGCGTCGCAGCCTCGATGGGGTCACACTGCGCGGCTACGTGGAGCGGACGCTCGCACGCGATGGCGTGGCGTCGCCGGGTGTCGTCGACGAGCTGCTCGAGGTCTACGGGCGCTGTCCGGAGTCGGGCGGGCGCCGCTCACCTGCCGATGTCTGGGTCGCGCTGCAGACCGATCGGGTCTTCCGGCTGCCGGCCGTGGATCTGGTGGAGCGCCACGCGCGCTCGGGCGGTGCCGGATGGCTCTACCGCTTCGACTGGGCACCACGCATCGCGCCCCGTCGCATCGGGGCCTGTCACGCAATCGAGATCCCCTTCGTCTTCGGGACGCTGCGAGAGCCGACGCTGAGACCGTGGATCGGCATGCGGCCGAGCTCGCTCCGCCTCTCCGACACGATGCAGGCTACGTGGCTGGCCTTTGCGCGCAGCGGCGATCCGTGTCACGCCGCGCTCTCCGAGTGGCCGGCCTTCGATCCGGGTCGCGGAGAGGCGCATGTCTTCGCTGGCGCTGGCGACCCGAGCCATCCGCGCCGCCCGGCTCTGGAGGAAGACATTCGCGCGCTCTGGCGGAGGCTCTCGGCTATGCGTCGCCCGGATGCTCGCGCAGCACCCGCTTGAGCACCTTGCCGGCCGGATTGCGCGGGATCTCGTCGAGGGCGATGACGTCGCGCGGCACCTTGTGGCGGGCCAGCTCCTGCCGGACAAGCGTCCGAAGCGCATCTGGATCCAGCGTGACCCCCTCGCGCGCCACCACGAAGGCGCGTAGCCGCTGACCGAACTCGTCGTCGGGCACGCCGATCACGCTGACCTCGAGGATGTCCGGGTGATCGGAGAGCAGGTCTTCGACTTCACTTGGGAAGACGTTTTCTCCACCCGACACGATCATGTCATCATCGCGTCCTTCGACGAAGAGGCGTCCCTCCTCGTCGAAGTGTCCCATGTCGCCGATTGACATCAGGCCGTCGACCATCTCTTTGTGGCCGCCACCCGTGTAGCCCTCGAACTGGCCCTTGTTGCCGACGAAGATCCGCCCGGTCTTGCCGGTCTGCAGCGGGCGCCCCTCGTGATCGAGAATCCTGACCGTCGTGCCGACTGGCACGCGTCCCGCCGTGCCCGGTGCTGCGCGCAGGTCCGCGGGCCCGGCGATCGTCGCCTGTGCGACCTCAGTAGAGCCGTAGAAGTTGTAGAGATTGTCGCCAAAGGTGTCCATCCAATGCAGAGCCAGCTCGCCCGGCAGCGCCGATCCACTCGAGAGTGTGACCTGCAGCGAGCGGGTGTCGTACTTGCCGCAGACATCTTCGCCCAGTGCGAGAATGCGCTGCAGCATCACGGGCACCACGATCAGGGCTTCGACTCGATGCCGCTGGATTGCCTCCAGGATCCGCTCGGGATCGAAGCGCCGCTGCAGGACGAACGTCGAGCGCAGAAGGGTGCCCATGAGCATATGTGCGAGTCCCCACGCATGGAAGAGTGGCGCGCTCACGAGCGTGCGTCGTCCGACCCGGATCGGGAGCGCGTCGAGCATCCCAATCGCCGAGTCTGCGTCGGTGCTCGTGGCGGATCGCTGCGCACCCTTGGGCGTACCCGTGGTGCCCGACGTGAGGAGAGTGCCACGGCCGGGCCGGCTCGGCCGCCTGACCGGCGTTGCCGGGTAGCGCTCGACCAGCTCGTCGATCGAGGTCACCGTCTCGCCCGCCATGTGGTGCGAGGCGGGCGTATCAGGTGTGTCGTGCTCGCGCCAGACCCGGACGCGGACGATGTCCTCGCCGGCCGCCGACACGATCCCTGCAAATTCATCGTCGTAGAGGACGAGCTCGATACCCTCGCGTTGCAGTACATCGCGCAGCTGGGGTCCGGCGAAGCCCGTGTTCAGGAAACAGGTGTCGGCGCCGAGCAGCGTGGCCCCGCCGAGTGCCTCGATGAAGCCGCGATGGTTGCGCGCGAGCAGACCAATCTTGCTTGCCTCGCCCACGCCCAGGTCCCGGAGCCCGTGCGCGATCGAGAGCATGCGGTGATAGAGGCCCTCGAAGGTGGTGGATCCAGTCTCATCCAGAACCGCCAGCTCGCCCGGGCGGGCGAGGGCGGCGGCCGCGGTCCCCATCGCGGTGGAGGCGCCGTGGCGGCGAGTCGCGCGAGCGACCGAGTAGAGGAATGCGGGGGAAAGCAGACCCGCTCCACGCAGCACCTCGAAGGCATGGAGCCCCTTCTGGATCCGTCCCTGCGGTTGGTGCACGTCCCGTCCTCCTGCCTCTGCTCCAGAGGGCGCGGTCTTGGCTGCGACCACTCTCCCAAGGGCTATTTGGTCGCCACCCCTTTCTCCTCGGGCGGCGGCACGTATCGCTCCGACTTCGCGATCTTGATGAGCGATCCCGAGGCCGGCGCGATGCCATTCTCGAGTGCGTTCGCCACCTCGGTCTGGTCGACCGGCCATTGGTTCCGAGTGCGCTTGCCGAGCTGCTCGAGGTCTTCCCTCTTCTTTGTCGTGGTGATGCGCAGTGTGTTCTGGTGGATCTCATTCAGCTCGGACGCACTCAGCACGTGAAAGCTGCCCATTGACTCGTTGAACGTGGAGAGCATGGAGTCGAAGTCACGCGGGGAGGCAGCACCCATGATGCGGTAGACGAGCCCGTCGTGGGAGATCCACGTGAGCTGCAGGCGGACCGAGTCCCGACCGCGGCCCACCGTGGTGACGGCATCCACCGCCTGCAGACCGTGGATCTCGAGGCGCCGTGGCGAGGATTCGAGCTGCACCTCCTTGTCGAATACCAGCGCAGCCTCCATCGGGTCGCTGCCCTTGTCGGCAATCTCCAGAATCAAGTAGGCGAGCTGGTCCTTCTGCTGCGCGACGAGTGCACGGCGGGTGTTCTGGTACTTCCAATCCTTCGGAAGCCGCATGCCGACGCGCAGACCGGGGTGGAGGAAGCGGTCTTCGATGAAGACACCCTCTGCCGCGTTGTCGCCCACCGGTATGCCGTCGAGCACCTCGAAGAAGAAGCGCCGCTGGGTAAGCGGCGGCGGCTGGTCGGTCGAGATGGTCAGTTCCGCAGCGAACGCGACGGCATCCCTGGACCGGTCGGGGCTCGGCGGATGCGATTGGAAGAAGGAGCGCCGGTTGGGATCGTTTCCGGCCAGCTCCTCTTCGCGAGCCAGTGAGTGCATGAAGGTAGAGAGTGCGATGGGATCGAATCCAGACGCCGCCGCAAACTCTTGGCCGAGGCGGTCGGCCTCGCGCTCCTGGTCTCGGCTGTAGTTCGCCAAGGCGAGTGCGCCCGGCAGCTGTCCGACGCCGGCGACCAACTTTCCGAGGCCCGGCGAGACGATGCCTGCAATTGCCCCCCCGATCCCGGCGGCGAGCCGCACGGGCGCCAGAGGTACGCTGGCCGCCTGTCGCTGCACCGAGTGCCGAGCGGCGACATGCCCGATCTCGTGGCCGATCACCGTGGCCAGCTCATCTTCGGAGTTGCAGAGCGCGAGCAGCCCGCGCGAAACGTAGACGTGACCGCCCGGAAGCGCAAAGGCGTTGGGTTCCTTCATCTCCACCACGTGAAAAGTGTGTACGAGATTCGTGCGCGGGGACTGAAGGGCGAGCCGCTGCCCGAGCTGGTCGATGTAGTTCTCGAGGTCCGCGTCGGCGAGTAGGCCGATCTCCTGCTCGACGATCTTGGCGGCTTCGTTGCCCTGCCTGATCTCGCCCTTCTCGGTGGTCAGCACGGCGTCGGGCCGGCCCGTGACCGGATTGCGTGCGCAGCCCGTGAAAGCGAGCGCCAGAACCGTCAGTGCGAGCGTCCCGCACCAGGCCGTCTCAGTCAGAGTGCGAATTCCACGCACGCATTCTCCTTTCATCATGCCTCATCATGCCCACTCCTTCTGTCACCGCCCGTGATCTCCGGATGCGCGGAGCGCGCTGCACGGCGGTGGACGCGCGAGCGACGAAATGGGGATTCGAGCGTAGCGGATCGAGCGATCTTCTTATCTCGTCGCTGCGGTCGGACCCCATGGAAGAGGGGCTCGTTCGGGTTGTGGCTCGCCGGCGCGCATAGTACTTTGCGGCCCCCAGGACGGGGTGATTCGGGCCCCGGGGGCGCGGCTGCGCCGGCCTGCGCGTAGGGCGTTCAACCCGAGCAGCAGAGGCCGGGCGCCCGCACCGCCTTTGAACTGGCCGCGACCACGCACACCAGAGAGGACGCCCGCATGACGAACGAGGCTCGCACGCCGCTTGCCGGTCTCCGCGTAATCGAGAGCTCGCTGCTCGGTCCCGCCGCCATCACGACGCATCTCGCTGATCTCGGTGCGGACGTCATCAAGGTGGAGTCCCCATCGGGCGACTACGTGCGCGAGATGACGTGGCCCATCATCGGCGGTGTCTCTTTGCTGCACTACCACATCAACCGTGGCAAGAAGAGCATCACCCTCGATCTGCGCACGCCCGAGGGAGTCGAGGTCTACAAGGACCTCGTGCGCGGTGCCGACGTAGTGGTAGAGGCGATGCGGCCGGGCTCGCTTGCGCGGCGCGGGCTCGGCTACGAGGATCTCGCCAGCCTCAATCCGAAGATCGTCTTCTGCAATATCTCGGGCTATGGCATGACCGGCCCGTACAAGAACCTCCCTGCGCACGGAATTGCTTTCGACACCTGGGCGGGCATCGTGAACCCCGCGTACGACGAGGATGGATTCTGTTACATCCCCGAGCACGCCTCGATCGGAATGCATGCCGGGCCGATGTTTGGCGCGATGACGATCCTGGCCGGTGTGATCCGCGCGCGCGAGACCGGGCGCGGTTCCATGATGGAGATTGGCCAATCCGACGCGGCGGCGTATATGGACTGGTACCGCAGCGAGTCCTGGATCGCCTACGAGCGGCCCGAGGACGAAGTGACGGGCAACAAGGCGGACGACTATGTGCGCCGCGCGCCGGGCACCGCCGGCATGAAGGAGGGCGTTCGCTACCAGATGTACGAGTCTGCGGATGGTCACGTGCTCTTGATGGCGTCCGAGCAGGCCTTCTGGAAGAACTTCTGTGATTGCGTGGGGCGCCCGGATCTATTCGAGCGCTGGCCCGGCTCGAAATTCGCCGACCACGCCCGCGGCAATCGCGAGCTACAGGTCCAGCTGCGCGACATCTTCAAGCAGAAGACCTCCGAAGCGTGGATTCGACTGGGTGACGAGAAGAACTTTCCGATCGCACCGGTCAACACGCCGAAGACGCTCGCAGACGATCCGCAATTCAAGGATCGATTCCAGCTCCTTCCGCACGAGAAGCACGGTGCCGACATGTTGCCCTTCCCGGTGAAGATCGTGGGCGAGGAGCTGCCCGCGCCCTCGAAGGCGCCGACTGTCGGTGAGCATAATCACCACGTGCTCGGCGAGGTGCTCGGCTACGACAAAGATCGCATCAAGGCGCTCGAGGAGGCCGGGGCACTCGGGTGAGCGATTCGGCGCGGCCGAGGCGTCGGCGGATTGCAGCCGCACTGCTCGTCACGTCACTCGCAATCACGCTCGCCCTCGCCGCCGCGCACCGGCTCGCGCCGAAGCATCTGCTCACAGTCACGCCCGGCGTGCTCTACCGCAGTGCGACATTGTCCCCGGAGCAGCTCGCCAGAGTGGTCGATCGCTACGGGATCCGCACGGTGGTGAACGTACGCTCCGAGCTCGAGAACGAGAAGCCGTGGCATGACGCCCAGGCCGAGCTTCTGGACGAGAAGAGCGTGCGCATGGTGGACCTGCCCATCGATTCGGGTCATCCGCCGAACCACTCGTCGCTCGCGGGCTGGCTCGACGTGCTGGCCAGCGAAGCCGGCCATCCGATCCTCGTCCACTGCGAGTACGGCGTGCTCCGCACCGGCGTGATGACCGCCGTCTACGAGATCGAGTACCTCGGACGCAGTGGCCAGGAATCGTGGGCGAGCTTCGAGTTCTTCGGCGGTCATCTCGAAGATCCGATCCGCTCACGAATCGCCGATTGGATCACCCACTACGAGCCGAGGCTGGGAGTGCGGCCCAGACCCTAGGTCGGGTGTCACGGATTCGCTTGTGACATCATGGGCCTGTGCTCAAGAATGATCGAATCGGCGCGCGAGCGCGGAGCGTGAAGACGTGGCTGCTCGTCTCGTGGATCCCGGTCTTCGGCGCGGAGCCCACAGCCGCGCAAGAAGCCGTGCGCGCGCAGGCGTCACCCGCGCACGCCGCTCCAGTGCTGGATCGTTCGAGTCCGGCTGGCGGTATCGACTTCGTGGCGGATGCAAGCTGTCTCCCGTGCCACTCTCGGCAGGCAGATCTCTTCCGCGGCTCCCATCACGACCTGGCCATGCAGCCGGCCACCAGAGAGACGGTACTCGGCGATTTCGACGATACACGCTTCGAATATTTCGGTGTGGAGACGCGCTTCTTCCGACGCGACGGCCAATTCATGACGCGCACCGAGGGGCCGGGCGGCGAGTCGGCGGAGTACGTGATCGCTTACACCTTCGGTGTCGAGCCGCTACAACAATACCTGGTCCACTTCCCGGGCGGGCGCCTGCAGGCCCTGCCGGTGGCGTGGGATGTCGAGCGGGAGCGCTGGTTCCACCTCTACCCCGACGAGCGCATCGGGGCCGACGACCCATTGCATTGGACCGGCCGCTACCAGACCTGGAACGCAATGTGCGCCGAATGCCACTCCACCAATCTGCGCAAGCGCTACGACCCGGCGACCGACAGCTATCGCACCACCTGGGCGGAGATCGATGTGGGCTGCCAGGCCTGCCATGGCCCGGGTGCCGCGCACATGAGCTGGGCGAGAGCGAAGCGAGACGGGGCTGAAGAGGAGAGCCGCGATTCGACGCCGGGCCATGAAGGTATCGGGCTCGTCGCGAGTCTGGCACGGGTCGACTCACGCACCGAGGTCGATGCTTGCGCGCGCTGTCACGCCCGCCGGCATCGCGTCAGCGGCGAGGATGCCCATGGGCGCCCGCTGCTCGACGACTTCATGCCGGCCACCCTGGATGCGCATCTCTACTATGCGGATGGACAGATCCTGGACGAGGTCTACGTCTACGGATCCTTCGTGCAGAGCCGCATGTATGCGGCCGGCGTGCGCTGCAGCGACTGCCACGACCCGCACTCGCTCTCGCTTCGCGCCGAGGGCGATGCACTCTGTACGCAATGCCATCGGCCGGAGCCGCAGTCGCGTTTCGATGGACTCATCGCGCGTCGCTATGACACGGCGGCTCACCACCACCATCCAGTCGAGTCGAAGGGCGCACGCTGCGTGTCGTGCCACATGCCCGCACGCACCTACATGGTGATCGATCCGCGACGCGACCACAGCCTGCGCGTCCCACGCCCCGATCTCTCACAGAAGCTCGGTGTTCCGAATGCGTGCAACGGCTGCCATGGCGACCAGTCGAGCTCGTGGGCGGTCTCGCAGGTAGAGGCCTGGTACGGTCCGGAGCGCCGGCGCGGCGCCGACTACGGCACTGCCATTCACGATGGTCGCGCAGGCGGCTCCCATGCGCTGCAGCCACTGCTCTCGCTGCTCGGATCCGACCTGGACGCCGGGATCGTACGCGCCACTTCGGTGTCGTTGCTGCCGCGATATGGAGCAGGGGCGCTCGCGGAGCTGGTCGAAGCGACACGTGATCCCGATCCTCTGGTGCGCGCGCTGGCCGCCCGCTCCCTCGCTCTCTTGCCTCCCGCCGAGCGCCCGGCCGTGCTTGCGCCGCTTCTCGACGATCCGATTCGCGCGGTCCGAATCGAGGCCGCCGCACAGCTCGCCGCGAGCCTCGGTGCCGATCCCGCGCTCGCCAGGCGACCCGAGCTGCGCCGAGCGCTCGACGAGTACGAGGCCGCGCAGCGCGCGACATCGGATCTACCCGGTGGCCGCCTCAACCTGGGCGTGCTCTATACGGCGCTCGGTAGGATGACCGACGCGGAGCGCGAGTACCTTCGTGCGACAGAGCTGGATCCGACTTTTCTCCCCGCCTACGCGAACCTCTCACAGCTCTACGATCGGATCGGTCGTGCAGGGGATGCCGAGTCCGTGCTGCGCGCGGGCATCGCGCATTGCGCCGAGCCCGCCGAGCTCCATTACTCGCTCGGGCTCCTGCTGGCCGCGCAGCCCGGCCGCATGTCAGAATCCGTGCGCGAGTTGCGTGCTGCGGCGCGGGGTCTGCCCGACCGCGCGCGTGTCCACTACAACCTCGGTCTCGCCGAGCAGCACCTCGGGCATCCCGATCGGGCGGCCACCGCTCTAAAGAGTGCGACCCGCATCGATCCACGCGAGCCCGGCTACCCACACGCACTCGCGCTTCTCTACTCCCAGCAGAAGGACTTCGAGAAGGCCGTCGTGTACGCGCGGCGTCTGGTCGAGCTGGCGCCGGATTCGCTGGAAGCGCGTCAGTTGCTGGCGACCCTCGAGCGCGAGCGGGCGCGTATGACCTATTCTGGCGCCGACCCGTAGTCGTCACGGGACGCGAGGAGGATCTTGTGCGAAATCCGGGTTGCAGGTTGGCGATGGCCTTCGGCCGACTGGCCCTGTGTCTGCTCGTCACGAGCGGCTGCATGGGCGACGGTGCGCCGATTGGCACGGGCGGCACCGAGATGCCGGTGGTGGACGAGGAGGTTCCCAGCGACGTGCTGGCCGCGCAGGCGGTGGTGCTGCGCCTGCACGCCGATGTCCTCTCCGTGATGCGCGAGGCAACCGAGCTGGGCTACCTCGGCCGCTTCGCACGGCTCGAGAAAGTCGCCCGGGAGACCTTCGACCTTCCCCTGATGGCGCGGCGTACCTTCGGACCGGGCTGGCACGATCTCACGCCGGAGCAGCAGCAGCTGTGGATCGAGACCTTCGAGCGCTTTCACATCTCCAGCATCGCGGACATCCGCGATCGCTATCGGAGCCAGCAGTACCGCCTGATCGGATGGCAGCGGCCGATGCAGGACGTCGTGCTCGTGAAGAGCATCCTCGACTATCCCGGGCGTGCCGTGGATATCCACATCGACTACCGGGTCCGATCGACTGCTCTGGGCTGGCGCATCGTCGATCTCCATCAGCCGCCGACTGTCAGCGAGGTGGCAATGCGGCGCGCCGAGTATCAAACGCTACTCGAGCGGCGCGGATTCGATGGCCTGATCGAAGAAATGAACTCCCGTGTCGCGCGTCGTCGCGAGCCGTGAGTGCAGCCACCCACCTTGCTTGACGAGACGGAAAGCTCGGGATCGTCGAGCCGCACGCGTCATGGGTCTTCGTTTCTACTCGTCATCCTCACTTTCATCGTGGAGCCCGCAGAAGCCGGTCCGCCACTGATTTCGGATGATCCGCATACCGTCGGTCCGGGTCGGGTCGAGGTCATCCTCGCGGCCAGCGGCTTCGGGTATGGGGAATTGGTCGCCCTGCAAGTACCGGCGGCTGATCTGACGCTGGGCGTCTTCGAGGGCCTCGACGTGAGCGCCGTGATCTCTCCGGTCTTCACGTTCGCCCCGGATCTCGCCACGGAGAGCAGTGCTGCTCTCTCACTCGGTCTGAAGTGGCAGCCGCTCCGCGGGCAGCACTGGAACGCGGCCTTCACACCGACCGGAGCCATCAACTTCCCGCTGCTCGGTGAGACCACGCTGATCCTGCCGGCGCAGATCGAGTACACCTGGCAGAGGCTCTCGCTGGGAGTCGACGGGGGCTATGTGGTGGACTTCGACGATGAGGACCTATGGTTTGCGATCCTCTACGGCGGCTGGACAGCCACGGACACGCTCTCGTTGCTGGCGGAGATCTGGGGCGGAGAGTCGACACGCGACCATGCCAGGGAGGTAGGGCTCACATTCGGTCTGGACTGGATGACGCCCATGGGCATGCACTGGCTCGCCGCCGCGGGCCCCGGGATCGCGTCTTCCGGCGGCCGTCGCGTCCGCTGGCGCTTCTACCTCGGGCTGCAGTGGAATTTCGCGCTCTGGTCGCGTGATTCTGCGCAGCGGCCGGAATCCGTCCGGCCCCCGCCAGCGACCCGGCACTGACTGGTACACTCCCGGCCGGCTCGCCCACACAGTCCTTGCATGGGCGCGCCGGCCCGCGACGAGGAGACCACGCGATGGCGCCCCCCCCTGCACCCGGCGAGCCGGCGTCCGGCGGTCCCGATCCCATCTGGTCGAGCATTCGCAGCGACGTGGCCGCCGAGGTCGAGCGCGAGCCCCTGCTCGCAAGCTTCCTTCAGGCCACGGTGCTCGGACACAGCCGTCTCGAGGACGCCCTGAGCTTCCATCTCGCCGAGAAGCTCGCCACTTCGAGATTGCCCGCGACGCCCCTTCGCGAGATGATCGACGAGGCGTTCTGCGCGAGCCCCGCGATTGGTGCGGCCCTGCGCGCGGACCTGGCGGCCGCGCGCGAGCGCGATCCGGCCTGTGCGACGTACTGGGTGCCCCTGCTCTACTTCAAGGGCTTTCACGCCCTGGAGACGCATAGAATCGCGCACTGGCTCTGGGAACAGGGACGCACCAGCATGGCGCGGCATCTACAGAATCGCGTCTCCGAGCTCTTCGGCGTGGACATCCATCCGGCAGCTCGCATCGGGCAGGGCATCTTCATCGATCACGCGACCGGCGTGGTGATGGGCGAGACATGCGTCGTCGAGGACGACGTCTCGATGCTGCACGAGGTGACCCTCGGCGGGACCGGCAAGGAGACCGGCGATCGCCATCCCAAGGTGCGGCGCGGCGTTCTGATCTGCGCGGGTGCGAAGGTGCTCGGTAATGTGGAAGTGGGGGAGGGCGCAAAGATCGCCGCGGGCAGTGTCGTCCTCGACGATGTTCCGCCCCATTGTACAGTGGCGGGCGTGCCGGCGGAGATCGTGGGCACGCCCGCTGTGGACCAACCCGCACTCGAGATGGACGCGCGCATCAATCGCGACGACTGACGGATGGCGTCGGACTCGACCCGGCCACTCGAGCGCGCTGGCCCTGGTGCCCACGCTTCGAGCCGATCGAAGTCATTCGTGCTAGACACGTCTGCAAATGGTCGTCGTCCCCGTCGAGCTTCCACACCACCGATACGACATCGTGATCGAGCCCGGCTTGCTCGAGCACATCGGCGAGCGCGTGTACGCACTCGCACCACATGATCGATGTGCGCTCCTGGCCGACGGCCGTGTCCTTCCGCTGCACGGTGACGCTCTTCGCACCTCGCTCGAGTCCGCCGGCTATGACCCGGTGGTGGCGACGATTCCGCCGGGCGAGGAAGAGAAGAGTCTGTCCACCGTGGCCGGTCTCTATGAGGTGCTGCTCGACCACCATCTCGAGCGCGGCTCGCCGCTCATCGCGCTCGGCGGCGGAGTCACGGGAGATATTGTGGGATTCGTGGCGGCCACGTATCTACGCGGAGTGCCCTTCGTGCAGTGCCCCACCACGCTGCTCTCGATGGTGGACGCGAGCGTGGGCGGCAAGACCGGCGTCAACCTGCCCCAGGGAAAGAATCTCGTCGGTGCCTTCCACCAGCCGATCGTCGTCCTGATCGACCCGCTGATGCTCGGCACGCTGCCAGCGCGCGAGCTCCGCTGTGGCTTGGCGGAATGCATCAAGCATGCCGTCATCCGCGACGCCGCGCTCTTCGACTATATAGGGGAAAACCTCAAGGCGATCCTCGAAGTGAATCCGGCTGTGCTCGTCGAGCTGGTGCGCCAGAACGTCGAGATCAAGGCGGCCGTCGTGGTGGAGGACGAGCGTGAGAAAGGTGTTCGCGCGCATCTGAACTTTGGACACACCTTTGCACATGCCATCGAGGTGACATCGGGCTACGGACACGTCCAGCACGGTGAGGCCGTAGGCCTCGGCATGCTTGCCGCATCGCGTACGGCCGCCGAATTCGGTCTCTGCGCCGCCGCGCTCCACGATCGCCTGCGCGAGCTCATCGAGGCCGCGGGCCTGCCTGTCAAGACCGAGCTCGCAATGGACGATGAGCTCATGCAGGCCATGCAGCTGGACAAGAAGGCGGTCGGCGGTCGCATGCGCTTCGTTCTTCCTGATCGGATCGGAAGCGTCGTGATTCGGGATCAGGTGCCGGAGTCGTGCGTGCGTGCCGGCTGGGAGGCGATCCGCAGCTAGCCAGGGGGCTCGCGGCGCGGTTCGCAGCCGTGCTCTATCCTCTGGTGGCCCCCCCAAAGTCCGCGCGCTGCGCGGACGGTCGTGGAGCAGCTGTTGGCGCCGTCGGTGGATACGAGTCGAGGGAGGGTTCTGGGGACCGAGGTTCGAGGGATTCGGACCTTCAAGGGCATCCCCTACGCACGACCCCCGGTTGGCGTCCGCCGCTTCATGCCTCCCGAGCCGGCCGAGCCCTGGACGGGCGTCCTCAAGGCAACGCGGCCCGGTCCGGTTCCGATTCAGGCCGCCGTGCCCGGCCTGCGCTTCCTCAATGCAGGCGTGGCGCGACAGTCGGAGGACTGTCTCTATCTAAACGTCTGGACGCCTGGTCTGGGCGATGCGCGCCGTCCGGTTCTGGTCTGGATCCATGGCGGCGGCTTCTTGATCGGTTCGGGCTCGACACCGGTCTACGACGGCAGCATGCTGGCGGCACGCGGCGACCTCGTCGTCGTGACGCTCAACTACCGGTTGGGCGCGCTTGGCTTCGTCCACCTCGATGGCGTCTGTGGAAGTGGTTTCGAGGAGGCGAGCAATCCGGGTACGCGCGACCAGATCGCGGCACTCGAGTGGGTGCGTGAGAATATCGAGCGATTCGGCGGTGATCCCGGAAACGTCACGGTCTTCGGCCAGTCCGCTGGCGCAATGAGCATCGCCGCGCTGCTGGCGGCACCGAAGGCGCGCCCGCTCTTCCATCGTGCCATCCTGCAGAGCGCCGCGGGCCGCATGTCGGTTTCGCGTGAGGAGGCCGACAACATCGGAGAGCTCTTCCTCCATGCACTCGGCGATCCGCGAAGGACCCCACGAGTCTTGGGCGAGCTCCCAGTGGAGAAGATTCTTCGCGCTCAGGGTGTGGTGAACCGCAAGATGATGAGCCTCGCCGATCTGATGGTGATGCTTCCCGCTGTGGACGGAAGGCTCATCACCGAGAGACCCGCGGATGCGATCCGGAACGGGCGGCTGGCCGATCGGCCGCTGATGGTCGGCACCACGCTCGAGGAGTGGAAGCTCTTCAGCGCCATCGAGGCCGGCCTGCCGACGCTGAGCGAAGAGCAGCTGGTGGCGCGCTTCCACGACCTTCTCCCGCTGGTCACGAAGAACGCCCCCGAGGCGGAGGTCGCCGCGAACCGCTACCGCGAGGCCGTTCGCAGTCGCGGCGGTCGCACGACACCCTTCGAAGTGTGGAGCGCATTCCAGACGGCCCGCGTCTTCCACCGCCCCGCGGCCGAGCTCGCCACCGGCCAGGCGCAAGCCGGCGGCGACGTCTACTCCTACCTATTCACCTGGCACCCGCCCGCGTTGGGGCGGACGCTCGGCGCCTTCCATGCGATCGAATTGCCCTTCGTTTTCGGGCTGACCACGCACCCGGCCACGCGCCCGTTCACGGGCTTTGCGACCGCCGTCCGGCGGCTCTCCGGTCGCATGCAACATGCCTGGATCGAATTTGCCCGGCATGGCAATCCTGGCCACGACCGGCTGCCCGAGTGGGATCGCTACGACGGTGATGCGCGGGCCACCATGCTCTTCAACCGCGAGTGCTCGATCGCGGATCGACCGCTCGAGGCCGAGCACCGGCTCTTGGAAGAGTGGAGCTGAGCCAGAGGACGCTCCCGCCTCACGCCGCCTGATCCAATCCGCATGGAGCCGGTCGAAGTAGGCTGAAAGTCACGGGCACACGCCTCTGGCGTGTCATGCGCGGCTTTCGTTCGGTCGATTCCATGCCCAG
Source organism: Deltaproteobacteria bacterium (assembly GCA_019310975.1). GTDB lineage: Bacteria > Myxococcota_A > UBA9160 > UBA9160 > UBA4427 > JAFDDH01. The sequence continues at coordinate 3,683 of JAFDDH010000014.1, read as the reverse complement.
GGGCGCCGCCCCGGGGAGCTTCGATGATCCTGCCCATCGGCCACGCGGACTCTACCACGCGGCGCCTGCCGTGGGTGACGTTCGCCATCATGGCGATCTGCGTGCTCGCCCTGCTCGCCACCAATCCCAGCGGACCCGCGTACGACTACGACCCGCAGCTCCTGATGGACGAGGCATCGGAGTACTGGCGCGATCACGCCTATCTCGAAGCCCAGCCCGAGATCCTCAGCGAAGTGGGCTACGACGTGATGCCCAACGAGCGCACCCAATACCTCGCGTTGATCGAGGACCAGTCGCTGGCGACCTCGCCAGACGATCCGGATGAATGGAAAGCACAGCAGGACGAGCTCGACCGGCTCACGGAAATCGCGCTCGGGCGCGCACTCCCGCCCCAGATCGAGGGCGCCCACGACCCGTATCGGGAGTGGGGCTTCACGCCGAGCCAGTGGAGCCTGGGTACGCTCATCACCAGCATCTTCATGCACGCCGGCTGGCTGCATCTCCTGGGCAACCTCTTCATGCTCTTCCTCGCAGGACCCGCCATCGAAGACCGTCTGGGCAGGCCGATCTTCGCCAGCTTCTATCTGCTGGCCGGCATGTCCGCGGCGCTCTTCTGGGCGCTGCTCACGCCGGTCAAGGACATTCCACTGGTCGGCGCATCCGGCGCCATCGCGGGCGTTCTGGGCGCCTTCTTGATTCGCTACTGGAAGACGGACATTCGCTTTGCGTACTTCTTCATGTTTGGTCTGCGTCCCTATTGGGGCACGTTCGAGGCCAAGGCGTGGGTCATGCTGCCGCTCTGGCTGCTCAACGAGCTCTTCCAGGGTTGGCTGGTGCACAGCGGCGGCGTAGAGAGCGGCGTCGCCAACTCGGCGCATGTGGGTGGCTTCCTCTTCGGCGCCGCTGCAGTCGGCGCTGCGCGCATCTTCGGGCTCGAGGAGAAGTACATCGACTCCAAGATCGAGGCGAAGGTTACCCTGGCCGAGACGAACCCGATCGTCCAGGAGGCGCTGACGGCACGGGGAGAGGGCGATCACGCGGCTGCGCTGGCGATGCTGCAGGAGGCTTGGCGCTCCGAGGCCGGCGATCGTGACGTGGCGCTCGCACTCTGGGATGCCGCCCTGGCGGTCGAGCAGCCCGAGCTCGGGCGCGAGGCAATGCTCAGTCTCGTGCGTACCTGCATGGGCGCTGGCGAGACCGAGCTGGCGATCCGCCACTGGAATGAGCTGCTGCGCGTCCTGCCCACTGCGCTGGTCGATCCCGGCACGCTGATCAAGTTCGTGCCCGGGCTACTCGCCGACGGCGATCAAGAGCTCGCACTCCGTGCGCTTCGACACGCGGTGGATCCCGGCAATTCCGGGCTCACCACCGGCCTTGCGTTTCGCGCCGTGGAGCTCGGGCGCGAGAGCGATCCGCCGAGTGCGCTGCGCGCCGCGCGGGTGGCCCTGCAATCCGGCGACGTCCACGAGGCCAAGCGGGCGCGCATTCTGGGCTGGATCCAGGAGTTCGAGGCCGCAGGCGTCGAGGCGGCGCCGGACGTTGTCGCCGAGCAGGAAATGCGCCGCGCCGAGACCGAGCGCCGCGAGATCGAGCTACCCGACGAGCTGGAAGACGGAGTGGTTGTGGCGCCGATTCCGCTTGCAGCCGGTCAACCGGGCCCCGCCATCCCACCGCCCCTGCCGCCTCCAGTGCCGCCGCCCGTCCCGCCGCCGGTCCCCCAGGCGCCCATGCCGGAGGCCGATTCGGAGCCGCCGCTCGAGCTTTCGTCGGATGCTCTCGAGGACTGTGTGGGGGACGACGTCTCGCTCGGTGTTCTCGAAGGCATCGAAGACCGCGCGCGCTTTGGTAGCTGCAAGGTCGTGGAGGCTGCGCTCACCGGTCTGCAGGACGATGTCGTCCGCTTCACGGTGGCCGCCGACCGCAGGGCCAAGCTCGAGTACCACAGGATCGAAGCAGTCTCGGTCGTGGCGGTGCACGGACTCGGCCCCAAGCCGGTACTGCTGATTGATCTGCTGCTCAACTGGACTGCGCTCGAAGCCGAGCAGCTTCAGGTGGTGCGCCTCGCGAGCAACACATTCGATCCACGTGCACTGGTGCCCGAGGCGGACGGTGCGCTCTCTGCGATTCGCTCGATCGTCGCACGCATCATCGGGGTGAGCGGTGCGGTGGCGTTGCCGAGCGCCGAGGCCGCTGCGTGTCGGCCCGTAGCGATCTACGACGCACTCGATGTGTACGAGCGTGAGGTCCTGCAGGTGGGAAGCTGAGATCTCGCCCCTCCTCGACCGGTTCGCGCGCCGTTCCGGTGCATTTGCATGTGACTCCGAGCCAGGCTTCGCATCCCCGTGGGCTCGTGAATGATTTCGCTCCCAACAGGCCACTGTTGCGCATCGGCAACGCGCCCCGCCGGGCGGCAACCCGCTTATCACCGACACGGTGGAACCCGACTCCAGAACGTTGAGCTAACCTCCAACCCGGTCCTGGCCGATGTCCAGTCCCTGGAGAGAGGGATGTGGAGAGAGGGATGATGCCGAAGCACCCGAAATGCAGGACGATGCACGTGCGTGGACTCTGCGCCCGCTGGGCGTTGTCTGCAGTCTTGGTGTTCTCGATCGTGCAAGCGCCTCCCGCCTCGGCGCTGCCGCCGTCCATATTCGACGTCCAGCCCGAGCTCGACCAGGGCTTGCTCGGAGAGGGCCGTCAGGCCTACCGCGAGCGGGCCGACAGTCGACGCGGTCGCGACGCGTATCGTCTATTCAAGCAGCACTACCAACAGAATCCCGACGACCCCGTCGCCGGCTGGCATTTCTCCATGAGCTGCTACTACATGGGGATGCGCGTTCTCAAGACAAGTGAGGACCGCAAGCAGATTCACGCCGAGGGCCGCGCAGCGGCGGATCGGGCCCTTGCCCAGGATCCAAACTGCGGTCCTTGCCACCTTCTCAGCGGCATCAATCATGCGTTGTGGGCTGAGCAGGTGGGAATCTTCCGTTCGCTGGTCGGCCTACCGAAGGTGCGGAAGCACCTCGATCGGTCTGCGGAGATCGATCCGACCTTCGCCGGTGCGGCCGCACATCGGACTCTGGCACAGATCGCGCAGGCGTTGCCGCGCATGTTCGGCGGTGGCAAGAAGAAGACGCTCGGCCACATTCGGGATGCGCTCTCGATCGCTCCGGAGGAGCCGCTGAATTACGAGATCATGGTCGACCTGATGATCAAGGAGAAGAATATGCCGGCCGCGCTCTATTGGGCAGAGCGCGGCATAGCCGTCCCGAAGCCGGGACCCGAGTACGTCGAGTCCCGCGGCTCCATCGAGTACATGCAGAAGATCATCAAACTGCTGACTCGCCCACTGCATGCCGCACGACGCGAGTAGCACGCTCGCAATCGACACTGAGCATCTCCGGCTCACGCCCTTACTCTCGCGATGGTTAAGCCGGCCGGGCGCGCTCTTCTGGCCCTCGGATCGATTTTGAGGCGGATGAAGCAGGCATGGGCTTGGGATCGGCCCTCCGTGTCAGCGATGTGAGACGCGATTCGGTGTCCCGTTCGCGTCTGAGACTCTGCGGGTGTCCCTGGCCTTGGCACGCTGGACGACGACCCATGCTTTCGCGAAGCTCCCAACCGGGGGATCCAGGTGCTCGGCCTCAAGCTTCGCCAGTGGTGGATCACCGCTCGACTCACGG
>JAFDDH010000270.1 GCA_019310975.1 Deltaproteobacteria bacterium | reverse complement strand
CCGTCAGCCGGCTCCAGGGCCACCCGGCGAAGAGAGCCCCGACGCCGAAGTCGATGAGCGCGCGGAAGCGGCGCTCCGAGACTTCGTCTCCTACTACAACAACGAGCAGTATCACGAGTCGCTCGACGACGTACACGTCCAAAGATATGGCGATTACAGGCATTGCCCCCTCTCATACAACGACTGAGACTCGGTGCAGGCACACTCTGAACCCGCCCTGGGAAGGGCCGCGATGGATGGAAAAATGACCGGCAAGACACCTTTCGCTTTTCGCGGGATCAAGTGGTTGCTTCGAAGCGTAATGCTCTTCGGCAAAGAGACGGTCCTGCAGATCGACTACAACGAAGGCTACAACTTCAACTTCGAGATAACCGAAGAAGAAGCGCAGTCGCTGCTGCCTTCCAATTTGCGTCCGCTCAAGCTGAGACTCTGCAGAGAAGATGACGAGCCGACCTATTACCTCAGTTGGTATCTCGCATCGATGGATACGATGAAGACGGACAAGGAGGCGCAACGGGTCGATCTGTTCACCTACTGTGTCAACGAGGATGACGAACTGTCGCTCTTCTTCGTATCCTGCATCATGGAAATGCCCGACTACTTCGAAAAGAACGAATGGGGGAAGAAGTTCTACCTGCGGGTGTTCGACTTCTTCGCCCGCGACACGGAGACCGGAGGAATCTCCTACCCTCACTATTTCTCGGAGCGGGCCAGAGCGGACGCCAACTCATTCGTCGTCGAATTGAACGACTCTGTGATTGCGACGGATCACGCGCGGCGAGGCGGAGAGCGTCACCATTGGGATATGGTTTTCATCATGGCCAACAGCCAGATCTACCGAAACAGCCATGACAAGAACACCAACTTCTTCAACCAACGCTTCATCGATGCTGAGATCAAGTTCGTCGATCTCGATAATGTGGAGACCAAGAACCTGGAGGGTTTCCACCCGCTCTGCAGGAACCTGAAATCGATCCATTTCTACGGCAGCAAGGACAAGCCGTCGAAGTGGTACATCGAACTCTGACCGGCCAGCGGCGAGACCCGTGCGAATACTGCTCGAGATGGCCGCAACGAGCGAACAGTACGGCGCCCGATTTCTGATGCTCCCATGACCCAGGACGACAGCGCACGGGCCGGGTCCACGGAGACGGCGGTGTCCGATCTCTCGGTCCGGCGCTTCTGGCTTGCGACCGTCCTTCTCACCCCGGTCACCGGCGCCATCCTCTTTCTCATCGCGGGCACCCTCGCCTGGCCCGGCGCGGGGGGCTCGCCTCGGATCGAGCCCGGCGCCCGGCGCACGGCATATGGAGGGAGGTTAGCCTCCCACTGCTCGCAGGGCCGGAGTGGAGAGCGAGTCGAAGGGTCGGTGGAGTATCGCCGGCGGCTGGATCTCGTGCTCGGCGAACGCTTCGAGCACGCGTAGCGTGACGTCGGTCTCGAAGGCCTTTTCGAACTTCGTGTCGAGTACGTAGGCCTTGAGCCGAATCTGAATCGCGAGGTAGTTGCCCACGACGACCTGATTCACGCGCACGACGACAGGATTCGGCAGGTAGACGTAGCGACTGGTCACCGCCGCTTCTCGAACCAGCTGTCGGGCCAGGGCGGCGTCCTGATCCACACCGATCAGGAAATCGAGAACGATCTGCATGTTCACGACGCCGTAGTTGCCACAAGTAGTCACCTGGTTCAGAAACATATTGTTGGGAATCGTGACCATGCTGTCGTCGAGCGTATTGAGCTTGACGGAGCGCAGCCCGATGGTGACGATGTCGCCGTATTCGCCCGCGAACTTCACGCGATCGCCCACCTGGAAGGGGCGATCGAACATGATCATCACGCCTGCCACGATCGAGGAGGCGAGATCCTTCATCGCGAAGCCGATTGCCACGGCCACTGTGCCGCCGAGAATCGCCAGCACGTCGCGACTGATCTGGACGCTGAGCAGCATCGTGATCATGATCGTGGCGAAGTAGACCCCGAATCGTACGAAGGCACTGACCTTCTGGAAGAGGAGCCGGTACTCCGCGAAGGCGATTCCGAGCTTGTCGACCAGCCCCGAGATGAAGCGCAAGAGAAGCCACGACGATGCGATGAGCACCAACGACGCGGCCACCCCGGTCCAGCGGATCATCCCCGCCAGCGTCGTCACCGCGCCCGCTGGGTCGGCGTCTGCGATGGCCTGGGCTGCTGCGGCGGTCGGCACGAGGAGAGTCAGCGCGCCGAGGAGGGCTCCGAGATGTCGATATCGTGCGTTCATGGTCCTTCCTCCAGTGGTCTTCAAAGATTCAGCGAGGCATGAGGTTCTGTCGGACGAGCGCCCGGGTCACCATGCGGAAGCTCTCCCAGCGTATTCGGAATCCGTCATCGTCCGCATCGAGCCAGCCATTCTGCTGACAGAAGCGGGCGATCGAGCGCGCGCGCCGCTCGCTCATGCGCAGGCTCCGGCAGAGATCTTCGAGAGTCGCCACGTCGCAGACCGTGACGGCGCGCAGCACGAGCAGGGTGTCGATGCTGGCCTGGGTGAGGGCAGCCGAGAAGCTGGGCTGCGGAAGTCGAAGGATCACACGATCGTCGGGTAGATTGCGCATCGAGGCCACGAAGAGATAGAGCGCGACCTCGGGATTGCCGTCTGCGAGCTCCCAGAGGATGCGGGCGTAGCCAAGTCGATTGCGCTCCTCGAGACTGTCGTGCTCGCCCGCATCGAGCTGGCGAGGCAGTACGAGACGCGAGTAGTCGGGGTCGATGCCCGCGGCCCTGGCGCGGGCTCGTACGAGCTCTGCGAGCTGTACCTCCGTCCACGTGGGCAGCTCGATGACCTGCTGGAAGAGGGCTCGCTCACCTCGGCTCGACAGGATGTATTGCCACGCGCGCCGGTCGACCGTGAGGACCCAGCCGATCTCGCTGTTCAGCTTTGCGTCCAGGGCGGCGAGCTGGTCGAGGCCCTTCTGACCACCGATCCAGGGCCGCGCCAGGCGCTGTGCATTGTCGACTCCGATCCAGCGCGTGCCGGATCGGGCGATGGCCGCAGGAAGTTCTGATTGGAGGTCGGCGCCATCCTTCAGACCGAGCCGTGAGGCGAGACTTGCTTCGAATGCCTCGTAGCCTCCGGTCGGACAGCTGGTCAGCAGCATCGCATCGCCGATGGAGCGGGCCAGGCGGTCGAGGAAGACGGTCTTGCCGGCCCCTCGCTCGCCCAGCACGACATATCCGCCACCGCGCTCGGCGCGCAGCGACGCACCGATGGTCGCGAGCTGCTGACTGGCGATGTCGTCCTGCACGAGATCGCGCGCGCCGAGAACGCGCGTGACTATTTCTTCTCCGATGGGCGACTCGTCCTCGTGCCCGCCCCCGGATACATCCCGCGCGACCTCTCGGCGTACGAGGACGGCAAGCACGCGTCGTCCCGAATCCCAGCCAGAGAGAAGGCGTACGAATCGTCTGAAGGCGGCGGCCCAGAGCACGTAAACCGCTCCGGCGACCGCAAAGGGGTAGCTTCCGAATCCCTGGCGTCGGCCGGCCAGTCTGCGCGCCCAGTCGGATTGATCGGCCAGGGCTTCGAGGCGCTCATTGATCTCGGCGCGCCACCATTGGATCAGGAGCAGCACGACGGGAATCGAGAGCATCTGCCAAGCGCGAACTACCCACCCGTAGATCGCGCCGTGACCGACGTATCGTCCCACGAGAGTCAGGCCCAGTGCCAGTATGAGCGACCAGGCCGCGATCAGTCGCAGCGAGCGCAGCCGCAGGTCGGAGCGCTCTCGGGACAGGCCGCCGACGTTGCGCGCCACCATCGCGTCGATCAGTTGTACGGCAAGCCTCGCCAGGAAGACCCAGATGAGGATGGTCGTGAGCAATGCCACGAGCTCTTCGAAGCCGCGGGGCTCGACGACGCGCGACACGAATAGAATGAGGATCAACCAGGCCAGGGGTCCGCCAATGCGATGCAGGTACCAGAGCAGCCCCGCCAGTCGCAGATTGATGGCCTGACGGGGCTGCGCCTCGAGGAGGCGGCTTCGAGCCTCGGGCAAGCCCCTGTTCGACCAGCGCCGCCAGACACGGAAGACGACGATTGCGATCAGGATCTGGAGGGTGCTCCAGAAGGTGGTGAGCGGCGCGTCCGAGAAGTTGCTGGCGATCTGGTCCGTGCCTTCGCGCACGACGAGCAGCTGCGATCGGAACGTCGTGTGGAGATAGGAGAGCTCGTGGTGCAGCGCCGTTCGTCCCAGGGGCCCGCCGCCACGGAGCTCGGAGCGAAGGCCGGGTGAGACGACCTCGAAGAGTCGATTGCGCTCGGAGAAGAGCTCGACGAGCCGGGCGTCGAGCTCGATGAAGTCGGAGTCACCCGCGTCGATCGCGTGCCGGACGGCTCGGTGGTAGGGCCAGAGCACCTGGTCGAGCTCCCAATAGAGCCGGTCGGCGTCCGCGCTCGTCAGCTCGCCCGTCGCGAGACCGAAGAGCAGGCTGTCGATGCGGTCCGTCCAGTCGTCGGCGTCCGGCGCAACGGATTCGGCGAGGGTGACAGGATCTTTCTCTGGAACTTCTTCAGGCGGGGCGGCTGCGCCTGGATCCTCGTCCTCGATAGTCGCCGCCGTGGGCAGGGCCGCCGGAGTCGACTTGGTGTCGGCAAGAGGCACCTCCTGCTTCGTCGGCGTCTCGGACGGGGCTTCGATCGGCTCGAGGGTGCTCGCCGAGTCGACTGGATCGAAGGGAGCGGCCACGTGGATCGGAGCGGCTCCGCTCTCATCGGACGTCGCCGGCGGGGCCTCGGCATGGGCGCTTCCCGTCAGCAGGAGCGCTGCGACAATCGAGGGTCGAAGCCACTCCTTCCATCGATGCCGCACCCATCGATGCCGCGCCATGGCGAGCTTCATCGCTTCTCCCGGATGAATCGTAGTGCCGACTGTCGGACGATGCCGTCCGAGGCGAAGCGCGCTGCGTTCAATCGGAGTCGTCGCCGATCGCACGGTAGAGCAGGGCGCCGAGCGCACCGCCCACGATGGGTGCAATCCAGAAGAGCCAGAGCTGTGACAGCGCCCACGAGTCTGCGAAGACCGCCACGCCGGTGCTTCGCGCAGGATTCAATCGGCCCCCCAGCCAGAGTCCCACCGACACAGCTGGGTTCAGATGACATCCCGAGATGTGACCGATCGCGAAGGCCATCGTCAAGACGGTGAGCCCGAAGGCCAGGGAGACGCCGAGAAGTCCAATGCCGACGTCTGGAAAGTCGGCCGCGAGAACCGCGCTGCCACAGCCTCCGAGGACCAGCCAGAACGTACCGATGAGCTCCGCGAGGTACTTCTTCATGGGTTGGCCCTCCTGTCTCGGCAAGCCATCTCGGTGTAGCAAACTTGTGTGCGGCCCGGTGGAGCCTCGACACCACAGGCGGTCAGCCCGGAGTTTTGCTTGAAGGGTCGGCTGGTCGGGGCAGAATGCCGAATCGGGACTGAGGGGCAGGGAAACTCCACCATCCTCGAGTTGACATAGTCGCCTGTTATCGGACGTGGTCGCGAAAACGGGTCTTATTTGCCCTACCCCCACATTCCGATCGATCCGACCCCTACACTCGCCCGCGCTCGTCTGAGTCCTCACGATCCGAGACCGAGCTGTGCGGTCGGGCGGTCCGAGACGTGCGCAGCCGCTGCCAGATGCCGTAGACAAGCAGCAGCGGGATCATCGGTGCGGCGCCCAGCATCACGGCGGGGTTGTGGGCCAGATCGCGGATCAGGTTGGACTCTGTGAGGTCGTCGTTGATCGTGTATGTCCAGGTGGACGACGGGGCGCTGAGCCGGGCTCCTTCCCAATCCACGGCTCCGTCGGCAGCGATCTCCAGCGTCTCGAAGACCCGGATTGATTCCACGTCGATGGCTTCGAGGAGCCTATCGAATGCATCGGCTGCCTGATGCAGAAACGTATCCAAAG
>JAFDDH010000092.1 GCA_019310975.1 Deltaproteobacteria bacterium | reverse complement strand
GGGGGACTTTCCGGCTGCGCCTCTAGAACTCCCAGCCGAGCCCGAGATTATAACGCTCGTGGTTCTGCTTGCGCAGGCTCCCACCGTACAACACCTCACCGATGTCGAGGCTGAGTGAGAGGTGATCGCCGATCAAGAGCTCGGTGCCGCCACCGAGGTGGAGTGTCGTGCTCTCTTCGTAGGTGTTCGCGTAGCCAATCAGTCCAGGAGCGGTTGGGGCGCGGATCGAGGTGCTCCCACCCAGCACGTAGGGTCGCAGCCTTTCGCGCAGGCGGCGCCAGGGTAGTGGCACGATGTGCGTCACGTGTAGCCGGAAGATCGCGAGCACCGAGGCGGAGCGTTCGCCGGGCGCGTGAAAGAGCAGCCGCGTTACGTTTCGGCTCGAGGGGGTCAGCGCCTGGCCGTCGGTGGCATTCGCCTGCAATAGCACCTTCACGGTGCGCTCCGGTGCGTTGGCCGCCGCAATCGAGGGCACGGCCAGGGCGATGGCCGCGATCGCGAATGCGAGTACGATTGAAATATTCTTCATCGTCGAGAGTCCGATCCGCTCTGCAACGGCAACCGCGAGCCGTAAGTTGAGGGTGCTCGCGTGTGCAACCAGAGTGCAAGGGAGCGGATCGACGCAGCAAGGGCGGGGGCTGGAGAGCGGTAATGCCGCTCACTTGCCGATCATGAATTCCACTACACTCGAGGCGATCCGCCTCTGGAATCCACCATTTGCGCCCGATCCATTCGCTAGAGCTCGTAGGCCTTCTTCAGGTCGGTGTCTGTCTCGGCAACCATCTCCGCCAGGCTCACCATCACGCGACACTGCTTCACTGTGGCGTCGTCTTGCATCTTGCCATCGATCATCACGGCGCCGGTGCCGTCACCCATCTCCGCGATCACTCTCTTGGCCCAGAGCACCTCGTCGACAGGTGGGCTGAAGACCTTCTTTGCGATGTCGATCTGCACCGGGTGCAGGCTCCAGGCGCCCACACATCCCATCAGGAAGGCATTCCGGAACTGGTCTTCGCAGGCCACCGTGTCCTTGATGTCGCCGAAGGGGCCGTAGTAGGGCAGGATGCCGTGCGCCGCACAGGCGTCGACCATACGCGCGATCGTGTAGTGCCAGAGATCTTGTTGAGCGGTGGGGCGCGGCGCGTTCTCGTCAGATTCGTCAGGATCCGTGCGCACCACGTAGCCCGGGTGGCCGCCGCCGACACGGGTCGTCTTCATGCGCCGACTCGCCGCGAGGTCAGCCGGGCCAAGGGAGAGGCCCTGCATGCGCGGGCTGGCGCCGCAGATCTCCTCGACGTTGGTCACGCCGAGTGCCGTCTCGAGGATTGCGTGCACCTGCAGTGGCTTCTCGATTCCTGCGCGCGCCTCGAGCTGGGCGAGTAGACGATCCACGTAGTGGATGTCCCAGGGGCCCTCGACCTTGGGCACCATGATGACGTCGAGCTTGTCGCCGATCGACGTGACGAGCTGAATCAGATCGTCGAGCGCCCACGGGCTGTCCAGGCTGTTGACGCGGGTCCAGAGCTGGCAGTGACCGAAGTCCGTCTCGTTGGCGACCTTGATCAGACCCTCACGCGCCGCGATCTTGTTGTCGGCCCGAATCGCGTCCTCGAGATTGCCGAGCAGTACGTCGCATTTCTTCGCCATATCCGGGACTTTTCCGGCCATCTTCGGATTGCTGGGGTCGAAGAAGTGGATCATGCGCGACGGCTTGAATGGGATCTCGCGCAGCGGTTGCGGCGCACCGAGGGCGAGGGGTCGAAAGAAGTCCTTGGGGCTTCTCATCTCGGAATTCTCCTGGATCTCTTGGGCGCGCTGATTGGGAGCTTCTGGGCCGCTCGGGCTCAGGACTCGTAGAGCTTCGTAACTTCGATGCTGCCCTTGGGTGTGGCGTCCAGGCAGAGGTCGCAGAGCGTGCACTCGTCGAGATTCTCCTCCACGATCTTCACTCCGCCATCGTCTGCCGCAAAGATACCGACTGGACAGACCTCTTCGAGCTTGCGGGCGATCGCCGCGTCCTTGGCGATCTCGGGGGCGATCGTCACATCGATGAACAAGCCGGGCATCTACTTCCCCTCCTCGAGGCGCTTCTTCAGCAAGTCGGGGATCTCCTCGATTCGCTCCGCGACCGATATCCCGGCCGCCTCCATGCGCTTGATCTTCTCAGTCGTGGTGTCCTCCTTGCCCTCGACGATGGTGCCGGCGTGTCCGAAGCGCATGCCCTTCATCTCGTCCATGAAGCGGCCGGCCATGAACGCCACGACGGGTAGCCGGGAGTCGTTTTCAGTGATCCACTCGGCGAGCTCCGCCTCCATGCGGCCGCCGGGCTCTGAGTAGATCGCGATCGCCTGCGTCTCGGAATCGGCCTCGAATAAGGGCATCAGCTCGGCGTAGGTGGTCCCGATGATGGCGTCACCGCCGATCGAGACGCACGTCGACTGTCCGAGGCCGGCCGCTGTGAGCGTAGAGGCGATTTCGGTCGTCATGCCGCCGCTGCGGCTCATGACGCCGATATTGCCCTTCTTATAGGCCTGCCGTGTGTTGGCTGCGGGTCCACCGACACCGCCCATCTTCGCTTCGTCGGGCGAGATGATGCCGAGGCAGTTGGGGCCGATGATACGGGCGCCGCGAAGGCTCGCGAGCTCGACCATCTGCGCCACCTCGCGGCGCGGGATGTTCTCGGTCACGATGACGATGAGCTCGATACCGTTCTCGAGGGCCTCGAATACTGCGTCCTTCGTGAATTTCGGCGGCACCGAGACCACCGAGCCCTCGACCTGGCCGTGCTCCTTCACGATGTCGCGCACACAGTCGTAGACGGGCACGCCGTAGATGTCGCGACCGGCGCGACCTGGCGTGACACCGCCGACGATCTTTGCCCCATACTCGAGGTTTTCCCGCGTCAGGTTCACGGCCTCGCGACCGGTGATTCCCTGCACGATGAATCGGGTGTCCTTGCGGATCAGGATCGACATTATGCTTCGTCTCCGTCCTACGACAGCTTGGCCACTGCGCGTCCTGCCGCGTCGTACATGGACACGCTGCGATCGCAGTACTCGACACCGTACTTTCTGAGGATCTTGAACCCCTCGTCCTCCCAGGCGCCAGGAATGCGGAAGATCGCAATGGTCTTGGCGGGATCCTTGCCCGACTCGATGCAACCCTTCACCACGCCGCGGGCGACGATATCGACGCGGGTGTTGGAAACGACATTCATCATGACGGCGATCTTCTCGACGCCGGGCTTGGAGAGAATGAGCTTGGTCAGCTCTTTGGCCTTGTTGACGCTGGGATTGCCGCCGATCTCACAATAGTTGGCCGGCTTGCCACCGTGCTTGCGCACCGCATCGAAGAGCGTGAGCGAGCCGCCCCCCGCACCAATCACCAGGCCGAGGTTGCCGTCGAATTCCACCACATTGCCGGCCACGCCGCGGTGGTCCACCGCATTGACCCTTGCACCGGCGATCTCGAAGTCGGTGGGAGGCCGCGCCTGACGTGTCTCTTCCTCGCCGATTCCGAGCTCATCGAGCAACGCCTTGTGGCCGCCACGCGCCTCGGCCTCCATGTCGATATGACCGTCGAGCACGATGAAGCTGCCATCTTCGAGTCGCGCCAGCGGGTTGATCTCTGCGAGCGTGAGGTCGTAGTCGAGGAAGATCTTCATCAATTCGAAGACGACCGGCGTCAGCTTGTTCAACGCGGTACCGGAAACTCCTGTGGCGCCAATCGCCTCCTTGGCGATGTACGGCGAGAGCGGCAGGATGCTCGAGAAGTGGGTCTTTGAAACGTGGTCTGGATGTGTCTCGGCCACCTCCTCGATGTCGATTCCGCCCATGTCACTGAATACGAGCACGGGCCGCTTGGCGCGACCATCCCAGGTGATTGCGACGAAGTACTCCTGGGCGACGGGGCTCTTCTTCTCTACCAGTACCGAGCGTGCACTCTCGCCTCCGATCACGATCGGCAGGATGCTCTCGAAGTGGGCGGCGGCCTCGTCGGCGTCGTCGGCGAACTTCACCGCGCCGGCCTTCATGCGTCCGCCGGAAAGCACCTGGCTCTTCAGCACGACGGGCCCGCCGATGGCCTCGAAGGCGCTACGCGCCTCGTCGGCAGAGCGAACCACTCGGCTTTCGCCGAGCGGAAGCCGGTGCTTGCGGAAGAGCGCCTTCGACTCGTACTCGTAGAATCGCATCGTCTCTCTCGTCGTTCTCTCAGCTCGCTTGGGTCGTGTCGCTCGGGCTCGGCCGGGCCCGTGCGGGTCGCGCAAGAACCCTGTGTGAGGTCGGGGCGGGGTGCGTAAGCGCCCGGACTCTATAGATTTTCGGGCTGCCCATCAAGCGCCGAGGCATACCCGTTGCGGGCCGCTCTTGCGGCCGACCGGTCGCGGAGTTGCGTGCGCAATGCGTTGTCTTTCGGGGGTGGGCCGCGGAGGTCCGAGGCCGTGCGCCTCTCGTTCGAGGTTCATCGGCCGGGCGCTCGCCTGGCGCGTACTCTGCACCCATCCCGGCTCAACCGAAGGGCGTGATCGGACGATGAGAATTCCCGGGACGTTGCCGTGGGGAGCCGATGACCGAACGACTTTCGGTGCTGATTGTGGACGACAGCCGCAGCATGATCTCGCAGCTGGAGGGGATCATCGCAGAGTTCGACTGGGTAGACCTGGTGGCTACGGCCCGTGACGGTGCCAGTGCGATCCGCATGGCGGCCGAACTCCAGCCCGATCTGGTGCTGATGGACATCGTCATGCCCGGGATGGATGGGCTCTCGGCACTGCGAGCGCTGGTGGCCACGAATCCGGCCGTACAGGTGGCGATGATCTCTTCGGTGGGTGGCCGCGCCAGCATGGCGGAGGAGGCCTTCCGATTGGGTGCTGTCCAGGTCCTCGGCAAGCCCTTCGACAAAGACACCATTGCGGCGCTCCTCGTCGCCGTCAAGGCGGACCGAGGGGCATGAGCGTCAAGTTCTTCGGACAATTCCTGATCGAGCAGGGCGAGGTGGATGCCGGGCATGTGCGCCAGGCACTCGACCTGCTCGAGCGCACGAATAAGCACGTCGGTGAAATTGCCGTCGAGACCGAGCGGATGACCGAAGCCGAAGCCGACCGTGTCAATCAGGCGCAGCGTGGAAGCGACCTGGCCTTCGGGGACCTGGCGGTGAAGTTGGGCGTGCTCGAGCGACAGGATCTGGTCGATTGTCTGCGCATCCAGCGTGAGGGCCGCCTGATGATGGGCGAGGCGCTGGTCCGGCTCGGTCACCTGGCTGACGACCGTCTCGGCGAGATGCTCGACGCCTTCAAGTGCGACCAGGCCCAATACGAGGTGGGCGTGATGGCCCATCTGCCCGATCCGTTGGCCAACAATCGTATCGCCCCCTATGTGCTCGACCTACTGCCGAAGTTTGCCCGCCGCATCGCCGATATGACTTTGAAGGTCGGTGATCCGCTGGTGCTCACCCAGAGCCCGCCCTTTCGCTACCGCATCTCGCTGCCGGTGCAGGGCCACCGCGGGCTCGAGATCACATTGGTCGGCGATCGTGCCTTCTGCGCACGCGTCGCGGCGGCAATGGCCGGTCAGCCGGAGTCTGCACTCGATGAAGAGCTGCTAGTGGACGGCGTCGGAGAGTTCCTCAACGTACTCTGCGGCAACGCGATGAGCGCCCTCGAGCGCGATGGCGTCGAGACCACCCTCGGCGTGCCCGACCACGACGCCGAGCTCGCCGACGGCTGGATATTCGACCTGGCCACGAGCCACGGCCGCGCCGCCCTCGTCCTCGCCCAGTTCTAGAAGAGCTGGACAGCCCTCTTTACATTGTCCCCAGATCCATGCGGCAACAGGCGCGTGCCACTCGCATGTCCATCCCTCTGGCCGCGACACCCGACACCAACCTTCTTACCCGAGCACCCGCTACGCGTAGTGACTGCGCCGCTTGATGGCGAGCGTGCGATCGAGCTCGAAGATTCGCACCTTCTTCCAGCCGGGCGGTGCGTCTTCGTGCCCCTCGCCCTCATCTGCCACGAATTTGTGTCCGTAGAGCCGGGTTTCGACGAGTCCGATATCGGCACGGTCGGGATGGTCGCCGCGCGAAAGCACTTCAGTGCTCGCGAAGACCGTATCGCCGGCCTGCAGCGGTGCCGTGTGCCGCCCAGTGGTGTAGACGACGTCGCCGAGGGCGTTGTCCGATACGTCGGGGCCCGAGATCCCGAGGCAGAGCACGAAGGGGATGCCGCCGAAGATGATCAGCTCACCACCGACATAACGGTCGGGGTCGAGGCCGATCATGAAACGGTTGCAATGCACCTGACTCGTGTTGTCGAGGATGCCTGTCAGCGCGATATGCTCGTCGGTGACGGTACGGCCGCGCGAGTGCTCGATCAGCGTGCCGGGCTCGAGGTCCTCGAAGTAGCTGTCTGGGCTCGAGAGGTGCGCGAGTGATTTGTAGTCGGCATCCGGATGGTAGTCGGGCAGCCAGAGGTCGCAGTCGATGGGATCGGGCTCGATCTGGAAGCCCTCCACGTCGATGTCCTCGTCGTTCTTGTAGACCTGGACCTTGCGCTGCCAGGTCATCACGATGGATTCGTCGTGGCCGCCGATATTCTTGCGTGCGGTGCTCTGCACGTGGACGATTCCCAGGTTCGGCCGGCTCGAGGAGGGTCGCACACCGAGCACCTTCGTCTCGACCTCGATTGTGTCTCCAATGTAGACCGGTGCCCCGTAGCGCATGTCGATGTACTCGAGGTTGGCGCGCGCGTTCTCCGAGATGTCCTCCACCGTCTGACTGAATGCGATCAGCATCACCAGCCCGGATGGACAAACCAGACCCTCGTACCCGTGGGCGCGCGCATAGCGAGCGTTCTTGCACAGCGGATTGGTGGCCATCGAGAAGTCGGTGAAGAGGGTGAAGAGTCCCTCGGTGACGGTCTTGCCGCCCTTGTGCCGGAAGACCTGGCCGGACTCGAAGTCCTCGAGAAATTGGCCCGACTTCTTCCGGATGATGCGGGGGGACTCGGTCACGCTGCTCTCTCCTGGACGGCACCGATCGGGACGGGCGCGAAGTCTAGTTTGGGAAGTGGGCCACCGCGAGCGCCGGCGTTCCGGCGTGCATCTCCCCGAGGGTGAGGGAGACTCGATTGCTCGGAATCCGTACCGCGAGTGTGCCTCACACATTTGCAACGCCCCAGGGATGTGATTGACTGCACGCCTCGCGATTCAGTCGCGATCTGGAACCGAGACCCATTGTCTCGTCCTCGAGACCCACCGCGGCGGATTCTGCGGACTCGATCCCGCCGTCGCTCGGAGTCGTATATTGATTGTCGGTGTGCCGAAAGAGATCGTCCCGGGCGAGCGCCGGGTGGCCCTGGTCCCCGACGCCGTGCGGGCATTGGTGAAGCTCGGCCTGGAAGTGGTGGTCGAGGCCGGGGCCGGCGTCGAGGCCGGCTGCGAGGACGCCGCCTTCGAGGAGGCTGGAGCCCGCATCAGTGCGGATGCGGCCAGCGTCTGGGGCTCCGACCTCGTCCTCAAGGTCCAGCCACCGACCGAGGCCGCCGCCGGCCACGAGGTCGACCGTCTGCGCTCGGGCGCCGCGCTGATCTGCTTCCTGCGACCCCTCGATCAGACGGATGTGACCGAGAGGCTGGCCAGCCGCGGTGTGAATGCCTTCTCGATGGAAATGATGCCCCGCATCACGCGCGCCCAATCGATGGACGCGCTCTCGAGTCAGAGCACCATCTCCGGTTACCAGGCCGTGCTGCTCGCCGCTGTCGCCCAGCCGCGCATCTTCCCGATGCTGGTCACGGCCGCCGGTACCCTGAAGCCCGCCCGCGCCCTGGTCGTTGGTGTCGGCGTAGCGGGCCTGCAGGCGCTGGGTACGGCCAAGCGCCTTGGCGCCATCACCTACGGCTACGACACCCGCGCGGTGGTAAAGGAGCAGGTCGAGAGCCTGGGCGCCCGCTTCGTCGAGCTGGACCTCGACACGGGCGATAGCGAGGACGCCGGCGGCTACGCGAAGGCGCAGACCGAGGAGTTCTACCAGAGGCAACGCCGGGAGCTGGGCAAGCACGTCGCTCAGGCCGACGTCGTCATCACCACGGCATTGGTTCCGGGACAGAAGGCTCCGCTGCTGATCGAGGAAGACGCCGTCAAGCAGATGAAGCCCGGCTCCGTGATCGTCGACCTGGCGGCGGAGAAGGGCGGCAACTGTGCGCTCACCAAGGCCAACGAGGACATCGTGGTGCACGGTGTGACGATTATCGGGCACACGAATCTGCCATCCGAGAAGCCCGCGCACGCCAGCCAGATGTATGCCAAGAACCTCGTGACCTTCATCGAGCACTTGGTGGACGAGGGTCAGCTGGTGCTCGACTGGAGCGACGAAATCACGGCTGGCACCATTGTCACGCACGGTGGCAAGATCGTGAGCGAGCGGCTGGGCGGAACATTGCCCGTCAGCGAGCCGTCTGCCGAAGATTCTGCGGAAGGAGAGAGCTGATGCTCGAGGCCCCTGCCATTGCGGCCCTCACGATTCTGGTCCTCGCGCTCTTCGTGGGCATCGAGGTCATCTCCAAGGTTCCGCCGCTCTTGCACACCCCACTCATGTCCGGCTCGAACGCGATCTCGGGCATCACGGTTGTGGGCGCCATCCTGGCCGCCGGCAGTGATCACGGCCCGCTGGCCACCTGGCTCGGCTTCGCGGCCATCGTCTTTGCGATGCTCAACGTCGTCGGTGGCTTTCTCGTCACGAACCGGATGCTGGCCATGTTCAAGCCCAAGAAGCCTAAGGGTGACGCATGAGCACGACGCTGATCCAGTTCTCCTATCTGGTCGCTGCGGTCCTGTTCATCCTGGGGCTGCGCAACCTCTCGTCGCCGAAGACGGCCTCGCTCGGCAACTTCATGGCGGCCGTGGGCATGCTCGTCGCGATCGTGGCGACGCTCTTGTACCAGGAGGTCGTCGACTATCCGATCGTGATCGCCGGCATCGCAGTGGGCGGCGTGCTCGGCGCGGTCGTCGCATTGCGGATCCAGATGACGGCGATGCCGCAGATGGTGGCGCTCTTGAACGGCTTCGGTGGTGTGGCCTCCGCGCTGGTGGCGGGCGCCGAGGTGACGACCGCCGTCGAGGCGGGCGTAGAGCCGACGGGCATCGTTCCCGTTGCGATGGTGGCCTCGGTGCTGATCGGCTCCGTCACTCTTACGGGAAGTCTCGTGGCCTTCGCGAAGCTGCAGGAGTTGATGCGCGGGGCCCCGATCCAGTATCCGGGCCAGCAATTCGTGAACGCCTTGATCGCACTCGGCGCAATCGGGCTCTGCGTGGTGCTGGCCACGGCGCCCCTGGACCTGTCTCTCTTCGGCGTCCTGACGATCGTCGCGCTGCTCCTCGGCGTGTTGCTCGTGATCCCGATTGGCGGTGCCGACATGCCGGTCGTGATCGCGCTGCTGAACTCCTACTCGGGCCTGGCCGCATGTGCGACCGGCTTCGTGCTCGACAACAGCGCGCTGGTGATCAGTGGATCGCTGGTGGGTGCCTCGGGTTTGATCCTGACCAAGATCATGTGCGACGCGATGAATCGCTCGCTCGCCAATGTGCTCTTCGGGGCCTTTGGGGCCGTGAGCGAGTCCGCGGTCAGCGCCGGCACCAGCGAAGAGCAGGGAAACGTCACTGCCTACACGCCCATGGACGCCGCCGTGATCTTCTCCAGCGCCCGTTCCGTGATCGTGGTGCCGGGCTACGGCATGGCGGTCGCGCAGGCGCAGCACGCAGTGCGTGAGCTGACGGATACGTTGGCCGAACATGGGATCGAAGTGAACTTTGCCATCCACCCGGTGGCCGGCCGCATGCCCGGCCACATGAACGTGCTGCTCGCCGAGGCCGATGTCCCCTACGAGCAGCTGATCGAGATGGACGCAATCAATCCCCAGTTTCCGGAGACGGACGTGGCACTGGTGCTCGGCGCCAACGATGTCGTGAATCCGGCTGCGCTCGAGGACGAGGGCAGTCCCATCTACGGCATGCCGGTGCTGGAGGTCGGCAAGGCCAAGCACGTCTTCGTCATCAAGCGCAGCATGAACCCCGGCTTTGCAGGCATCCAGAACCCGCTCTTCTTCAAGGACAATACGATGATGATCTTCGGCGACGCGAAGAAGGTCGTGATCGCGCTCAACGAGGCGGTGCGGAACTACTAGCCCCGATCCCCGTAGGGCGGATCAGGCCTAGAGCGTGCCGCCCTCTGGCGCGGCCGCTCGGAGGGTCGCGGATACGGCCGCGACAGGCGCGACCGGGCGCGTGGCCCGGTTGCTGAGTACGGGGCGGAGCAGCACGAGGGCAAGCGTGCGGCCGCGCGAGCGCAAGCGCGTCGCGCTCGCCTCGAGCCGCATGGTCGTGCCTCCCGCGTCCGCCAGCACCGCCTCGAAGCGCTCGGCGTCGTCGCCCTCGGAGAGGCGGTCGAGCTGGGCCCACCAGGCGCTCTGGTAAACGCTTGGCACAAAGGACATCAGCTCGAGCCCGAGCAGTGTGTCGCGTTCTACGCCGAGCAGGGCGCCGGCCGCCGGGTTGGCGTCGACCAGGGTGGCTTCGTGGACGTCCACGGCCAGGAAGGCATCGGCGATACGGTCGATGGCCGCGGCGACGGCGCGCCGCGCTGCGCGCGGCGTGCCCTTCGAATGCCGTTGACCCGTGCTGGTCCGCAGCGAGAGTCGGAAAGTGTCGAGGAGCGGTGCCAGCGCGCTCTGCAGATCCTTGCTCTGCGGCCCGGCCAGCTCGCCGGCGGAGTCGGCCCAGGCCGCCAGCAGCGCCATCACGCGCCGCTCGTTCGGGCGCAATCCCTCGAGTGCGGGGGGCGGTGCTTCACCGCGCATGAGCGCCGTGGAGGCGAAGGTCCGGAAGCGGCGGAGCGTCTCGGCCTCGGGCCCGGACGCGCGGGGCGCCGCCGGTCCGAGGCGCGCAGTGAGGATCCCCTCGATCTGCCGCCTGTTCCCCATCAGCCAGGTGGCAAGCTCGGGATTCGGCTCCATGTGGACAAGTTTAGCCTGCCGGCACGCGACCACCCGGAATCCGCCTCAATTCGCTTCGGATGCGGACCGATGTCTTGGGGGTATGAGCCTACGACCCCTCGCCAACAAGATGTTGGTCTCGTACGCCCGTCCCGAGGCGTACGTGGAGAGGACCGTCGCGATCCTGGCACGGCTGGGATATCGGATCGTGGACGTCGCTGCGTGGGTGAGCGAGCAGGCCGCGGACGCGAGGGATGGAGCCGGTGGCGCCGCGAACGCGGACCTTCTGATCATCGACGAGAGCCGCTTCGAGGAAGTGCGATCGCCTCGCCCGGGCTCGTCGGCCGCCGAGCTTCCGATCCTCCTGCTGACCGGGCGTCACGGGATTCGCGAGCAGGATCCGAGGATTGTCGGCGCGGTGATGCGTCCCTGTGGGCTCCACGATCTGTACCGGCTGCTCCAGCAGCTCTTCGAGGATACGCCGCGCTCCACGCCGCGCGTGGACACCGATCTGGCCGTGGTCTGCACCCGCGGCGACCTTGAGTGGAAGGGCCGGCTCGTCTCGCTCTCCGAGAACGGCGGGTTGATGCGTACCAGCGAGGACCTGCCGCTCGGATCCCGCTTCCGGCTCAGCTTCGAGTTGTCGGGCCACGGCCCCCTCGAGGTGCGCGCCGAGGCCGCGTACCAGATCGTGCCCAATCTGGGCGTGGTCTTCAGCGGTCTCGAGCCCATCACGCGTGCGGCGTTGCACGACTTCGTCTCCCAGACCATTCTGGCGGCCTGAGCGCTCGCGCGGCGTTAGAATCGTCGCTTCCGCGGCCGTCCGGCCAGCGGCATTTGCGGCCAGCATCGGGAGGTGCGATGACGACCCGGGACGACGTCGACTCCTCGCAGGACGAGGGCTGGCACGAATTCGACCTCTGCACGCCCACCGCCGAGCACGCGCTGCTGGCCAAGAGCCTGGCTGAGTTCGTCGAGCGTGAGGTCGAGCCGCAGGCCGCCGAGCACGACCGGGCTGAGCGATTCAATCTCCCACTCTTTCGATTGGCCGGTGAGCTCGGATTCCTCGGCATCACGCTGCCCGAGCGCTTTGGTGGATCCGGCCTGGACGCAGTGGCGGCCGTCCAGCTCATGCAGGCGCTGTCGACGTCGGACCCGGGCTTCGCGCTCTCGGTGCTCGCGCACTCCTTCCTCTTCGCCCACAACCTCTCGATCAATGGCAGCGAGGAGCAGTGCGCACGGCTCCTGCCAGGGGCGGCGAGTGGCGAGGCCATCGGCGGCCTGTGCATGACCGAGCCGGCGGTCGGCACCGATGTGCTGGCCATGAAGACTCGCGCGGAACGCGACGGCGAGAACTGGCGACTCACCGGAGTGAAGACCTTCATCACCAACGGGGGCGTCGACGAGGGAACTCTGGGCGACGTATTCATCGTCTATGCAACCACCGGCGACCGTTCGCTCTCCGCCTTCCTGGTGGAGAAGGGTATGCCCGGCTTCCGGCTCGGCCAGAAGTGGAGTGACAAGCTCGGCATGCGGGCCTCGTTCACGGCCGAACTGGTCTTCGAGGACGTGCCGGTTCCGGCCGCCAACCTGATCGGGGAGGCTGGCCAGGGCACCCTTCACATGATGCGCAACCTCGAGATCGAACGGCTGACGTTGGCCGCCCAGGGCCTCGGCATCGCGCAGCGCGCGCTGCGTGTGATGGTCGGGTACGCGAACGAGCGCAAGAGCTTCGGCCAGCCGATCCGCGAATTCGGCCAGATCCAGCGGCACATCGCGGAATCCTATGCGGAGTACCGTGCGGCGTGCGCGTTCGTGTACGACACGGCGCGGCGGCTTTCGTTCACGCGCACGGGCCAGCGCGTGAATGCCGACGCGACGAAGCTGCTGGCCGCGCAGGTCGCCAAGCGGGCCGCTGATGCGGCCATCCAGGTGCTCGGCGGCAACGGCTACATGGGCGAGTACGTGGTCGAGCGCCTGTGGCGCGACGCCAAGCTGCTCGAGATCGGCGGCGGTACCCTCGAGGCCCACCACAAGAACATCACCAAGGACCTGGCTCGGGATCTGTCGATCCTGTCCTGATCGACGCGCCGATCCCCAGGAGGAGTGCGCGTCGTCCTCCACATCCCTGCAGCGGGCGGTCGTCGTGGGATCGTGGTACACAACCGGCGCCCCCATTCCAGCGGAGCGCCGCCCCTGCAGGGCGGAGTGGCGCCCGGGAGTCCGAAACCACCATGACCGCACCCGTGGCCGATGGTCGAGACCGTTCCATCGCGCGCGAGGTCGCGCGGCGGCGTACCTTCGCCATCATCTCGCATCCCGACGCCGGCAAGACCACGATGACGGAGAAGCTTCTGCTCTATGGCGGTGCGCTGCGTCAGGCCGGTGCGGTGCGCGGACAACGTGCGGCGCGTCACGCCACGAGTGACTGGCTCGAGCTCGAGAAGCAGCGCGGCATCTCGGTGTCGAGCTCCGTGCTCTACTTCGAGCACGACGGAAAGCGAGTGAACATCCTCGATACGCCCGGCCATCAGGACTTCAGTGAGGACACCTACCGCACCCTGATGGCGGCCGACAGCGCCGTGATGCTGATGGATGTGGCCAAGGGTGTCGAGGAACAGACCCGCAAGCTCTTCCAGGTCTGCCGCCTGCGCCACATCCCAATCTTCACCTTCGTGAACAAGATGGACCGATACGGTCGCGACGGGCTCGACCTGATGAGCGAGATCGAGGAGTTGCTCGGCATCGATGCCGTGCCTGTGAACTGGCCCATCGGCGCCGGCAGCGACTTCCGGGGCGTCTACGATCGGCTGGGCGAGCAGGCGCTGCTCTTCTCGGGTGGCGAGCACGGCAGGTCGAAGGTCGAGCAGGATGTCGTGAAGGGGTCGATCGAGAGTGACGCCATCCGTGCCGCGCTCGGTGAATACTACGACGATGTGGCCGAGCACCTCGAGCTGCTCGACGGTGCGGGTGCCCGCTTCGACCTCGAGGCCGTGCGAGCCGGCAAGCAGACGCCGATGTTCTTCGGCAGTGCGCTCACCAACTTCGGCGTGAGGCCCTTCCTCGAGCGCTTCATCGACATGGCGCCCTGTCCGCATGCGCGCCTCTCGGACACCGGCCGCGTGGATCCGGTGGAACGTCCCTTCTCTGGCTTCGTCTTCAAGATTCAGGCGAATATGGAGCCGGACCACCGCGATCGCATCGCCTTCCTGCGCGTGTGCTCGGGACGCTTCGCCAAGGGAGCGAGCACTCGACATGTCCGCACCGGCAAGCTATTTCGTCTGACCAAGTCCACGCTGATCATGGGCAAAGACCGGGCCGAGGTGGAGGAGGCCTACCCGGGTGACGTGGTGGGCATCTTCGATCCAGGACTCTTCCGCATTGGTGACACACTTTCCGACGAGGGTGATTTTTCCTATGCCGGCATCCCGAGCTTCTCGCCCGAGTGCTTCATGCGCGTGGAGGTGGCGGCCGTCCTGAAGCGCAAGTCGCTCGAAAAGGGGCTCGAAGAGCTCGTTCAGGAGGGCGCCGTGCAGCTCTTCCGCGACATGCGCGGTGGCTCGGCGACGTGGATGCTCGGTGCCATGGGGCCGCTGCAGTTCGACGTCATGAAGCATCGGCTGAAAGGCGAATACGGTGTCGACCTCGAGCTCTCCCCGCTGCC
This sequence comes from Deltaproteobacteria bacterium, assembly GCA_019310975.1. Taxonomy (GTDB): domain Bacteria; phylum Myxococcota_A; class UBA9160; order UBA9160; family UBA4427; genus JAFDDH01. The sequence goes on along the minus strand of JAFDDH010000092.1, from coordinate 264 downwards.
CTTCAAGCTGGCGCGCTGGCCGCAGGGCGATTTCGATCCGGAGATCTTCCGTTATTCCGAACGGCTCCGTGTCGTACTCGACCAGCAGGGCCGCCACGCGGTGCTGGCCCAGAGCACCTGGGATCTCGATCGGGCGCTCGAGCGCCACGAGGAGCTGGTGCTCTCGGAGACCGCGGAGCCCGCGCTCTTCGAAGGCTCCAACCAGGGCTGAGGGCTCTCCAACTATGGGCTGAAGGCTCTCCACCTGTGGGCTGAAGGCTCTCT
>JAFDDH010000269.1 GCA_019310975.1 Deltaproteobacteria bacterium | reverse complement strand
CGGCGTCTACGAGGGCGCAGACACATGCATCCACGCGCCAGGCCCGCATGTGCCCGCAGATCATCGCGCAACCGAGGCCGAACCTCACATCCGGATCACAGTAGCCCAGCGAGCCTTCCACACCGACGCCGTGGATTCGCGCGATTCCCGCCCCGGAAGCGGGGCCTTTGCGGTGGGGATCTCTGCGGCTCGCCACGCGCCTGGCGTGGCGACGCGGCTGCCGAGCAGCGGTGGGTTCAGGAGGGCCTGGAAGGTCGGCGCATCGTGGTCTGCCCTTCAGGCCGCGGTCGTAGCGGACTCCGAGTCCTCGGCGACACGTCCATCCACTACGCGCACGAGGCGGCGAGCGCGATCCATCACGCGCGGATCGTGGGTGGAGAAAATGAAGCTCACGCCGAGCTCGCGGTTGAGGCGCTCCATCAGATCGAGCAGATGCTCGGCATTCTCCGAGTCGACGTTGGCGGTGGGCTCGTCTGCCAGCACCACAGCCGGATTCGGCGCGATCGCGCGGGCAATTGCCACGCGCTGCTGTTGACCGCCGGAGAGCTCGTCGGGCCGGCGGTTCTCCAGCCCCTCGAGCCCGACCTCGGCCAGCAGATCCATCACGCGCTTGCGCCGTACGGCCTCGTCGACGCCCTGCAATGCGAGCACGAGCTCGGCGTTCTCGTAGGCGGTGAGCACGGGCAGCAGGTTGTAGGCCTGGAAGACGAAGCCGATCCGGTCGCGCCGCAGCCGCGAAAGGGCCCGAGCACCGAGTGTCGCCAGGTCGCGCCCCTCGAGCAGGACCTTTCCCTCCGTCGGCTGATCGAGCGCACCAATGATATTCAGGAGTGTCGTCTTGCCAGAGCCCGAGGGCCCGCAGAGTGCCATGAACTCGCCATGCTCCACGCACAGGTCGAGACCACGAAGCGCGTGCACTTCGACCTCACGCTGCCGGTAGACCTTGGTGACGCCGACCACCTCGACGATGAGATTGCTGCGCTCGTCGGCCATTCGGCCCTCCTGGACGAGACGATGCGCCGCCGGCGTGCGCCCCGCCCAGGGGCACTCTTGCCCAGGAGCCGGCGAACTTCCAGCCCGAGCACCGGGGCTGCGGTCAATCGTTCGCATGGGAGCGCATCCGCTGCCGTCCCACACGAACTCCGAGGGCTTCATCCTGCAATGCATCCGACCGATAGAGAAGCGACGCACCACCGTTCCAGAAGGGAGCAGCCCCATGGGGAAGCAGCGTGTGGTCTCGGACCCGGCCAATCGGCGCATCGGACTCACCCGATTCATCGTGCCCCACGAGTCGTTTGCGTGGTACACCCGCAGCATCGCGCTCACCACGCTCTGCACGGGCATCCTGCTCGCGATCGCGATGTGGATCTACAGCAACCAGCTCTATCAGGCGATGGGCATGCCCCCGATGGCCCAGGACCCTGCCGTATTGGCCCAGTACAACCGTTTCACGATGGTCACCACCACGCTCGTCGTGATCGTGGGCACGCTCTACATCACCACCGTCTCCGCCTACCTCTTTCACCGCGTGGCGGGACCCGTGTATCGAATCGAGCTCCACATGAAGGACGTGCTCGATGGCTATGCGGTCGATCCGCTGCGCTTCCGAGAGAAGGATCAACTGCCCGAATTGGCCGAGACCTACAACCAGCTGCTCTACAAGCTGGAAGTCATCGAGCCGAAGCCGGACTCAGAAGTCAGAGTCTGACGCGCGGCGATCCCCTCTCCTGGACCACATGGAATGATCGGCTCCAGGGGGACTTTCCGGCTGCGCCTCTAGGGCCAGTAGAGCTTCTTCGCCTCGTCGCGCAGCCAGTCGCGGTGATCGGGGTGGGCCACCTCGATCAGCGTCTCGGCGCGCTCGCGCACGCTCTTGCCGAGCAGCGGCGCAACTCCGTAGTCGGTGACGATGGTATCCGCGAGCTCGCGCGGGATCGACACGATCTGTCCGGCCTCGAACTGCGGAACGATGGTCGAGACCCTCCCATTCTTCGCACTCGAGGGGATTACGGTGACCGCCCTGCCCTGCTTGGACAGGAAGGCTCCCAGATGGAAGGCAAGCTGTCCGCCCGTGCCGCTATAGACGCGCGGTCCGAATGCGTAGACACCGATCTGGCCGGAGAGATCGACCATCAAGGCGCCATTCAGGGTGAGCATGTGATCGTGCCGGCTGATCACCTTCGGGTCGTTGGTGTACTCGTAGGAGCGCAGCTCGAAGAAGGGATTGTCTTCGATGTAGTCGAGATCCTCGAGGCTGTTGCCCGCGTAGCACGAGACGAAGCGACCCGGGTGCAGCTCGGCGTGCTTGCTCGTGATGATGCCGCGGCGCGCGAGGTCGACACAGCCCGGCACCGTCAGCTCGGAGAAGAAGCCCAGGTCGTTGCAGTCGTCGAAGGCACCGAGGATCGGTATCGCCCCCGTGTGCTTGCCCAGGCCGATCTGCAGCGTGTCGCCGTCGCGCACGATGGACGCCACGTTCTTCGCGATGCGACGATCGACGTCGGGTAGAGACTCCGGCGTGGGATCTGGCGAGCCGAGGCGCGGGCGATCTCCGGGCACGATGGCGTCGAGCTGAGAGATGTGGATCCAGCTGTCGCCGCAAGTCCGCGGCAGGCCCGGAGAGAGCTCGACGATTACCGTGCGAGCGCGGCTTGTACTCGTCACCGCATCCCAGACCGAATTGCCGACACACACGAAGCCCCGTTCGTTGGGCGGCGAGACGACGAGCATCAGGACGTCGATCTGGCGCCCTTCATCGCCGCGGAAGTCGCCGGCCTTGTGCTGATTGATCAGATAGAGGGGGTGGAAGTCAATCAACCGGTCCGCCAACGCTTCGCGATTATCCGGCGCCAGCGCGTACTGGACCTGCAGGTTCCAGGTCTTGGCGGCATCCTCCCGGAACCAGCCCATGTTGGGGATGACGACACTGCGAATCGTGACGTCACGGAGCTCGTCCTCGCGCGCAGCCAGCGCAGCCAGCACCGCCGGTGGCTGGTGGGAACTCGGCATCCAGATCAGGTCGCCCGACTCCACGAGCGCAGCCGCCGCGTGGGCGTCCATGCGCTTGCGCTCGTACGCCTCCACGGGATCGACGCTGAGATCAAGCTGTGCCACGGCGGCTGTCTCCTCGAAACAGTCCTCGACTGCAAGACTGGAGCATATCCCAGTCCTGAATGCAGGAAGGCCCGCCCGGATTGGCTGACCGGACGGGCCCTCTTGCTGGGTGCGGCGTACCTTGGAGCGGGTTCAGGCGAGACCCAGATCGCGATCCTGCTGCTCGGGGTCGAGATCTTCGAATTGGATGATCTCGAGGCGCTGGAAGGCCTCGCGGATGCGTGGAGTGATGAGTCCGAGCCGCTTCAGGTTCGGCACGATGCGCATGAAGAGCATGCGGCGGAAGAGCTGACCCGACTCGCTATTCAGCACCTGGAGGCGGACCTCCTCCTCGTTCCAGCCCATCGCGCGGGCGATTTCCGCACCCACGAGGCGATCGCGCATCAGCTCGCAGGCGTAGATGATGAAGTCCTCGCGGTCGCGCAGCTCGGCCTCGGACATGTCATCGTAGTAGTTGCGCAGCGCCAGCATTCCGAAGGCGACATGGCGCGACTCATCCTTCATTACGAAGTGCAGCAGCTCCTTGATGAGCGGCTCCTCGGCCACCCTGTAGAGGCTGCCGAAGGCCGCCATCGCGAGCCCCTCGATGATGATCTGCATGCCCAGGAACTTGAAGTCCCAGCGCGAGTCCTTGATGGTCGCGTCGAGGAGCTCCTTCAGATGGGGATTGATCGGCCACTCCCACTCGAGCTTGTCGTGCACGTAAGTCGAGAAGACCTCGACGTGGCGCGCCTCGTCCATGGTCTGACTGCCCGCGTAGTATTTGGCATCGATCCACGGCACAGCACTGACAAGCTGGGAGGCCACGATGAGCGCACCCTGCTCACCGTGCAGGAATTGCGAGAGCTGGTTCGAGATCTGCGCATGCTGGAGTCGGATCTGCTCCTTCTGGTTCAGCTTCAGGTAGGGACCAAAATCCGAGAGTGGATTGAACTGCGCTGGAACGATCGGCTTCTCGCAGTCCACGTCCGTATCCCAGGCCAGCTCCGTGGTGGAGTTCCACTGCTCGCGCTTGGCCTTCTCGTAGAGCTCGCGCAAGCCGTCCTTGACGCTGCCGTAATTCCAGACGTAGCTGGCATCGAACGAGGTGAGGATGGTCTCGAGCTCGTCGGCGGCCAGTTCGCTGGGTGTGGGACTTGCTGCCATGCTTTCTCCAGGGCGGGATTCATCTCGAGCACCCGCGTGACTCAATGCCTCATCGACCGGCCCACTCTGGACTGTTATAAAATATGACGTCAATTTCAGTTCTTGACAATAGGCGCCGCCGGAGAGTCCAAATGCCTCATGAATCCCGTAAGATGGGGCGCATGCCGTCCCCGCCGGAACAGCCGAATGAGGCAGGTGCGAAGCGCTCCGTCCGCACCCCCCAGCAGGCCCGCAGCCGGCGCACCCGCCAGCGCGTACTCGACGCCGCCGTGAGCTGCTTCGAGGACCACGGCTACGACGAGACCACCACGGCGATGATCGCCGCCGAGGCCGGCGTCGCCGTGGGGACGATCTACGGCTACTTCCAGGACAAGCGGGACATCCTGCTCGAGCTCTTCGACGTGTTCTGGCGCGCGGACTCCGAGGAAATCATTCGCCGTCTGGCGCCTTCGGCCTGGGCGGGCAGCGACCCCCGCGCCTGGACGCGGTCGCTGATCGATGCCGTCTTCCACACCCAGCGCGTGCGGCCCGGCATGCAGCGAATCCTGTGGGAGCGCTACTTCAAGGACGAGGCCTTTCGCGCCGTATTCGACGAGATCCGCGCCCAGCTGCGCGCGGCCATCGACGGCTTCATCGATGCGGTGGACGCGCAGGGGATGTGCCGCCCGCTCGTGGATCGGCAGCTCGCGGCCTTCGTGATCCTCAACGCCGTTCAGTGGAACGCCACCCAGGCGCTGTGGACAGGAGACCCGAAGGAGATGGACCACGCCGCCCGCGCGACCGCTGAGCTGATCGAGCGCTACATCCCGCCAAGCTCGATGGGTGTGGCGCGAGCGCACGATTCTCGACTATGCGGTGTTGCTTGCTGTCAGAATCCAGGCACCAAAGTCCATTACGACCGCACCGTCCTCGTAGTGGGGTGCGAGCGCCTGGTGCATCGACTTCGTCACGGCTTCGATGACCGATGGGTCCGCATCGCGGAGCGCCGCACCGGCCGGTCCCATTTGCTGCAGGAAGCTCACGATCTCCGCCAAGGGCAGGCCCCTGCCGACAGAGAGTCGCCCCTCGTGGGCTTCGGCGCGAACGTCGCTGAAGCCAGCGGACTCGAGGATGTCCACCACGCGATCGGCGTCCGCGAA
>JAFDDH010000091.1 GCA_019310975.1 Deltaproteobacteria bacterium | reverse complement strand
CGGTGCACGCTGCAGCTCTGGGTCACCGCACGCTGCTGGTTTCGGCGGATCCCGCGCACAGCCTTGGCGACGTGCTCGGTCTGCGGTTGGGCGCCGAGCCGGTGGATATCGGCGATCGCCTGTCGGCACTCGAGGTCGACGCGCGTGTAGAGCTCGCCCGCCATTGGGGACGCATTCGAGACTATCTGGTCTCACTCTTTCGCCATCAGGGGATCGAGGAGGTGGTGGCCGAGGAGCTGGCGCTGCTTCCCGGCGCCGAGGAGCTGATGACACTCGTGGCGGTCGACGAACACGCGCGCAGCGGCCACTTCGACTTCATCGTGGTGGACTGTGCGCCAACCGACGCGACGCTCCGTCTCGTGACCTTGCCCGAAGTGGCGCACGGTGCCTTGCGCATCCTGCTTCGCATTCAGCGTGCGGTGGCTGCAGTGGTCACGCCACTGGCGGCCGGCCTGGTGCCTGTGCCGCTGCCGGATTCACTGGTCTTCCGAGACGCCGAGCGGCTCCTCTACCGCACCCTCAAGCGGTTGCGCGCGCGGCTTCTCTCGGCCGACACCAGCATTCGCATGGTGGTCACGCCCGAGCGCATGGCGATCGACGAGGCACATCGTGCGTTCACGGAGCTCTCGCTCTTCGATCTCGTCTGTGATGGCGTGGTGATGAACCGGCTGCTCCCGGAGGCGGCGACCCAGGAGGAATTCTTCCGCGATTGGGGGCGCATCCAGCGCGAGCGAGTCGACGAGCTCAGAAGGTACTTCGCGCCGCTCAGCGTCTTCGAGGCGCCATTGCAGGACGACGAGGTGATCGGGCTCGTGCGCCTGGCCGATCACGGCGCACAGCTCTTCGGCGATGTCGACCCCGCTGCACGCCTGCCAAGCTCTGGACGCGTGCGCTTCGAGCGGCGCGAAGACGGCTACCAGGTCCGCATCCCGCTGCCCGGTGCGCGCACCGAGGAGCTGGACGTTGCGGTGGTGGACGACGAGCTCGTGGTGCGCGCCGGCTCCCGCCGCCGCGCCCTCAAGTTGCCCCGTCGAATCGCGGCGTGCACGCTAGACGGTGCGGTGCTCGACGCGGGTGAGTTGGTCGTTGCCTTCGAGGCGGGTGCCAGCCGGGGAATTCGCTGAGATGCGGGTGCTGCTGCACACGGGCAAGGGGGGTGTCGGCAAGACGACGCTCTCGCTCGCCACCGCGCTCGGTGCGGCGCGCTTCGGGCATCGCGTCTTCGTGCTCTCGACGGATGCCGCGCACAGTCTGGGCGACGCATTGGGGCGGAGCGTGGGCGCTGCGCCGGTGGAGATCACAGCGAATGTCGTCGCTCAGGAAGTGAGTGCCCTCGAGGAGCTCGACCGCAGCTGGTCGGATATCCAGAGCTGGCTGCGCGAGCTGCTGCGCGATGAGACCAACGAGATGCTGGCCGAGGAGCTGCTCGTCTTCCCGGGTCTCGAGGAGCTGATGGCTCTGCGGGCAATCCGCGAGGTCGAGGCCACCGGCGACTTCGACGTCTGCGTGGTCGACTGTGCGCCCACGGGCTCGACGCTGCGCATGCTGCGCTTCCCAGACGCACTGCGCATCTTCATGGAGCACCTCTTCGAGTGGGAGAAGAAGGGTGTGCGGTTGCTGCGCCCGATCATGCGTCACCTCGGCAGCGATCGATTGCTGCCGCGTGAGGAGTTCTTCGATGCCTTCGAAAGGCTCTATCGCGATGTCGAGGACGTGCGGCAGATCCTGCTCGACAGCGACCGCACCAGCGCGCGCCTGGTCGTGAACCCCGCGCGCATAGTTGTGGCCGAAGCGCGGCGTTCCTTCGCATATCTGAGCCTCTACGGCGTTGGGACCGATGCCGTGTTGGTCAATCGGCTACTGCCCGGGTCTGCGAGTAGCGGCTACTTCGCGCGTTGGGCGGAGCGCGAGCGCGAGGAGCTGCACGAAATCGAGGAGTCGTTCCCGGTACCGATTCTGGCTGCGCCGCTCGAAAGGGTTGAGCCGATCGGCGTGGATGCGCTGCGCGGTCTGGCCGATCGGCTCTTCGGCGAGCGCGACCCGGCCGGGTTCTACAGCCGCGTGCGCCCGATCCGACTGCGCAAGCGCGCCCACCGCACGGTGATGGAGATCGAGCTGCCCGGAGCCAGCAAGGAGGAGGTGGACGTCATTCTGGCGGGTGCGGAGCTGCATATTCGCGTCCGAGACGCGCGCCGCCGCATCGCCCTGCCGGCCTCGATCGAGGGTCGGGAGATCGAGTCCGTGCGTCTGACGGAGGGTGTGTTGGAGCTGCTCTTCTCTCCATGAGGGTTCATGAGGGGATAGAGCCCCGGTGAATTCATGGCGGGCGTGACTTCGATCGACTCGGCCGAGCTTTGGTGGTACGGTGACGCCATCGAGTCGGAATGTCGCGTACTTGGCGGTCCGACTTGCGAGCCGTACCGGATTGACTTTGGGGGGCGTTCGGGAATGGCGGGCGAGTGGACCGCGTGGCGTGGCGTTTGCGGGCGCGTGTGCGGTGGGGTGAGGCGCGGTGAGGTGAGGTGAGGTGAGGTGAAAAGCGCCACGCCGGAACTTCTCCCATTGCTACGCCGCTCTTGGGCGAACGGGCGTGAGGCGTCCCCGTGGAGGCGCCACAATGGGGATAGCCCCTCATGGTTGTGGCGCAGTGATACGTGAAAGACCGAAACGAATGTGCAGATCATGGGCCGCACCGAGGCAATCGGGGAGTGCCAAGCGCACGGCTGTGACGCGCTGATGGGCCGAGGGTCGGTCGGTGTGGCCGGGGTCGAGGGCTGGATCGAGGGTTCGAACGAGATGGCAACGTTGTTTGCGATGCACGTGGGGCGATCGCGCGGCAGCCGCGGCATGCCGGTTGGCCGGATTGCGATACGCATGATGCTCTTCGGCCTGATCCTGGCCTGGGTGGCTCCAGCCGCCTACGCGTCGGAGATCGTCGATCTGCGCATCGGGTCTCATGCCGATTTCACACGGGTCGTTTTCGAACTCGACTCGCCGGCCGGCTATCGGATCGAGCGCTCCTCGCCTTCGCCCGGCGAATGGGAGCTGGTCGTCTCGATCGACGCCAGCTCGATCCCGCGCAAGGTGCAGTCCGACGAAGCGCTGATCGGGTTGGTCAAGATTACGCCGCGCGGGAATCGCGCCGTGGCGCAGATCCAATTGCGCAAAGACGGACTGAGCCTGAAGGAGATGATCCTCGCCAATCCGCCCCGCATCGTGCTCGACGTGCTCGCGCCGGCCACGGTCAGGAAGAAGACCGCACCCAAGACGATCGCCAAGGCCGCACCGGTGTCCAAGCCGATCGTCAAGCCGGCTCCCAAGCCCAGGGCTGAGCCGCCCCCTGCGCTGGCGCCTGCTCCCAAGCCGGTCGCCAAGGTCGAGACGCCCGCACGTGTCGCGAAGGCGGTCGTCAAACCGGAGTCGCGCCCCGAGCCCACGCGCGAGCAAGCCGCCCCCGAGACCCGGACGTCGGCGGCCGCCTGGGGGGGGGAGCAGACTTCCGCTGACACCCAGCCCAAGGTCGTGCCCGGCACCCGGCCCACCCGCAAGCCCGCCGCTGCGCCGGCGGCTGTCGGTGAGCCCAGCGAGGGCGGAGTGGCCACCATGGGCATCGAGACGCCCGCCGCGCGTCCGCCCGCACCCAGGAAGGTCGTCGCCAAGCCGACTCCCAGGGCCCGCCTGGCCGAGACGGATGAGGGCATGGGCATGACGACGATCCTGGCTGGAATAGTCGGTCTGATCGTCCTTGCGTTCGGTGCTCTCTATCTTCGCCGCCGCCGCGGCGCGGGCGAGGTCGAGGCAGACGAGGGTCAGGTTGTCGGCGGTGGCGACGACAATCCCTTCTCGGGTCTCGCCTCGTCGGATGCCAGCCAGCCAGAGCTTCGTGGCGGTGAGCACACGGGCGGGACGCCCGGCGAGGTCGAGATCGGTGGCCTGGAAGACGACCCGGACCGCAAGGAGGAGCCCGTCGCGGCATCTCGAATCGAACAGACCTCCCTCGAACTCGATGGCGAGCAGACGGCGGTCAGTGGAATTGCGCAGCCCAGCACCCAGGCGGCGGGTGGAGCCGAAGGAGACGAAGAGGTCATGCGGATCATGCGTGAGTTCGAGCGACGCATCGCCAGTCTGGAGGGCCGGCTCGACGAGGTTTCTGACGCGCGCGAGCGTCTCGAGCGGCAGGTCGCGGCACAGACCGAGGAGCTGCGTGTGCAGCGCGCGGCGATTGCCCGCACGCAGCGCGCAGTGCGCAATATGAGCCGACCCGAGGAGGACGGCCCGACGGAGCCCGCGCTGCGCGATCCGCAGTAGTCAGGCCTCGGCCAGCGCCAGGGCGCCCAGTGCCCCGGCGAATCCACCCTCTTCGAGCAGGATGGGCTCGCGGCCGAGTGCCGCCGTCACGCCCATGAGCACGGTCACGAGTGCCGGATTGCCCCGCAATGTCGCGCCCCCATAGACGATGCGCGGGATCCCTGCGGTGGTCGAGTGTCCGCAGCTGATCAGTGCGACGTTCTCGCCCACCAGTCCCATCACCGAGGAGGCCAGGTCCTCGCGCCGCGAGGGATCGCCGTGGGCGGGCGCGGCGCCGCTGCTGCCGGGGGTGAGCCAGCGCGCCAGGTTGCCGAAGGAGGCCGCCGTGACCTCGCCCGGGATCGGCACCTCGCCGGGCCGGTAGATGTCGGAGACCAGGAGATCCACGTTGCCGCGCCGTCCGCTCCGCGCGAGCTTGCAGAGCTCCTCGTAGCTCTCGCAACCAGTCAGGGCGACACCGAGGCCAAGCACCGTGCCACCCCCCAGTGCACTGCCACCCAGTCGTAGGGTGTGGGTCCCCTCGACCTGCAGCACCGATGTTCCAGTGCCGAGCGAGACCAGCAAGTAGGGCGCATCGGCGTCTTCATGCTGGCGCGCCAGCAGCTCTTTCGAGCCGCGCCCCCAGGCGTCGAACTCGACGATGCGGGCGCTCGGCTGCCCGAGCTGCTCGGCCAGACCCGTGGCCCCGCAGCCTGTCAGTCCGACTCGCGCCGCCGAGAGTGTCCGGATGCGGTGCGCCACGGCCTCGACGGCGCCGGCCGGCAGGAAGTCGAAGCAGAGCTCGCCCCCGGGCTCCCGGACCGCGAGTTTGGCCAGGGTGGCCCCCACGTCGACGCCCACAATGGGCCGATCCTGCTCGGGCGGTGTCGGAATTCAGTGGCTCCAAATCGGGTGGGGTACACTCGCCGCCAGGTCGATATCAGGATGTATACCGCGTTCTACGGGCTGCGCGAAAAGCCGTTCGCCCTGACTCCGAACCCTCGCTTTCTATATCTGGCCGACGCTCATCGAGAGGCGTTGGCACACCTCCTCTATGGCCTGGAGCAAGGCGAGGGATTCATCGTCATCAGCGGCGAAGTGGGAACCGGAAAGACCACGCTCTGCCGCAGCCTGCTGGAGCGACTGGGCGGCGAGACCGAGGTTGCGATCCTCTTCAATCCGAGCCGCAACCCGGCCGAGCTACTGCAATCGATCAACGAGGAGTTTGGGCTGCCGGTGGAGGGTCGCAGCCGGCGCCAGCTCCTCGGCGCGCTGAACCGTTTCCTGCTCGAGAAGCACGGCGAGGGACACCGCGTCGTGCTCATCATCGACGAGGCGCAGAACCTCTCGCCCGGCACTCTCGAGCAGGTGCGGCTGCTCTCCAATCTCGAGACCGCCTCGTCGAAGCTGATCCAGATCATTCTCCTCGGTCAGCCCGAGCTCGACGAGAAGCTCGACAGCGATGCGCTGCGGCAGCTGCGACAGCGCGTGACCGTGCGCTGGCGACTCGAGCCGCTGCCGCTGCCCGATAGCATCGGCTACGTGCGGCACCGACTGCAGGTTGCGGCCGGGGCCGAGCGCGACATCTTCAGTTCCGCTGCGCTGCGCGAGATCCATCGCCACACCGGTGGAGTGCCGCGCCTGCTCAATGTGCTCTGTGATCGCGCGTTGCTCGCCGGCTACGCGGCAGGTGAGCACCGCGTGGGTCCCAAGCTCGTGCGCACCGCTGCGCGCGAGGTTCCGGATGCGTCGCGGACACACACGCACCGGGGACTTCTCTACGCCGTGGCTGCTGTGGGCCTGGTGGCGGCGCTCGGGCTCGGAGTGATGCAGGGCGAACGGGCACGCGATCGCAGAGGCGGAGACGAAGGAGAGAAAGCTTCGGTCATGCCCGCCGTCTCCTCGCGTCCGGACTCCGCGCGCATGCTCGCCGAGGCCTCGTCGTCCGGTCGGGAGACGGCCTCGGCGGTGCTGGCGAGCCCGGTTGCGAGCGCGCCGCCGTTGCGAGATGACGAGGCTTGGCTGGGCGTGCCCGGCGAGGGGGGTGCCAGACCGTTGGTGACGGGCGACGCCGATCCGCTCGCGGGCAGCGGCCAGGGTCTCTTTCTTGCGGCGCTGCTGGCCGGTCAGGATGCGGGACGTGCCGTCGAGCTGTCGGTGAACGCAGTGCTCGACAGCTGGGGGGAGCCACCGCTCGCGGACCCGCCGGCCTCGCTCCAAGACGCACTGCGTGAGCTCGACGCGCGCGGCATCGCGGTGACCGCACTGCCGGATGCGGACCTCGAGACGGTCCGCCGGCTCGGGTATCCGGCACTGCTTCCACTACAGGCCGGGTCGGAGCAGACACGCATCGTCGCGCTCGTCTCGCTCGATCGCGGGATCGCTGGGCTGACGGGTGTGCGCGCGAGTGGCGTGCTGCGCGTACCCGAGATCGCGGTCGAGGAGCAGTGGGGTGAGGGTGCGTTCGTGCTCTGGCGTTCCTATCTCGAGGTGCCGGAGTTTATCGTCGAAGGCGATCGCGGTGCGGGCGTATTGTGGGTCCAGGAGGCATTGGTGCGACTGGGCTTCATGAAGGAGGGCATCAGCGGTCGCTACGGCCCGAACACGGTGAAGGGCGTGGAGGCCTTCCAACGCGGCCACCAGCTCGAGCCCGACGGCGTGGTTGGACCGCTTACGCTGATGCTGCTCTTCGCCGAGCTCGACGAGTACGCCCCCCCGCGGCTGACCGCTCGAGGGCCCGAATGAGCACCATCATGCGCGCCCTGCGTCGTCTCGAGCAGGAGCGGGAAAGGCGGGTGGAGACGCAGCGGCTCCACGGCGAGGTCGTGGCGCCGAGCCTGTCGCCCTCGCGGATGTCCATGCTCTTGAGCCGCGGCGCCTGGGGGATCGGTCTGCTGCTCATCCTGCTGGGTCTTGGCAGCGGCGCTGCGTGGTGGTGGCTCGGTATGCCGGGGCTCGCGGGCGATGGTCCCACGGCCCAGACGCCGGTGGTAGCGACTCAGCTCGCAGGTACGGAGACCTCTTCGACTCGACCGCGCGACGACGGTTCGAAGATCCCGGGGCGGATGCCGGTGGCTCTGCCGCCGCCAGCACGCGCCGCGGAACGTGAATCGGAGCGGCAGCGCGTGGCGGCTGCAGCGCCGATACCCCGCGCGACGAGACCGGTCCCGGCAGAAGTTCCCGCGCGGCGCGCCGTCCCAATCGCCGATCCGGTTGCCAAGGAGCGCGATCTCACTTCGGCTGCGCCCGCGCCCGCAAGGCCGCAGCCGCCGATCGCGCGCGCCCGCAAGGTCACGAGCCTGCCCGAGGTGCCGCCGATCGAGCACGAACCGCCGGTCCCAGAGCCCGCACCGCGCACCGAGCCGAGCCCGGAGCAGCCCCGTGTACCCGGCGCGGAGCCGAAGGCCGCGCCCGCGCCAAAGCCGAAGGTGTCGCCTGTCCCGAAGGCGGCCCGCGCATCCAAGTCGAAGCCCCAGCCCAGTGTGGTGGCGAACCTGACGCCCTTCGCGGTGGTGCGTACGGTCTGGCACCCCAAGCCCGAGAAGCGCATCGCCCAGGTCGCATCCGCTGACGGCAAGAAGGTCGAGGTACACGAGGGTGACGTCTACGAGGGGCTGGTGGTCGAGGAAATCCAGCTCTCGAGCGTCATCTTCCGCGACGGCGACGTGACGTTCAGCCGCCGAGTCAGCGCGCGGCGTTCGCAGCGCTGAGCCGGATCAACAGCCCTGAGCCGGAATCAACAGTCCGAGCAGCGTCGGAGTGAGACCGTCCCGTTGCTGGTACGTAGCCTGATGGGTGTGCCCCCGCAGCCCAGGCGGCCGCGCAGGCGCCCTGCGGTCTCGCTGACCTGGTTGCCGAGCTCGATCTCGTTGCGGATCACACCGTTGTCGACGCGCACGTCGACTTCGGCGTCGGGGTGATCGGGCAGCTCGAGGATGATACGCCCGTTACTCGTGGCCAGCGCGATGCCCTCCTTGGAGAGCTGCTCGAGGCTGACGTGAATCAGACCGTTGGATGTCGTGGCGTCGATCGAGCCGCGGTGCTCACCCAGCACGATCTTGCCATTGCTCGAGCGGGCGACCAGCCGGCCCGACGTACAGGCGCACGACACCTTCGCGTTGGCGGTCGTGATTTCGATGTTGCCGACGATATCAACCAGGCGCACGGAGCCGTTGCCCGAGTGAGCGCACACCCCTGCGCGCAGGCCCTGCAGGCACAGTTTTCCGCTGGTGGAGCTGACCTTCAGCTCGATGTTGCGCGGGACGCACACCTCGAGGTCCACGCTGCCGTGGCGATTCCATTTGCGCGGCACATTGATGGAGAGCTCGAGGTGCCCGGCCAGCTCCTGGGCCCTGATCCCGATCTCGTCGAGCAGCTGCTCGGCGGCGGCTTGGCTCTCCGCGCGCGCCTGCTTCCGCGCTCGCACCTGGATGTCGCTGCGGTCCTCGCCGAGGACACGCGTCTTGCCGTTGGGGTTGTGGAGCTCGAGCAGACCACCGCTCGGCGGATCGAATCGGAGCTCCACTTCGTCGCTGGCGCTCTCGCTCCACGGAACGCCGGCGAGCAGGCCGCGCAGGAAGCCCGATAGACCGCTCTCTTCACGCTCCGAGCTAGTGGTATCGTGGTCGGTCATCGTCGTCGTCTCGCCACTGCTGCTGTCGCTCGCGCCGATCCTCTTCGTGCATCGAGCGAATCTGTTGTCGCATGCGGTAGCGACGCCAGCGCAGCTTCAGTGTCTCGAATGTGGGCGCACCGGGGGTCCGCCCCTCGTGTACCAGGTAGTACCAACCCACCAGGATGCCGCCGATATGACCCACATGACTCACGTTGGAGGGCCCGCTCGTGAACTCCATGAAGAGGATGAGCGGAATCAGCCAGATGGCCTTCACCGGCATCGGGGGGAAGATCAGCATGATGGTGCGGTCCGGCCAGGTGAACGCGTAGGCGACCATGACGCCCATCACGGCGCCCGACGCCCCAAGCGTGTGGAAGTAGAGACCGGGCGAATTGGCGCCCATGAATCCGGACAGGACGGCGAGCCACGGCAGCGTGGCGATGAGTACACCCGCTCCGACGCCGCAGACGAGGTAGTAACGCAGGAAGCGCTTCTCGCCCCAGAGCATCACGAGCGGCGTGCCGAACATCCACAGCGCGAACATGTTGAACAGGATGTGGAAGACGGAGTGCGGGCTGTGCAGCCACATGTACGTGAGCGGACGCCAGAACTCGAAGCCCAGCCAGACCTGCCCGGGCGAGACCGTGCCCAGGTTGGTGATGAAATCACCCGAGTTGGCGGTCGCCAGCTGGAGGATGTAGACGACGCCGTTGGCGATCAGCAGGTTCTTGATGATCTGCGGCGTGCCGCCGGGGCCGAAGCCCATCTGGGATCCACGTCTTTGCACGGTGCCCGCAACTCCTCGCTCTCGTGATCGATTTGCGCGACCCGTGGCCAGACCGCCGCGTGCGCGGGCAGGACACGGAGCACGAGCAAGCAGCGGGACGGGCGCGTGATCCCGCGACAACGTAAAAAGGGTAGAAAGGCGCGGGATGGTCGTCAATTCCCGAGGGGGGAAAACATTGATGAATCGCGATTCGGCGTGTATTCGTGGCCAGCTCGGCTGCAATTTTCGGGCGTCAACGGAGCCGGCCGATACGCCGCGCCGCGTGTACGAGCGCGAGTGCGCTCTTCGCATCGGGAAGCTCGCCGCGCCAGATTGCGTCCAGGGCGGCGTCGATCGGCATCGGGACGACCTCGATCATCTCGTCGTGTTGCAGGTCCTGGCGGCCGGCCTCGAGCTCGAAGGCGGCGAAGAGATGGATTCGCTCGTTGGTGAAGCCGGGGGTGGTGAGGATCGTGGCGAGGTGTTCGAGGCGCCCCGGTCTCCAGCCCGTCTCCTCCTCGAGCTCGCGTGCCGCGCACTCTGTGGGCGTCTCGCCGGGATCGAGCTTTCCGGCTGGCACCTCGAGGATCTCGCCGCCCACCGCAAAGCGGTATTGCCGGATCAGCAGAATCTCGTCGTCACCGAGGAAGGGTACCACTGCGGCCGCTCCGGGATGCCGGACCAGGTCCAGCGGCACCGTGCGCCCGTTCGGGAGCGAAACATCCTCGGTCACCACCTCGATCATCGCGCCCTTGTAGACCCGTCGCGTCGTCATGGCGCGAAAGCTAGCCTGAATCGCGGCGCGGCGAGGTCGCGCAACGCAGGGGTGGGAGAGCATGGCGAGAGCATTCGAGCGACCGGCCACGATCGCGTTGCCGCCCGAGGCGGGAGCTGCGGGCTGGGCGCTCGACGGTCTGGTGGTGCCGGTGTCGGAGAGCTGTGCCGGTGGCGCCGTCATCGCCCCCCCGCATCCACTCATGGGCGGCAGCATGGAGTCTCCTGTCGTGACCGAGATCGCGCATGCCTGCGGGCGTGCGGGGCTGCACAGCCTGCGCTTCAACTGGCGTGGTGTCGGGGCGAGTGCGGGTCGGGCGAGTGACGAGCCCGAGGTGGCCGACGTCGACTTTCGGGCCGCGATGGAGTTCTTGAGCGAGTCGGTGGCGGCACCTTACGTGGCCTGCGGCTACTCATTCGGTTCGCTGGCGGCGCTGCGCGCCAGCCGGCAGAGTCCCGCGCCGAGCCGGCTGATTCTGGTCGCGCCGATCACGTCGATGCTGGACGAAGGTCTCTTGCTCGACTTTCCGGGCGACATCCTCATCGTCGCCGGCCAGCACGACGAGTGGGTCGACACGCGCGCAGTCTCGCAGCTGGCCGTGCAGGCGAAGAACGCGCGGGTCGAGGTGATCCCGGGTTGCGATCACTTCTTCATGAGCGGATTGGCCGAGCTCGGTCGTGCGATCAGTGCGTGGTGGGACGAGATTGCTTCCGTCTGAACGGCGCGTGGGCTAGCCCGGATTATTCATGAAGGTCCTACTGCGACGGCACATCTCCGCACTCTGGCAAGAGAAATCGGCGTCCCGCTGCTCGACGTACTGTAGAGTACGCCTGCGCGGCGAAACACCGATTTCTCTTGCCAGAGCACGAATCTGCACCGTCTCGCTACGGACCTTCATGAATAATCCGGGCTAGAGGCGCGCCGCCGCCGGCAGCCGCAGCAGCATGCGCGCACCGCCACCGCGACCCTCGCCAACGCGGATCGTGCCACCCGCCTCCTCGACGAGTCGCCGCGTGATGGCCAGGCCGAGGCCGCCCGGACGCTCGCCGCGCGTCGAGTAGAAAGCGTCGAAGACCCGCTCGCGCTCGGCTTCTGGAATGCCCTCGCCGCCGTCATCCACCGAGATCTCGATCCAGCGACCGTCGACGGCGTCCAGCCCGCGCGCGTGCAGGGCGACGCGTCCGCCAGCGGGCGTCGCATCCAGGGCGTTGAGGGTGAGATTGAGCAGAATCTGTCGCAGTGCGTCGCGTGCGAGCGCCACCTCGGAGGCGGGCTCGGCGCTCTGCTCGAGCACGATGCGGCGCTCGCGGGCGCGGTGCCCGAGCAGCTGCAGTGTGGTTTCGAAGACGTCGGCCACGCCGGCGGTGGGCTCGGGGCTCTGGTCCTGGCCGGGTCCGGCATGCCGCAGCACCGAGTCGAGCAGACGCTCGAGGCGCAGCATTTCTTCGACGACCACCAGCCTGAAGTCGGTCAGGAACTCGGTGTCGTCGAGCCGCGTGGGCAGCAGCTGCAGGAAGGTCTTGACCGAGACGAGTGGGTTGCGGACCTCGTGCACGACCTCGGCGATGAGTTCGCCGAGCGCTGCGCGCCGGTCGAGCCAGCGAACGTCCTCGTCGAGCCTTGCCATCCGCCCGAGCGCGTCCGCGGTAGCGAGCGGGCCAGCCAACTCGCTGGCGGACTGCTCGAGCAATGCCAGTGTGCGGGGACGCACGCGGCCGGGGGGATCATCCGGGCTACCGACGGCGAGCACGCCGAGGGCCGGGCGCCCCGGCCGCTCGTCCGAGGGCGTGAGCGCGATGGCTGCGGCCAGGCCGCTGGCTGCCGCGAAGCGGGCGAGAGCGGGCGCCACACCGCGCAGCCCGAGATCGGTGGCGCGGCCGAGGCCGAGCAGCGCGCCGAAGGTCTCTTCATCGGGTACGACGCCGGGCCGAGCCTCGCGCTGGTGAATCGCCACCGGCCAGACGTGGCCCTCTGCATCGCGCAGCCAGGCGCAGACGTGTGTGGCCGCGGCGCGCCGCGCGAGGTCCCGGACTGCGCCGGAGAGCAAGCTCTGTAGGTCGCTGGCCGGACCTGCCCAGCCGCTCTCATTGGCGCTCTCTGGAAAGATCGCGTCGATCAGCGCACTGGCGTCTGCAGCGCGCCCACGCGGCATCGGTCGCCGCTGTGCACTCCGCGCACGCGGCGACCCGACGACGCGGCCCCCCCTCTCGTCCGCCCCGGCCATGACGGGAATCTAGCCCGATTCGAGCCGGCTAGTCGGCCGAGATCTGCGATCTCGGCTGGCCGCTTGCGCGGGGGCCGAGATCTGCGATCTCGGCTGGCCGTGGGCACCGGGCCGAGATCCATGTTCTTGGAATGCTACGGATGCGGGGGGCTGCCGGCGCCTGGGCGGCTAGAAGACGTCGTCGCGCAGCGCCTGGCGCGCACTGGCCGCGGACTGCCGATCGCTCACGCCGCGCTGGGGCTCGGTGCCCTCGATGAAGGGTTGGAAGTAGGCGTTTGCGGCAGCCGCATCGGCGACGAGGCCGGTTTCCATGTCGATGCGCGCAAAGACGATGTGCTCGCTCGGCACGTCGAAGTCGCGGATCGGGCGACCCGCTAGCGCCGCGGCCATGAAGCCCTTCCAGATCGGCAGCGCGGCCCCGGCGCCCGTCTCTCCGAAGCCGAGTACGTGGTTGTCGTCATGGCCGACCCAGACGCCGGTCGTGATCTCGGGCGAGAAGCCCATGAACCAGGCGTCGCCTTGCTCGTTGGTTGTGCCGGTCTTGCCTGCGAGCGGGCGGCCCAGTGTTTTCAGTCGTCGGCCCGTGCCCTCCTGGACGACGGCCTTGAGCAGATCGGTCATCAGGAAGGCGGCCGCCTCGCTGATCACCTGATCGGAGGGCATGATTTCGGCGTCCGGATAGGCCGCACCCGCCGCGAAGTCGCCCCTCGTCTCGGCGCCCGTACCGCCCGCGTCGACCAATAGTCGCCGCAGCACCGGGGGCGGCACCGGGCCGAGCGGCACGTCCTCGAGCAGGACTTGACCATCACGGCTGGTCACGCGGCGGATGAAGCGCGGCACGACGCGCCGGCCCTTGTTGGGGAAGACCGCGTAGGCGGTCGTGAGCTCGAGCAGCGTCACGCTGCTCGAGCCGAGTGCCAGCGAGAGGTCGCGAGAGAGCTCGGATTGGATGCCAAAGCGCCGCGCATAGTCGATTACGAAATCGACGCCTACGTCGTGGAAGAGGTGCACTGTGGCGTTGTTGATGGACTTTTTGAGGGCGTTGCGCATCGGCATCGGCCCGTAGAAGTGGCGCCCGTAGTTTCTCGGCGCCCACACGAAGCCCGATACGGGGTCCGTGTAGACGACGGGCCGGTCCACGACTTCGGAGACCGGCGTGTAGCCCTTCTCGAGTGCTGCTCCGTAGATGAAGGGCTTGAAGGCGGAGCCCGGCTGGCGCTGCGCCTGGGTGGCACGGTTGAACTCGCTGCGCTGATAGTCGTAGCCCCCCACCAACGCGAGCACGTCGCCCGTCCCGTTGTCGAGGGAGAGCAGCGAACCCTCGACGATGGGTATCTGGTGCAGACCGAGGCGCGCGATCACGGGTGCGGGCTCGGCATCCGGATCTTCGGGCTCGGGCGACGAATCGGCCTCGACGTCCTCGTCGGGTTGAAGATCCTCTAGCCGCACGAAGCTCGCCACGTCACCTCGGCCAAGGATGCGGCTGATCTTCGTCACCGGGCGCGGCCGGGTCTTCGGGTTCGGATCGCGCGCCCAGTCGACGTCCTCGAGACGTACCTCGCCCCAGACCTCGGGAGCGAAGCTCACGCGGGCGAGGCCCGCTTTGGCGTCCACCTTCGTCACGACGCCGAGCATCGGTTCGCCGAACGGGATCTCGGGCAGAAACTTTGCCTCGGGCTCGCTCTCACCCTCGGCAGCCGGAAGGCGGGCCACGTCGGCGACCCCGCCGGGCTCGGGCGTCCCGTCCTCCGGATCGATTTCCGGATCCGCCGGGTGCTCGGCGATGTCCGGCGCCTCCGTGGTCTCGTCGTCGCCAAGCGGCTCTTCGTCGCTGGGCTCGCTCTCGGCGATCCTCAGCAGCTCGGCGTTCTCCTCACCGAGGCGGACCGTCTCCCGGTCGATCTCGTCGGCGTCGACGTGCCGCTCCGGGCCGCGCCAGCCCTGGCGCCTGTCGTGCTCCTCGAGGCCGGCCCGCAGGGCCTTCACGGCGGCCAGCTGAAGGTCGCGGTCGAGCGTGGTCTCGATGACGAGCCCGTCGCGGAGCACGTGCTCGCCGCCCAGGCGCTCGAAGAGGTAGCGGCGCAAGAGCTCGGTGAAGTGGGACCCTGGATGACGGGCGGATTCGCCAGAGCCTCCTCGTGGGCGGAGGAGTCGATGAAGCCATTGTCCAACATGCGGCCCAGCACGTAGCGGCGGCGGCGCTCGGCGGCGTCGGGGTTGTGGTAGGGCGAGTAGTCGCTCGGCCGCTGGACGAGACCCGCCAGC
This sequence comes from Deltaproteobacteria bacterium, assembly GCA_019310975.1. Lineage (GTDB taxonomy): Bacteria > Myxococcota_A > UBA9160 > UBA9160 > UBA4427 > JAFDDH01. The sequence goes on along the minus strand of JAFDDH010000091.1, from coordinate 4,311 downwards.
ATGGCCGATTCGGAGACGCCGAGGTCGCGCACCGGCTTGCCGAAATAGACACGCGCCGCTTGATCGATCCCCCAGGCACCCTGGCCGAAATAGATCTGGTTGACGTAGAGGTAGAGGATCTCGTCCTTGGTGAAGTGCTCCTCGATCTGCCGCGCCAGGACCATCTCGCGGATCTTGCGCCTGTAGGTCCTCTCGGGCGAGAGCAGCAGGCCCTTCACCATCTGCTGGGTGATCGTCGAGGCGCCCTGCTTGATCTCGCCGCCGGCGCGCAGATTGGCCAGGGCAGCTCGCAGGATGCCCGTGTAGTCGAGGCCCTTGTGGTCGAAGAAGGAGCTGTCCTCGCCCGCCACGAACGCGAGCTGTACGTGGCGCGGGATCTCCGCGATCGGGACCAGGCGGCGCCGCTCCTCGTAGAGCTCGCCGATCAGCCGGCCCTCGCGGTCGAGGACGACACTGGTGAGCGCGGGCCGATAGTCCTCGATCCTGCGCAGATCGGGCAGGTCGCGCATGAAGAGGACATAGAACGAGATGCCGGCCGCGAGGCCAGCCAGTGCGCCCAGGATGCCCCCCCCCAGCAGCAACCGGTATGCCCGAGACCCGATGAAAGACATGCGATCTCCAGCGGTTACCGAAACCTAGCCGACGCCATCCGAGCTGCGCTACTGCTTGGATGCGGCAGGGATCGGGGGGGAGGTGTCACCCGCTGCTCGCATCGCTGGCGCCCGGGAGATGGTGCCCGGGAGATGGTGCCCGGCACGATAGCGATCCGACACCGAACCGAAAGAGGACGTTCCCGATGACCGCGCGACTGCTCCGCATGCTCTTTTTGATGGATCCCGTCGAGGGCGAGGATTGGAATGCCTCGACGACCATCATCCTGATGCTCGAGGCCCAGCGGCGTGGCCACGAGGTCCTCTACGCCGATCCGGCGGATCTCTCGGTCCACGGCCGGCGGGCTGCGGCCCTCGTCACGCCCGTGAGCCTCGATCGGGCTGCCGGCGATCTGCCGGTGTGGGGTGCGTCACGTCGCGCGATCCTGGACGATGAGATCGACGTAGTCTTCCAGCGCAAGGATCCCCCGGTCGACGCCGCCTACGTGTCCGCCACCCAGATTCTGGGCACCTGCGAGCGCGCCCTCGTGCTGAATCGCCCGACCAGCGTGGTGGCCTACAACGAGAAGCTCCTGGCCCTGCATTTTCGCGACCTGATGCCCGAGACCATGGTGACGCGGCATATGGCGGATCTCGAGGAGTTCATGGATTCGCTCGGGGGCGAGATGATCGTCAAGCCGCTGGATGGCAAGGGCGGCGAGGGGATCTTTCATATCGTCAAGGGCGAGCGGAACATCGCGTCGATTCTGGAGCAGGCCACAGCCTTCGAGACGCGCTGGGTGATGGCCCAGCAGTACCTGCCAGAGGTGCGCCAGGGTGACAAGCGCGTGCTGCTGCTCGAGGGTGAGCCGCTCGGAGCGCTGCTCCGCGTCCCCTCGGACAACGAGGTCCGCGCCAACCTCCACGTCGGTGGCCGGGCCGCGAAGGCGTCCCTGGATGACGCCGATCGACGGATCGTCGAGCGCCTGTCCCCTCTGCTGCGACGCGAGGGGCTCTTCTTCGTGGGCATCGACGTGATCGGTGGCTACTTGACCGAGATCAATCTCACCAGCCCCACCGGGATGCAGGAGGTCAACGCGCTCGACGGCGTATGTCTCGAGCTGCGCGTGATGGATCGCGTCGAGGAGTTGGTCGAGAGCGGCGCAACCAGGGCGTAACACCGACGCGCGGCGCCGGCGACGGGCGCCCGCAGGGGCCTGGCTGCTAGTCTCGATGCTGAAATGAGCGAGACATCCGGGACTCGGTCCAGCGAGGGAGCGGGCGGCTATGGAATTCTCATCGTCGATGACGAGGAGGCCATCCTAGAGTCGCTCGAATTCACGCTCGGCACCGAGAATCAGATCTTCACTGCGCAGACCGGCGAGCAGGCACTGGAGATTCTCGAGCGCGAGCCGATCGCCCTGGTGATCTCCGACCAGGTGATGCCGGGCATGAGCGGCGTCGAGTTCTTCGAGAAGGTGATCGAGCGCAACCCGCGCGCGGTCCGGATGATGCTGACCGGCTACTCGGACCTCTCGTCGCTGGTGCGCGCCGTCAACGAGGGGCGCATCTACCGCTACATTCAAAAGCCCTGGGAGCCCGACGAGCTGCGCATCAACGTGCGGCGGGCGCTCGAGAGCTACGAGCTCATCGCCGAGAACAGCCAACTTGCGTCGGATCTGGCCGACGCCAACGAGCGGCTGCGCGCCGAGAACGTCTACCTGCGCCGCGAGGTGGAGGGCCGTTACTCGTTCGCCGAGATCATCGGCGACAGCCCCGCGATGCAGAAGATCTTCGACGTCACGGAGAAGGTGGCCGAGACCGATGCCACCGTGCTGCTCACGGGAGAGACCGGTACGGGCAAGGACTTGCTCGCGCGGGCCATCCACTACTCGGGTCCCCGCAAGGACAAGCGCTTCGTGGCGCAGAACTGCGCGGCACTGCCCGACACGTTGCTCGAAAGTGAGCTCTTTGGCCACAAACGCGGCTCGTTCACCGGCGCCCACGCGGACAAGAAGGGCCTCTTCGAATCCGCCCACCACGGCACCATCTTCCTGGACGAGGTCGCTGAGACCGAGCCGGGCATGCAGGTGCGCCTACTGCGTGTCCTGCAGGATGGTGAGATCCGCTCACTCGGCAGCTCGGAGACCATCCACGTGGACGTGCGTGTGGTGGCGGCCACCAACCGCGATCTGCGCAAGGAGGTCGACGAGGGGCGCTTTCGCGAAGACCTCTACTACCGCCTCAGGGTGGTGGAGATCCGGCTGCCCTCGCTGCGCGAGCGGCGCGAGGACATCCCGGCGCTCGCCCACCACTTCCTGGACAGGATCGGGCCCCGCATGGGGAGAAAGCTCACGGGCTTCACGAATGCCGCCATGGACCGGCTGATCGCCCACGAATGGCCGGGCAATGTGCGTGAGCTCGAGAACGAGATCGAGCGAGTATTGGCACTGGCCGGCAGCGAGGAGGCGATCGGGGTCGACATGCTCTCCGAGCACATTCGCGGGGCGGGGCCAGGAGCGAGTCTGTCGACCGGTACTAAAGCCCCGATCACCGACTGGGCCATGAACCGGTCGGTCGACGCCCTCAAGCGGCGTATGATCATCGAGTCGATTCGCGAGACGGGCAGCAAGACGCGCGCCGCGCAGCGTCTTGGCATCCCGCGGCAGTCGCTGCAGAAGATGATGAAGCGGCTCGAGATTACCGAGGACGATGTTGGGGCCACGTGAGGGATTCACCCGGGAGCCGTTCGGGTGTGTGCGAGGCGACGCGGCGCGAATCCGTCGCTAGTATGGGGGCTCGTCGATGACGCGCATCCATACCGCCCGCTTCGATAGCTCCATCGGTACTCTCACGGTCGCTTCCAGTGAGTTGGGACTCGCATATGTGGCGCTGCCGCGCGCCAACGGTCGCGGCCTGGCGGGCTGGCAGCAACGGCATGCAGCGGACGCGAAGCTCGCGAAGGGCTATGAGCCCAACAGAGAGGCGATCGGGCAGATTCTCGAGTTCCTCGCAGGCAAGCGTCAGGCCTTCGACCTCCGTCTCGATCTGCGCGGCACGCCCTTTCAGGTGGACGTCTACGCTGAGGTCGCCGCAATTCCCTACGGCGAGTCGTGCTCCTATGCGGATGTGGCGCAGAAGCTGGGGCGACCGACTGCCGTGCGCGCCGTGGGCGCCGCCAACGGTGCGAACCCGATCCCGCTGGTGATCCCCTGTCACCGTGTGGTGGCCAAGAGCGGCCAGCTCCAGGGCTATGCGGGTGGGCTGGAATTGAAGGCCAAGCTCCTCGCCATGGAGAGCAACGCGCAGCCGGGGCAGGGCTCACTCTTCTAGCCGTCTCGCGAGTCGGAGCACGAGCGGACGCGGCGTGGCGCGAGAGGCGAGCGGAGCTCAGCCACTTGCGAGCTCGTCCAGCAGTGAAGCCAGGGCTTCGGGCTGGGAGATCATGGCGTCGTGACCGGCATCGAGCTCGACGACGTCGACGCGGCCGAGATGGGCGATCATCTCGTCCTGAAGAGCGGGCGGGATGACAGCGTCTCGCAGGAGCTTCACGTAGGTGGCGGGAACGCCACGCCCGAGGCCCCGGAGACGGCTCGGCTCGAGGATCGGAGACCACGCCTCGGGAACCAGCCTCTCGAGGACGAAGCGCGTTTGCTCCGGGTCCATGTCGTTACAGAACATCTGGCGAGCGACTTCTTCCGGAAGCACCGAGGCCACGCGG
>JAFDDH010000268.1 GCA_019310975.1 Deltaproteobacteria bacterium | reverse complement strand
TCTGGGCTCTCTCGCTGGACCCGCAGGCGGTGGAGCGGTTCTGGGCCTGAGCGCGTCCGGTCACGCGCTCCGCAGCGCTTCGAGGAGGCGCTCCCAGATATTGCCGAAGGAACCGTTGCTCATCACGAGTACCACGTCGCCTTCGCGATGGCGCTCCACCAGGTGCGTCACGATGTCGTCCACCGAGTCGAAGCTCGCCGCCGACACACCGCGCTCGCCGAGGGCCGCGACCAGTTCCAGTGAAGAAAAGAGCTCGGTCACCTCGCCTGTCGCGCTGTAGATCGGCTCGTCGGGCACCTCGAAGACAACGATGTGGTCGGCACCCGCCAGTGCGTCCACGTAGGCGGCCTGGAAGATGCGGCGCCGGCTCGTATTGGTGCGCGGCTCGAAGACGGCGATCAGCCGCGCATCCGGATGCTGGGCACGCAGCGCTTCGACGCAGCCCCGTACGGCCGTGGGGTGATGGGCAAAGTCGTCGATGACGCGGACTCCACGTTCGACGCCACGCACCTCCTGGCGGCGCTTCACACCGCGGAACCCGGGCAGCGCGGCGATCGATTCGGCCAGCGGGACGCCGAGCGCGCGAGTGGCCGCCAATGCGGCGAGCGTATTCTCGACGTTGAACCGCCCGTACATTGGGATGCGAACCTCGCGCTCATCTGCGCCCCTGACCCGCAGCGTGAAGCGCGTAGCGTCCAGATCGGATTCGATCGCGGTCGCGATCAGATCGCAGTCGGCTGGCTCGCCGCCGCCTCCCCGCTCTTCTCTCGCCTCCCCAGCCATGTATCGAACGACCGCACACGGCGCGCCGGCCACGACATCGCGCACGCCCTCGTGATCCCACGCGGCCACGATCGTCCCATCCACCGGCATGCCGGCCACCAGCTCGCGAAAGACAGATTTCACGTGATCGAGATCGCGATAGATATCCGCGTGGTCGAACTCGACGGAGGTGATGATGAGTGTCTGGGGGTGGTAGTGGAGGAACTTTGGCGTCTTGTCGAAGAAGGCGGTGTCGTACTCATCGCCCTCCACGACGAAGTGCTCGCCCGCAGCCTCTCGAAACGATCCGCCGAAGTCCAGGCTGATGCCGCCGACGAGAAGAGAGGGCTCACGTCCGGTCGCCTCCAGCAGATAGGCACAGAGGCTCGTGGTGGTCGTCTTTCCGTGCGTGCCCGTGACGGTCAAGCAGTGCTTGCTCGCGATGGCCAGCTCGTAGAGGGCGTCGGAGAACGATCGGTAGGGCAGCCCCGCATCGATGGCGGCGACCGCCTCGGGATTGTCGGCCCGCACCGCGTTGCCGATCACGACGAGGTCCGGCGGATCGTCCAGCACATTCTCGGGCCGAAAGCCCTCTTCCACCTCGATTCCCCAGCTCTCCAAGGCCGTACTCATGGGCGGATAGAGGGCTCGGTCGGATCCCGTCACACGGATCCCACGGGCGTGGACCAGTCCAGCAAGGCTGCCCACGCCAGTCCCGCCGATCGCAATGAAGTGGACGTGGCGAAGCTCGGAGAGCGGATCAGCCAAAGTGAGAGCCTTCAGCCAAAGTGAGAGCCTTCAGCCGGATTGGAGCCTTCAGCCAGCAGTCAGTCCCTCGATGATGAAGTCGTGAATCATCGGACGCAGATCGAAGCGACTGCGCTTGGCCACCTGATGCACTCGATTGGTCAACATGACGACGATGGCCTCGCGCTCGAGGTCGATCCAGACCGAGGTGCCCGTGAAACCGAGGTGACCGATCGAGCGCTCGGAGAAGTACTGACCCGAAGACGAGCTGCCCTGCGTCGGCGTGTCCCAGCCGATCGCCCAGTCCGAGTTCTCGGGCCTATGCTGTCGCTCGCTGAACTCACGCACCAGTGCGGCCGGCAACGCATCACTGCGTCCGTGCCAAGCATCCAGCACGACTTGTGCGAAGCCCATCACGTCGTCGGCGGTCCCGAATAGGCCGGCGTGCCCGGCCACGCCGCCCATCGCGAAGGCGTTGGGATCATGCACCTCGCCCCAGAGGATGCGCTCGCGCCAGGGGCAGTTCTCGGTCGCGGCGATGCGCCGGCGCAGGGGCTCCGGAAGCTGCGGGCCGTCCGCGCCGTCCACCGGCAGCGGGAAGAAGCAGGTATCCGAGAGCCCGAGCGGCTCGAAGATCCGCCGCCGACAGAAGACGTCGAGCGGCTCCTGCGCGACCGCCTCCACCAGGGCACCCAGCGCGATGAAGTCGAGGTCACCGTAGACGGCGGCCTCGCCGATCTCGTGGACGAGCCCCGAGCGCAGCACACGGTCGATGATCCACTCGCGGCCCTCGGGCGTTCCAATCGTGCGCTCGCCGGTCTTGCGCTCGCGTCGAATCATCAGCTCGTGGAAACCTCGCCACGGCTTCAGCCCAGCCGAATGTGTGAGCAGGTGGCGTACGCTCACCTCCTCCTTGCCGCGATCGGCGAAGGCCGGGAGGTGTTTGGCGACGGGATCGTCGAGGGCGACGAGACCGTCACCCACCAGCCACATGATGGCCGTGGTCGTCGCGATATTCTTGGTCAGCGAAGCGAGATCGAAGATCGTGTCGCGCCGCATCGGAATGCGCTCGGGCCGTATGACCGCCAGACCGCGCACCCAGGCGTACTCGAGCAACTCGCCCTCGCGCAGCATCCGCGCAAGCACCACGGCGCCGGGAATCTCGGCCCTCTCGATGGCCTTGTCGAGCGCTCGCTCGACCTTGCCCAATTTGCGATTGATCAGACTGCGCTTCATCCCTAGGCACCCGGAAGTCAAGGAGGGAGGAGGATGGCTCGTGGCTCGATGTGGGGGGATCAGCGAGCAGCCACCGCGGATTCTAACAGCTCGATCTCTCCGCGATCACCGTCGATTGCGGCACGTCCCCCGTGCGGCCAGCAGAGATTGGCAGCGTCGTGCCCGAAGGGCAGCCCGGTGACCACCGGCACACCGAGCGGCTCGAGGGCGCCCTGCAACACGGCTTCCACATCGAGATCTGGATAGCGATCGTCATCGCAGCGGCACATCGAGCCAATCCCGACCCCCGCGACGTCGGTGAGCTTGCCCGCCCAGTGCAGCTGTTGGAGCAGCCGGTCCAGTCGGTAGGGGGGCTCGCCGATGTCCTCGAGCATCAGGATCGCGCCGCGCGTGTCGATCTCCCACGGCGTGCCCAGGCTGGCCACCGCAAGGCTGAGCGATCCGCCGGTCAGTCGTCCCTCCGCCCAGCCTCCCGTCAGCGTGCGCCCGGCCAGTCGCTGCGGCGGTCCGGTCCCGGTCAGGGCGCGCACCAGCGAGGTGGTGACTTCGGCACAGAGAGGAGCGCTGTGCTCCAGCATCGGGCCGTGAATGCCCATCAGCCCCGCGGCCCGGCGCTGCCAGAGCAGGAGCGTCGTGATGTCGCTGTAGCCCACGAGCGGCTTGCGGGCGGCACGGAACTCGGCGGCATCGAGGCGGTCGATGATGCGACTCGACCCGTACCCGCCCCGCGCGCAGACGATCGCCTCGACATCCGGATCACGCACCAGCTCCATCAGCTCAGCGGCGCGCCGCTCGTCGTCGCCCGCCAGGTAGCCCTTGCGCTCGACGAGATCCGCACGCCGCATGGGCTCGAAGCCGAGCCGGCGCAGCATCTGCTCGCCCGCCTCCAGCCGATCGGGGTCAACCACCCCGGCCGGCGCGGCGATGCCCACGGTCGCGCCGGGTCGGATGGCTCGGGCTTTTTTGAGTGTGGGCAAAGGATCTCCGACGCGTCTCGCAGCCGCGACGGAGGGACACCGCAGCGGACATCCGCGTTCATCCACTCATCTCAGATTGGAGCGGAGGTTCTGGGACGCGGGTGCGAGTATATGCTGGAAGGCACGAGTCGGCTCAGAAGCCGTCGTCGTCCAGCCCGCTCCCATAGCCGCCCCCACCAAAACGCGCGGCGTCGTTTCCATCGATGGAGCCGCCGGCGGCGTCGAAGGGACCGCGCGCGCTGCCGAAACGCCCATCACCGGGCGCGCCTTCGTAGGGGTCGTCCGAGATCGTCCAGTCGCGGAACTGCGCATAGCGACCCTCGAACTCGAGCTTGATGGTATCCGTTGGGCCATTGCGCTGCTTGGCAATGATGAGCTCGGCGAGGTTCTCGAACTCGGTCTCCCTGTTGTAGACCACGTCGCGATAGATGAACCCGATGATGTCGGCATCCTGCTCGATGGCACCGGACTCACGCAGATCCGCCAGCATGGGTCGCTTGTCCTCTTTGCGTGTTTCGGGACCACGGTTCAGCTGCGAGAGCGCGATGACCGGAATGTCGAGCTCCTTGGCGAGGCCCTTGAGGCCGCGGCTGATCTCGCTGATCTCCTGCTCGCGACTGTTGAGATTCCTGTCGCCGTGTGCGAGCTGGAGATAGTCGACCACCACCAGATCGAGGCCGTGCTGTGCGTGCAGGCGCCGGGCCTTGGCGCGCATCTCGAGCACGCTGGCTGCCCCGGTGTCGTCGATCCAGATGCTGGCCTCCGCGAGCCTCGCTGCGCTCTGCATCAGCCGACCGTGCACTTCCGTCGAGATCAGCCCGCGACGGAAGGCCGAGAAGTCCACCTGGGCCTCGGAGGAGAGCATGCGCATGACCAGCGAGCGGGTCGTCATCTCGAGGGAGAAGACCGCCACCTTCTTGGCGTGGTCGACCGCCGCGTTTCGGACCATGTTCAACGCCAAGGCGGTCTTTCCCATCGCCGGGCGCGCGGCCAGGATGATCAGATCGCCCGGCTGCAGCCCGCCGGTCAGCTCGTCCAGCTTGCCGAACCCCGTGGCCAGGCCCGTGAGCTCGCCACTGCGGTTCATCAACATGTCGATGTGGTTGACGGCGTCGTGCATCTCCACGGACAGGCTCGAGAGCGACGCTTTGGCCTGCTCGGTGCTGAGAGCGAAGATCTTGCTCTCGGCCTGGTCGAGCAGCCGGTCAGCCTGCTCGGTCTGGTCGTAGCCGAGGTTCACGATCTCGGACGCCACGCTGATGATGTTGCGCTTGATGGATTTGTCGCGAACGATGCGCGCGTAGTGGAGCGCGTTGGCAGGCGTGGCCTCGAAGTGAGCAAGTCGTTGGCCTGCAGGTAGGAGGCCAGTGTCGTCAGATCGACGGGTTGGTTGTCGTCCTTCAGCCGCACCATCGCGTGGTAGAGCAGCTGATGGGCCGGATGGTAGAAATCCGACTCTTTGAGCTCCGTCACCAGGCTGTGGATGGTGGCGTTGTCGAGGAGGATCGCGGACAGAACCGCCTTCTCGGCGGAGACATCACTCGGCGGGACGCGACCGGGCAGCTCGCTACCGCTCACGGCCCGCTGCGGCTGCCGGCCCCGCCCGCCACCATCGAAATGTCCATACGTCCCGTCGACGCTCAACCCACCCCCCGGCACCGACGCCGACACCCGCGGCGAAGTGTGCACGCGACGTCCCTTGCGACCGGCACGAGCATCTTACTACACGCCCGAAGGGAGAGAAGCAGAGATGCGTGTCCAGTGGAAATACGAACGGTGTCCCGTGTATCCG
>JAFDDH010000267.1 GCA_019310975.1 Deltaproteobacteria bacterium | reverse complement strand
CTGCATCTTATTTCCTCGTGATGAAGAGGCGAGCATGCGCGGCCACACCCTCACAGGGCAGGTGGCCAGCGGGATCGGCGCAGTCTACCCATTCCGTACCGGCATGGCGCGTAGAAAAGCAGGAAGAGCGGTGCGCCGGTGAGAGCGAAGACGGGTCCAAGTCGCGGTATCGTCTGAGACACACTTCTCAAGTGCCTATCAGCCTATCAGCCCATCAGCCTATCAGGAGAGCGCTGTGTCCTTCCTCCAGATCACGAAGCCCCGCCCCGGGATCACCCTCGTCACGATGAATCGCCCCGAGCGGATGAATGCGATGGCGTTCGACGTAATGATCCCGCTGCGCGATGCCCTGCGCGAAATCAGCTTCGACAATGAGGCCCGTGTTGTCGTTCTCACGGGCGCGGGTGAGGGATTCAGCTCCGGCGCAGATCACAAGGACGACGGCATCGTTCCCCACATCGCAGGTCTGACGGTACCCACGATCGCGAGGCGGGCGCTGAAGATCCTCGACGAGGTCATCCTGTCGATTCGCGACATGCACCAGCCAGTGATCGGCGCCATCAACGGCGCTGCAATCGGTGGTGGACTCTGTCTCGCGATCGCGTGTGACATTCGCGTGGCCTCGACCGAGGCCTACTTCCGCGCGGCGGGCATCAACAACGGCCTCACCTCGGCGGAGCTCGGCCTCTCGTATCTCCTGCCCCGCGCGATCGGCTCTTCGCGCGCTTTCGAGATCATGCTCTCGGGCCGCGATGTCGACGCCGAGGAGGCGGATCGCATCGGTCTGGTCTCGCGGGTCGTCGAGCCCGAAGCGCTCCTCGATACGTGCTACGCCCTTGCCGAGCGGATCCTCGGCTACAGTCATATCGGTGTCGAGCTCACGAAGCAGCTGCTCTGGGCGAGCCTCGATGCCGGTGGACTCCACGCGCACATGAATCACGAGGGCCACGCCCAGCTCTACGTGCGGCTCACCACCGACAACTTCGAGGAATCGGTACGCGCACGCGCCGAGGGGCGCAAGCCTGTCTTTCGCGACGACCGGGACTACGCGCACAAGCTCGACCCGAAGTGAGGTGCGTCCGAGCCGGAGCGGATCTCGTCCGCAGCCTCGTCCAGAGCACCCCGTTGGACGTCGATTTCGTACTCGCCTCCGGGCCCGGTCGAGCTCAGCGAAGCACGAGGTGAACCGCGCGATCCATCGCGCCCTCGGCCTCGGCGAGGCTCATGCGACCAATCGCGAGGCCACACATCAACGAAAAGAAGACGTGGCCCAGCACCTCGCCGAGCGCCTCGCGGTCGCCCACGTCCTCGTCGCCGAGTGCGGCGTCCATGTAGGAGGGCAGGGCGATCCGGCTCCAGAACTCGGCGGAGCCCGCCATCGGATCTCCTGACGTGATGGCGGCCACGCCGGCCGATGCGAGCGCGAGATCCTCTGCGGTGGCGATCAGCATGCGGCGAAAAACCGCGGCTACACGGTCGGCCGGCCGCTTGTGACGCGGCGGCTTCGCCTCGAGCTCGGTGATGATGTCGAGGCTCTTGCGCGCGTGGACGTCGGCGATCAGGTGGTCCTTGGACGAGAAATAACGGTAGACGGTGGCTGGGCCAACGTGCGCGCGCTCGGCCACGGCACGCATCGTGACGGCCGCGTAGCCACCCTCCCGGGCGAGCTCGCGCGTGGCCTCTCGAAGCCGTTCGAGCCGCCCGATCTGCGCTGGCGTGCGCGGTCGCTCGGAGAGCAGCGGGGTGGCGGCTCGGTCGCTCAAGCCTGCACCTCGCCGATCTCGGCGATCACTGTGCGCACCGCGACCGTCTCTCCTTCGGGTGCAAGAATGCGAGTCAGGGTGCCCGTCGCCGGAGCCTCGAGCTCCTGGGTCGCCTTGGCGGTCTCGAGCTCGACGATCGGCTCGCCCTCCTCGACCGCGTCGCCCTCGCTCTTCAGCCAGCTCACGACCTTGCACTCCTTGATGCCCATGCCCCACTGCGGCACGTGGACCTCGATGCTCATGCTCTTCTCACCTCTTCGCTCGCGCCCAGGACCTGGCGCGTGGAGTCACGCGCCCCGCTACTTCAGCTTGCGCACGGCCTCGACGATCGCGTCCTTCCGCGGGTAGAGGGGCTCCTCCAAGCTCGGGCTGAAGGGGATCGGTACATCCGGTGTCGTGACGCGGGCGATGGGCGCCTTCAAGGCGTGGAAAGCCTCTTCCGCCGCGATGGCGGCGATCTCGGCGGCGGCGCCGCAGGTGCGATGTGCGGGATCGACGATGACGAGGCGGCCGGTGCGCTCGACTGAGTCGAGGATCGTGGGCTTGTCCAGCGGCGTCAGGGTTCGCGGGTCGATCACCTCCACCGACGTCCCCTCTTTCGCGAGGATCTCGGCGGCGTCGAGCGCGTCCTGCTGCACGCTGCCGATCGCGACCAGGGTCACGTCGTCGCCGGGTCGTCGCACCGTGGCGACTCCGATCGGCGTCAGGTGTTCGCCCTCCGGAACCGGGCCGCTGCGAAACCAGAGTGAATTGTCCTCGAAGATCACGACCGGGTCGTCGTCGCGGATCGCGCTCTTGATCAGACCCTTCACGTCGGCGGCAGTCGCGGGCACGACGACCTTGAGGCCGGGCGAGTTCATCAGCAGGGGGTATGGCCTGTCCGAGTGATGGGCCGCGTTCGAGCCGTCGTGCCACATCGAGGCACGGAACACCACGGGGATAGTCGCCTGACCGCCCGTCATGTAGCGAATCTTCGCGGCTTGATTGACGATCTGATCCATCGCGAGATAGATGAAGCTCGCGATGGTGAGATCCACCACGGGCCGGAGGCCCGTCATGGCGGCGCCGACTCCCATGCCGCAGAAGCCGTTCTCGGAAATGGGTGCGCTGAAGATGCGATCCGAGAGCGCGCCGTCGAGGATGCCCGATTTCGTGTAGAGCGAGATGTCTTCGCCGATCATCACGACGCGCTCGTCGCGCAGCATCTCCTCCTGGTGGGCCTCGAAGATCGCCTGGAAGTAGGTCGTCTCACGGGAGGGCTGGGCTTCGCTCATCGGCTGCCCCCTGCGATGGGATTGCTGTACACGTCCTCGAACGCAGCGCTCGGCTCCGGCATCGGACTGGCCTTTGCGAACGCCACGGCCGCTTCGATGCGCTGCTGGAGCTCGGATTCCATCTGCGTCATGTCCTCCTCGCTCACGATGCCTTCCTCGAAGAGGCGCGTCCGGAGGATGTCCAGCGGGTCCCGCTTCTTCCAGCGGTCGACCTCCTCCTCGTCCCTATACGAGACCGGGATGATCAGGCCTTCCGCGTGTTCGCCAAAGCGATAGGTCTTGGCCTCGATGAGGCTGGGGCCCTCGCCGCGTCGAGCACGGTCGACCGCACGCGCGACCACGGAGTGGACCGCTTCCGCATCCTGTCCGTCCACGATCTCGCCGGGGATCCCGTAGCCCCCGGCCCGTATCGCGATGTCCTCGACGGAGAGGACACTGTCCGCCGGTGTCGTGGCCCCGTAGAGATTGTTCTCGCAGAGGTAGACGACGGGCAGCTTCCAGATGGCGGCGAGGTTGAGCGATTCGTGAAAGCTGCCCTCGCTGCTCGCGCCATCGCCGAAGAAGCAGAGACAGATGCGGCCGCTCTCGAGCACCTTTGCGCTGAGCCCGATGCCGGTAGCGAGCGGGAGACCGCCGCCGACGATGCCGGACTCACCCATGACTCCCACCGAGTGGTCCGTCAGGTGCATCGAGCCGCCCTTTCCCTTGCACACGCCGTCCGCGCGTCCCATCAGCTCGGCCATCAGAGGGCCGAGGTCCGATCCCTTCGCGATCGGGTGGCCGTGAGAGCGATGCGTCCCGACTACAAAGTCCCCGTCATCGAGCGCGGCACAGCCTCCGGCGATCGCCCCCTCGTGTCCGATGCTGAGGTGGACGGAGCCCGGGATCAGGCCGGCCTGCAGCTGCTTCTTCACGGACTCTTCGAAGCGGCGGATCGTCATGATGTCGCGAAGCAGGGAGATCCGCTCGGAAGGGCGAAGGGGCATAGGCGGCCTCCTCTCGATCGGGATGGGGGGCAGAAGAAAGTGATAACATGTTATCGTTTTTGAGGGGAGCCACAAGCCTGTGGGCCTGAGTCCCTGTGCTGCTTCAGAGGGATGAGGTTCGCCACGATTCAGCGATCCCCGAAGCGGTTCCAGCTCACGACCTCGGCGGCGGGCTTGCGATGGGCCGCCTTGAAGTCGGTGCCGAGCGTATAGGCGATCGGGAAGAGGCCGATCTGGGTGTAGTGCTCGACCGAAACTCCCAGCAGGTCGCCCATCTCCTGCTCGCGCCAGAGGTGGCCAGTCGTCCAGGCGCTGCCGAGTCCACGCGCGCGCAGAGCCAGGAAGAAGCTCCAGACCGCCTGGATGATCGAGCCGTACTGACTGGCCTGCCAGAAGACACTCATGCCCTCGACGCGACCCGCCATCAACGGCAGCAGCAGGGCCGGGCAGCGGTGCATATCATCGCGGAGGCGCTGCACCGAGGTAGCGATGTGCTCGCTGCGCGGGACCTGGGCCCCGATATAGCTCTCGCCCGTCTTCTCACCCAGGCTGGCGATGTAGTCGTCGAGCCCTGCGTTGTAGAGGGCGGCCGCACGGGCGACGAGCTCCGGCTCGTCCACCACCACCCACTGCCAGGTGTTGAGGTTCGACCCGTTCGGCGCTTGGAAAGCGATCTCCAGGCATTCCTGGATCAGCTCGCGCTCGACCGGTCGCTCGAAGTCGAGACGTCTGCGTACGCTGCGTGTGGTGGTGAGCAGCTCGTCGGGGGTCAGCTCCAGCATGGACTCTCCTCCCAGCCCAGCCCGCGAATCACCGCGCGTGCCAGGATGATCCGGAAGCTCGGGCAATCAGGATACTCGAGCTCTTCCGATACGAACTCGACCGATTGGTCTCGGGCGAGTTCCAGGAGCTTGCCCGGATCTCCACTCGAGGGAGCAAACGGCTGTGGGAAGACGATGCTCTTGGATGTGCTCTGCGGAGCGCGTTCACCCGATTCGGGGATCGTTCATCGCGCCGGTGGCCTGCGCGTCGCTCGCGCTCATCAGACGCCGCTCTGGCTGCATGGAGGCCTGGCCGACCGACTTCGCGAAGACGATCTCGACGCCCGGCTCTTTCGACAGATTCTGGGCGTGATGGGGATGGAGGGAGACGTCTTCGACCGGCCGATCGAGACCTTCAGCGAAGGAGAGCGTAGAAAG
>JAFDDH010000090.1 GCA_019310975.1 Deltaproteobacteria bacterium | reverse complement strand
GGTTGGACCGGATGCAGGGGGGACGTGCGGAGCGCGGCGGCAAGTTCGTGCTGGCGGTCGACGATGAGCTCTCGGTGCTCCGAGTGCTCGATCGGATCCTGCGCGGCGTCGGCCTCCGGGTGATGGTGGCGCAGAGCGAGGAGCAGATGTCGCACTTCCTCGTCGACCCGGATCTCGCCGTGGTTCTGCTCGATCTCTTCATGGGGCAGGCCAAGGGGGTGGATGTCCTCGACCGGATCAAGCGCGAGCGAAACGACGTCGAGGTCGTCGTTGTGACCGGACACGGAAGTATCGACAGCGCCGTTCGCTGCATGCGCCGGGGCGCCTTCGAATACCTGGAAAAGCCATTTCGCGATCTGGGCCGGATCCGAGCGACGGTGCACGCCGCACTGGCCCGTCATGCCGAGAACATCCGTGTCGAGGTCGCAGAGGTGGCGCTCTGTGTCGATGAGCGCGCGACACACGGTCCTGGCGCGATCGAGGCTTCAGTGCCGCTCTCATTGGCTGCCTACGAGCGCCTTGCACTCGAGCGAGCGCTGCAGGAGAGCGACGGAGACGCGCGGCGCGCGGCGCGCAGTCTGGGGATCGGCCGCAGCACGTTCTACCGCAAGGCGGCCAATCTCGATATCTCGCTCGGGCGAGACGCCGACGCCGAGCCCGACGCCGACGAAGGCGCCGAGCCGCGCGACGGGGTTGGTCGGAGGCCCTCGATCGGTTAGTTTCGTGGGGCTCCCCCCTCGAAAGCGATACGGGCACGTGGTAGGAACTTCCCGAGCGGAATCCTCAGCGCCCATCGTTCGCATCGTCGTGTTCCAGAACGGGAACGGGACGGCGGGCCGGGGCGACACCTTTGAAGCTCTGAGCCGCATCGGGGCCGATGTGGCCTTCGAGCGCGTTTCGAGCGTGGCGGACTGCGTGGAGCGGGCGTCACGCGAGGAAGTCGACCTGGTGGTAGTGGATCGCGGGGGACCGTGCATCCACGCCGAGGTGCTTGCGGCGCTGGCCGCCGAGAGCCCGCCGGTGGTCGTCGTGGTGGCCGTTGACGACGACGAGGACGACGCCCTCGACGCCTTCCGGTGCGGCGCCGCCGACTGTGTTCGGGCTGCACACGACTACGCCGAAGTGCTGCCCGTGGTGGCCCTCGAACAGATCCGCCGCTGGCGGCAGCTGCGCGAGCGCCGTGCGGCCCACCGGCGCATCGACTGGCTCGAGCGCTACAACGACAACATCATCCAGAGTATCAACAGCGCCCTGGTCGTGGTGAACCGCGACGGGCGCATCACCTTCGCCAATCCCACTGCCGGCCATATCCTGGGCTGCAGGGCGGGCGATCTCGGCGATCGTCCGGTCGCGGATTGGTTCACCGGCGGCGACGACGGGCCGGCGCTGATCACGCGCACCCTCGAGGAGGGCGTGCGCTTCAAGGGTGCTGAGACGATGATCACGCTGGCCGACGGGACGCTCACGCCCATCGGTATCTCATGCACGCCATTGCTCGATGAGAGTGGTGAGATCCTGGGCGCCGTGGCCATATTCCAGGATCTGAGCGAGATCAAGCAGCTCCAGCGCCAGGTCCTCCAGCAGGAGAAGATGGCCTCCATTGGCCAGCTCGCCGCGGGTGTCGCACATGAGATCAACAATCCGATGGGCTTCATCCACGCCAATCTCTACCAGATGAGCGAGTACCTCCAGGACATGGAGGGCTGGTTCGGTGCGGTGGACGGCCTGCAGAGGGCGGCCGAAGCAGGCGATGCGGAGGCCGTTAGCGCGGCTTCACAGCGGCTGGCGGAGATCGCGCGGGAGATCGATGTCGACTACGTGCGGGCCGACTTCAAGAAGGCCGTGCGCGAGTCGCAGGAGGGATCCGAGCGGATTCGCCACATCGTGAAGGACTTGCGCGAGTTCTCCCACCAGGGCAGCTCGGAGCGCATGCTGGCGGACGTGAATCAGTGCGTGGACTCCACGGCCAATATCGTCTGGACCATGATGAAGCACTCGGTGATCCTGGAGAAGGAGTACGCGGATCTGCCCGAGATCAGCTGCTACCCGATGCAGCTCAAGCAGGTCTTCATGAACCTGCTGGTGAATGCCTATCAGGCGATCGAGGAAAGACAGGCTGAGGGCGATCGGGAGCCGGGCGTGATCCGTATCGTCAGTAGTCAGCGCAGTGGCGGTGTGCTGGTTTCGATCAGTGACACCGGCATCGGGATCGCCGAGACAGATCTGCAGCGCATTTTCGACCCATTCTTCACCACGAAGGAGGTCGGCACGGGCACGGGTCTCGGGCTCTCGACCTCATACGGCATCGTGAAGCGTCACGGCGGTACCATGAACGTCGCGAGCGAGATTGATCGCGGCTCGACATTCGACGTCTGGCTGCCCTTCAAGCCCCCCGACGACATGCCCCCCGGCTGATCCGCGCCGAGCGGGAGGAGGCTACCCGTGGCACGTGTGCTGATCGTCGATGACGAGGTGCGCATTCTGACTGCGCTGCGCCGTAGTCTGCGGCGAGAGGGCTGGGAGATTCTCACCGCCGAGTCGCCCGCCGAGGCGCTGCGGATGATCGACGACGCACCCGTGGACGTGGTGCTCTCCGACTACAAGATGCCGGGGATGAGCGGCCTCGAGATGCTGGCCGAGATCGGCCGGCGCTCGCCGCGGACGGTGAAGCTCTTGATCACGGGCTGGGCCGAGGCCGTTTCGGAGGCCGAGCTGGTCGAGGTCGGTGTCTCGGCGCTGATCCCCAAGCCCTGGGACGACAAGCTGCTCAAGAGGATTTTGCGCGGCCATCTGGGCGCTGGCTAGCGCGCCCCGAACTCCGAACTCAGGCCATATCGTCGCGGCTCAGTCGGCGCATGTAGTCGAGGTCCGCGTCCTGGCTGTTCTTGGCACCCACGCAGAGAACGCGGAATCGGCGCTGCTTGCCCTTCGTATAATAGATGCGGCCTTTGCCCGCGAAGCCGAGCTCGAAGATGCTGAGGTGATCGGGCAATCCGCCGACCTTGCGCCGCACCGCCACATTGTCCGCCTCCTCGTCGAGGCGCTTCAGCTTCTCCTCGGCCTTGAGGATCATCCCCTCGTCGCGCAGGGCGACGAGGTCGTCCACGGCGCGATCGTCGATTTCGACGCCCTTGTAGAGCAGCCGTAGCCGTCGCGCCAGGGTATCGGTGCCGCGCGCGCGTCCACTGCTTCCCTTGGAGGCCTTTTTCAGGTTTTTCTCGAGAGACTGGATCTCTCCGTCCTTCGCCTCGAGGTCGCTGGCCGCCTCTTCGAGAAGGTCCTCGAGGGCCCGCACTTCCTGGACCAGATCCGTTGCGCGGTCGGCCTTGCCGAGCAGCTCCTCCTCGCGAGCGGCCAACGAGCCCAGCTTCGATTGCAGGCTGCGCCGTTCGCGCTGCATCGCCGCGATCTCCTCACTCTGCTCGCGCTCGGCGGGCTCGATCTGCGCCAGCCGCTGGCGCGTCTGCTCGAGCTCGGCCTCGATCTGGGCGGCGCGCCTCGCCGCCTCGTCGCGCACGCCGAGTGCCAGCTCCATCTGCTGTTGATGTCGCCGTGCGAGGGTCCGGTTGTAGGCGTAGAGGCCCCAGATCAGGATTGCGGCATAAGCGATCAGGATGCTGTTGGCGAGCACAGTGTTGTGCGGAACCGAGACGCTCACGTTCGCCGTGGCGGGTAGCTGCTGGACGGCTTGCCGTAGTACATCCGTGGGGTCGAGGCCCTCGGGTTGGGGAACGATCTGGCCGTTCACGTAGAGCCAGGTGATTCCGTCGCTGGCCAATACGATGGTATTGGCCTCCACGCCGCCGAAGCGCAGCCAACCGGAGCTCTCGACCTGGCTGCGGATGCCGTTCTGGATCTGGCTGGCGACCGGCTCGTCGAGACCGGTGATGTTCACGGCCCGGTTGGCGCGCTCCTGGAAATAGCCATGCAGGATGATCTCGGCGAACTGCACGGTGAAGACGTAGAGGAGTAGGAAGACGAAGATTGCGACGTAGACGACGCCGAAGGAGAGCAGCCGGTCGCGGGCAAGCTGGCCGGCACTCTGCAGGGAGCTGCGAAACCAGGAGCTCCCAGAATCGGCTAAGTCGGTGGCCTCCGCCATCTTCCCAGACAGGATACAGACCCTGCGGGAGACGCCCAAATCGCCGGGACTGGAGCTGCTAGGCTCCTCCGCCATGCGCGTCGTCGACCTCGATCGGGATATGAGTGATGTCATTCCCACCGGCATGACGCCCGACAGTGAGTATCTCTTCGATCGGATGACAGAGGTCACCTTGGATCGCACGGGGGCGGGTCCAGGCAAGTGGGTATTGGACGTGGCCAGCGGCGTCGGCCAGGACTCCATCGCGCTCGCCGCGCGTGGCGCCCGTGTGATTGGCGCCGAGCCCTCCAGACGCATGACGGGCATGGCGCAGCTCTTCGCGGCCGACAAGAAGGGGCCGATGCCGGAGTGGGTACGCGGTTGGTCGGATACGCTGCCCTTCGCGACCGGGAGCTTCGATGCAAGCATCTGCAAGGGCGCGATGGATCACTTCGACAAACCCGAGCAGGCGATTGCCGAGATGGCGCGCGTCACCAAGACGGATGGGCGCGTCGTGCTCGCAATCGCGAACTTCGAGTCGTTGGCGTGTCGCACCGGGCGCGCACTCGACGATCTGCGCCAGGATGTCCTGGGCTGGCCGCCAACGCGCGTGCGCCGCGGCTACGACGCCCCCAGCGATCATTTCACGCGCTACGAAGTCGAGCTGATCCGCGAGCAGGCGGAGTCGAGCCTCGTGACCCTGAGCATGGAGGGCATTTCCATGGGCTGGGGAATGCCGGGCTGGTCGAAGCTGATGGCACAGGTGCCCGATGCCGTGGCGCGCAGGGCGGTGGCGGCGATGGGTCGGGCGGGGCAGCGCTACCCAACGCTTGCCGACGTCATCGTGCTGGTCGGCCGACCGCGCCGCTCGTCCAATACCTCCGCATAGCCCTCGGCGGTCACAGCCGCCACACGCCGCCAGGAAAGGTGTGCATCGACAAGTTCGCGTGCCTTGGCGCCGAGCTCGCGCCGCCTTGCGGGTGCATTCATGAGCTCGAGGATCCCGACTGCGAGCGCCTGCGGGTCGTCCTTCTCCACCAGGAGCCCGCCGCCCACCAGCTCCATCAACTCGGGCAGCGCGCCGGCGCGGCAGGCCACTACGGGCGTGCCGCACGCCATCGCCTCGACGGCGGGCAACCCGAAGCCCTCGTAGCGTGAGGGTACGACGGCCAACGCGGCCCGGCGGTAGAGCCGAACGAGTTCGTCGACCTCGACGCGTCCGGTTACCTGCAGCCGGTCGGCTACACCCGCCTCCTGCGCCCACTTGAAGATCTCGCTCTCGGGGTGGTCGTTGTCGACGAGTGTGAGGCGCAATCGCGCCGGTAGGTTCGCCAGGGCCTGGATGAGATTGCGGATGCCCTTGTTGGGATCCGAGGCCCGCCCCACGCAGAGAATCTCGTCCTCGTTCTTCCGGCCGCCTTGATCGGGGCTATAGAGGTCTGTGTCCAGGCCGTTCAGCACATTGCGGATGCGATCGGGCCGCACGCCGAAGTCCGCCACGATGGTGCGCGCGCTCTCCTCCGATGATGTGAAAATGCGGTCGATGCGGCGGGCCACGAAGGATTGCATGCCGATCGGATAGAACATCATCGTGCCAATGGCATCGCGAAAGCTCTCATCGCGGATGAAGGAGGCGCGGCGATCGACGCTGAGCGGGTGGTGGATGGTGCTCACAACGGGCAGTCCGAGGCGGTGTAGTCCCCAAATCCCGTAGCCGAGACACTGCACGTCATGGATCAGATCCCAACGCTCTCCGGCCAGCAAGCGTCGCCGGAGCGCCGCGAAGGCGCGTAGGCTGAACGCGAAGGGCTCGGACAGGAAGCCGAGACGGCTGGCTCCGAGCTCGTATAGGTTGAGCGGCAGCAGCGCGTGTGCGGGATGTGAATCGGGCAGCATGCCGGCGTAGTCTCGCGTGAAGAACTTGGCCCAGAGCTCCTGGTTCGGTAGCTGCACTGCGCTGCGGGCGAAGGGCATGGCGTCGGGGTAGGGCGGCCCGACCACGACGTCGACCTCGATCCCCATGCGCGCGAGCTCGCGCGCCAGGAACCAGAGGTAGATCCCCTGGCCGCCGCAGTTCATGTTACCGCGGTAGGCGACGAAGCAGATGCGACGCGGGCGCGGCATCTCAGCCCGAAGGGCCGGCCGGCCTGGAGAGAAAGGCGGGGGCGACGAGAGAGGCGAGGGGGGCCTCGGGCGCCGCCTCTGTCTGCCGGGCGGCGAGCGCGACTGGCTTCGTCGCGACCACGCGCTTTTCCAGGTAGAGGATGAGGCTCTTGGGGCAGATGAAATTGAGGATCTGCTTCTCCACCCGGTCCATCAGCCTCGATCCCGTGATCTGGATCAAGAATTTGCGATAGATCTGCACCAGTCGACTGTCATCCGCATCCGGCAGGTGCATGATCGATCGCAGCACCCAATAGGGCGTGTGGAAACCGTGGGCAAAGCCGACGCCGACCGTGGCCAGCCCGGACTTTGCCAGTCCCTCAGCAAGCTGTCGCGGTTGGAAGATGCGGATGTGGCCGCCCGGGCTCTCGAAGTAGTCGTCGCCGAGGCGGAGGTAGAGATTCTCGCTGGTGGCCGTGGGGATGGTGATCGCCAGCTTGCCGCCCGGCCGCGTGACGCGTGCGAGCTCGCTTCCCACCGCCACATAGTCATGCACGTGCTCCATTACCTCGGAGCAGATCACGCGGTCGAAGCTGTCGTCCGCATAGGGGAGATGGAAGGCGTCGCCCTGGTTCATGGCGCCCAGGCGGCCAAGCTCCTTGCCGCGGCTGCACAGCCTGCGCGAAGCCAGTCGCAACGAATCGAAGTCGAGGTCCAGGCCCACGACCCGGGCGCCGCGCTCGAGGCAGCCGAAGCAGTGGCGGCCCTCGCCGCAGCCCGCGTCCAGGACGAGGTCGCCCTCGCGGACGTCAAGCCGCTCGAGATCGACCGTCAGAAGCACGCAGGGTGTCCTCGAAGACGTCGACCAGATTGGCCGCCGCGTCGCTCCATTGGAAGATGCGCTCTACCCGCGCGCGGGCGGCGCGGCCCATACGCTCCGTCTTCTCGGGATCCGAGAGCACGTCCGACATGGCCGCTGCCATGGCCCGTGCATCGCGCTGTGGGACCAGGCGGCCGGCATGCCCGTCGCTGCCGACCACTTCGGGCAGCGCTCCAGCGGCGTTCGCAATCACGGCCAGCCCGCACGCCATGGCCTCGCTCGCTGGAAAGCCGAAGCCCTCGAAGAACGAGGGCACGATGGCCACGCGCGCCGTCGAGTACTGTTCGACCAGCTCTTCTACGCTGAGCATGCGATCGACGATCTTCACGCGGCCCTCGAGGCCGTACTTCTGGATCAGGCGCGGGACGAGCCCGGCCTCGGGAATGCGCCCGTCTACGATCTTCAGCGTCACATGCTCGGGCAGCATGGAGAGCGCCTCGAGCATCGTGCCGATGCCCTTCTTGCGGTCTTCGGTGCGGCCGACGAAGAGCATGTCGACCTCCTTCTCGACCAGCGGGTTGGGGCGGAAGAGGTCCGAGTCGGTGCCGTTGTAGACCACCGGCACATCCTTGGCGGGAATGCCGAAGTAGCGCTCGATCTCCATCCGCGAGGCCTGGCTCACAGTGACGATGCGCGATAGTCGTGGTGCTACCTGCTGCTGCATGAAGAGAGGGAAGTAGAGCGTGCGCTTCACCTTCTTGATCAGCCGCGGATCGATCGAGTAGTCGGCCTCGCGGTCGATGTGCAGCGGGTGGTGGATCACTGACACCACGGGTGTGCCCATCTTCTGAATGCCCAGCAAGCCCCAGGACAGACTTTGGTTGTCGAAGACGATGTCGAAGCCGTATCTGCGCTGAAGCTCGGGCCAGCGACGCAGCAGCCGGATACCGAAGGTCTGCATCTCCGGGAAGACGCCGAAGCGCGAGACGCCGAGCTCCCAGAGACTCAGCGGCCTCAGCAATGAGAAGGGACGCTGCGGATCGAAGAAGTCCTTCATCTCGCCCGCGAAGACGTTGTCGTTGGGGACGACGTGAAGCGGGATGCCATCGGCCAGCTCGGGCAGCGGCGGGCCAGCGATCACATGCACGTCGTGGCCGGCCTTCTGCCACTCGCGCGCCAGGTAGGCGGCGTAGATTCCCTGGCCGCCGCAGAACATGTTGCCGCGATACGTGAGGAGGGCGATGCGCATCTGTAGCGGGAGGAGCTCCTAGGTTGCGTCGCCGGTGGGCGTCTCGCTCTCGGTGACTGGCGCGGGCGAGTCGGTGGAGAGCACCTCGGGCGCCGGATCGGGCTCGACCCGGATGGTGGCGATCGTGAATCCGACCCAACCTGTGAGCGCCAGCACGAAGAGGGTGAGGATCGCGACGGGCACGGCGAGAGCCCAGTAGTGGCCGCCCAGCAATCCGATCAGGAAGATCAGCGCGAGGGCGGCGGCGCCGATACAGATCGCCCAGCCCTGGAAACGCGAGGCGTCGTTCATGGGTCGCATATCTCCGCGAGTTCGGGTTGTACGTGGCTGCCGGGCGCGGCTCTCAGACTCTATTCGGCATTCGGCATTCGGCATTCGGCGCGCCCTACCACGCACGACCGGTCCCGATGGTGACGGACCCGCTACGTCCAGTCACCGCGTAGGAAGTGGCACGCTGGTGGCTACGGGGGCACAACGCGGCTCCCCACGAGCCGGCTCCCAAGGGCGGCTATGGTGGTGGATTTTGGTGCCATGTCAACCACTTGCCGGGATCCGCTCAGGTCGGGTCCGAGCTTCGGTTGGAGAGCGAAGAATGGGTCCCTGCCTCAATCGGCGCGTGCGGGGCGAGTGAATCGGCCTACACGCGCGGAAGCCCGCATGAATTCGGGTCGGACCCATTCTCCGCTCCACGACGGGGCCTATGATCCGGCGCATGTTGGTGATTGGCCTGATGTCCGGTACTTCCGCCGACGCCGTCGATGCCGCGCTCGTGGAGTGGCCGGACGCCCCGGCGGCGCGACCCTTCCGGCTCGTCGCGTATCGGGAGACGGCCTTCCCCGCGGACCTGCAGGCGCGCATCCACGCATTGGCCGCTGGCGAGCTGCCCGGCCCCGAGGTGCTGCGCGAGCTGGTCGCCCTCGACGTCGAATTGGGTGAGCGATTCGCAGAGGCGGCGATCGATGTCGCGCGTGAAGCCGGCGTCGCGCTGGACCGCGTCGATGCCATCGCGTCACACGGGCAGACTGTGGCGCACCATCCGGAACTGCATGGCACGCTCCAGATTGGTTGTCCGTCGCTGCTCGCCCAGCGCAGTGGGCGAACCGTCGTCGCAAACTTCCGCCCGCGCGATATGGCGGCGGGTGGCGAGGGTGCACCGCTTGCGCCCTTCTTTCACTTCTCCGTGCTCGCGGACGAACGCGAGCCACGGGGTGTGCTGAATCTCGGTGGAATCGCCAACCTCACCTGGCTTCCTGCGGGCACGGATCCGGAAGCCGTCCTGGCCTTCGACGTGGGTCCGGCCAACAGCCTGGTCGACGGCGTGGTGCAGATTCTCAGCGACGGTGAAGAGCGCATGGATCTGAGCGGCCTACGTGCGGCGCGCGGCCGCATCGACGAGGCGCTGCTGGCCCGGCTCTTGGACGACGACTACCTGCGTCGGCCCGCGCCGAAGTCCACCGGGCGCGAGCGCTACGGCCGCGCCGAGGCCGAGCGTCGGCTCAGCGATTGGCGCGCTGCCGGGGCCGGACGCGAGGACGACGATCTCGTTGCAACGCTTACGGCGTTCACCACCGAGGCCGTAGGACTCGCCTGCCGCGAGCTGCTTCCATCCGTCGACGACCAGGCGCCGCGCATCGAGCGGCTGCTGGTCGGTGGTGGCGGTGCCGCCAATCCAACCATGATGGCCGGCCTTGCGAGCGCGCTACCGGGCGTCACGGTCGAGCCGATGGATGCAGTCGGAGTTCCGTCGGCTGCCGCCGAGGCGATGGCCTTCTCGTTGATGGGCCGAAATGCGCTGCTCGGCGTGCCCAACCATCTCTCACGCTGTACGGGTGCGAGCCACGCGGTCGTGCTCGGCGAGATCGTTCCGGGCTAGAGCGGGCTAGAGGGGCAGTCGGAGGCTCCCCCGTCGCACCGGGAGCGCAACGCAGCCAGCGGCCCGCAAGACGTGCTCGAATGCAGGGGGACTTTTCGTCCGCGCCTCTTCCGCGCCTCTAGAGCTTGACGATCAGTCCGTCGTCCGCGGTATCGAGCTCGCACAGCCCGCGCAAGCGGGCCATCTCGGTGCCGAGGTGGCTCAGCAGCATGCTTCCCACGTCGAATTGATCGCGGTGCTGTGTCAGCTCCTCGAGGCTGAGGTGAAAGTCGAGGTGTGCGTGCTCGAGCGTGCACTCGCAGATGAAGAGGTCCGCCCCGGCCGCGTGCTGGGGAAGTGCGTCGAACCAGCCGGTGTCGCCCGAGTACACCACCGTGCGCGTCCCGAGTGAGATCCGATAGCCGTGCGGATGCGCCTCCAGCTGGTGATGGGTCTCGAACGACGAGACGCTGGCCGGTCCGAGTTCGTGCTGGCTGCCCGGTGCCACCTCGCGGAAGCGGAGCGGGAAGCAGAGCTCGCGGCCCGAAAGGCTGTGGCCCATCGCCTGGGCGAGAGCGCGAACGCGCTCCTCGATCTGGGGCGGCCCCGCGATCTCGAGCGGCCGTCGGCGCTCGTCCTGGTACATGGCGCCGAACAGGAAGAGTGGGATACCGCCGAAGTGGTCGCCGTGGAAGTGCGAGACCAGGATGGAGTCGACCTCGTCCCGCGGGATGCCGAGCTCGGCGAGACCAGTGTTGGTGGTTGCCCCACAGTCGACCAGCAGAGTGCCGCGGTCCCCGCGAACCAGCACCGCGGATTGTCGTCGGCCGCCCGCCCCGAAGGCGTCGCTGGTGCCGACGAACACCACCTCATTCATCGATTCGCTCCTCGTCTCCCGGTTCGCGCGATGTCGTGTCGTGGAGGGCCTCACAAACGTAGAATCTTCCGGCTGCGAATACCCCTCCTGAACCGCGAAAGTTCTCGGGGACCTGTTCGTTCTCCCAGACTACGGCCCGACGCAGGTGTGCCCCGGCTCCGATCCGGGCGCCCCTGCCCAGCACGACGTCGGCCTCGGGCCCTTCCAGCTTTGTGCCCTTCGACACCAGTTGGGTGGGGGAAAAAAAAGACACCGAGGGTGGAGATAGGTTGGCGTCGAGGTATTCGGCGGGGGTGCCGACCGGCTCCCAGACGATCTCGTCAGCCTCCAGCAGATGGCCGCGCAGCGCGATCTCGCCGCGCTCGAGGGCCGGCGCGAGCCAGTCGGAGAGATCCTCGAAGGCCGTGTTCTCGGGGCGCTGGGGGAGGTGTCGAAACGCTTCGGGGGAGAGGATGCGGACGCCGACGAAGACCCCGGCCCGCGTTTCACCACCAAGGTCGAAGCGCCGTGCGATGCGCCGCACGCCACCCTTCGTGTCGACACCGATTGTGCCGAATTGCTGGTGGCGCGGATCGCGGCGCAGCACGAGCGTGCAGGCTGCGCCCGATGCGCGGTGCGCCTCGACGAGCGCGGAGAGATCGACGTCGAGCAGCATGTCGCCGGCCAGCACCACGGCCGGGTCGCTCGCCTCCAGGTAGCTGCGGGCGAGGGCGATGCCGCCGCCGGTTCCGAGTGTCACGGGTTCGCGCGACCAGTGCAGCGCCATATCCTGCGGTGCGAAGTGCCGGGCCGCCTGCTCGACGCTCTCCGGCCGATAGTGCAGGTTGATCATGACATCGTCGACCGAGTGGGCGTGCAGCCACTCGAGCAGCCATGCGATCACGGGTCGACCCAGCACGGGCAATGCGGGCTTCGCGCGCATCTCTGAGAGTGGGCGCATGCGCTTGCCCAGACCGGCGGCCAGGATCATGGCGCGCAAGTGGTCTCTCCCAGGGCGTCGGTCATGGCATCGGCCGGAATCGAAGTGAAGTGGTCGGCGAGGGCGATGAGAATGGCATCGCGCTCGGCCGCCCGCGGCGCGGCGGCGCGCAGGTTTGCGAGACCGGCGGGGACGAAGGCGAGGTAGCGCGTGTCATCCCGATTGCGGGCGGCCTCCAGGTAATGGGATAGATCCTTGCTGACGCGCGCAAGCGTCAGTAGATCGAAGCGCCGCGCAAAGTCGTCGGGCGAGGGCGAGTCGGGGAGTTCGATCCGCACGCGCTCGCAATGTGCCGCCACCTCGCTCTCGGGCAGTGGCATATGCGAGTCGCGCAACAGGCAGACCAGGTCGTACTCGGGCGGCGCGAGAAAGGCGCCCTGGACGTCGATCATGACCAGCTCGGGCCGGCCCCGGGCACCCGGCCGCCGGTGCAGGTTCGCCGCCTTGAAGTCGCGGTGGGCGAGTCGCGCAGGGGCGGTCTCGGCGATCTCTGCGATGAAGGCGAAGGCGGACATGACCGTCT
The DNA here is from genome assembly GCA_019310975.1 of Deltaproteobacteria bacterium. Lineage (GTDB taxonomy): Bacteria > Myxococcota_A > UBA9160 > UBA9160 > UBA4427 > JAFDDH01. The sequence goes on along the minus strand of JAFDDH010000090.1, from coordinate 2,505 downwards.
GCCTCTCGGCCGGCGTGGCTTGGCGGTGCAGCAGCGCCGGCACCGCCCACTCGATCCATTTGACAGCCTTCGATGCGATGAGCGCGGCGTCGAGTCGGCGCTCGAAGGCCGGCAGCGCGGGCTCGGGTGGGGCGAGGCGTTGTAGCCGTGGAATCAGGTTGCAGGCCTGCTCGTAGAGCGCGCGCCGCTGCGCTGGCTGCACGTGGACGGCCGCTGCTTCGAGGCTCTCGTCGCCAAGATCCTCGAGCAGCGTGATACCGGCCTCGGTGTCCTCGGCCAGCCGCGCCGGTACGGGGAGTCCGCTCCGCTCGAGGAAGTCGCGAATTGGCTCCATCGATGGCTCCGGGGCGATGCCAGCTGGCAGCGCTGCCGGCTCGGCGGGCTCGACACGGACAATCAGGCTCGTCGGTGCCCCCGCATCGAGCTCCGCACGAAAGAAGCGTCGGGTGCCGAGACCGGCGGACAGCTCGTCGAGGCGGACCGGCACACTGCCCATGGCCGCTCGCACGATGCCATCGATCTGTGTTCGCAGCTCGTCGTCGGATCGCCCGCTCACGCCTTCGACTCCCGTACGCCGATGCTGCTCGCGACTCAGCCGAAGAAGAAGTGGCACGCAGCCACCGCGCCGACAAAGCCGCCGAGATCACCGATCAGGCAGGCCGCGAGGGCGTGGCGACCGTCCACGACGCCGGCCGCGCCAAGATAGAGGGCGAGGACGTAGAAGGTCGTCTCAGTCGAGCCCATCAGGGTGCAGGTGAGATAGCCAATGAAGCTGTCCGGGCCGTGTGTGGTTATGATCTCGCTCATCACACCGAACGCGCCCGATCCTGAGAGCGGACGCAGCAGTGCCATCGGCAGAACCTCTGCCGGGACGCCGATCGAGCTCGTGTAGGGGTCGAGGGCGCCGATGATGACTCCCAGCGCGCCAGAGGCGCGGAACATCGTGATCGCGGCAAGGATCGCCACCAGATAGGGGACGATGCGCACGGCCACCTGCAGCCCCTCGCGACCGCCGGCAATCATCGAGTCGTACGCCCTTACGCCCGAGCCCACACCGATCAGCAGCAGCCCCGAGATCAAGAGCGGCAGCAGCCAATGACGCACCAATATCTTGAACGTGCCGAGCCCGCCGAGCTCCGGCGCCAGGCGCATCGCCTCCATGACGAGTCCAAAGAGCACCGTCCCCACGAAGGCGACGATCAAGATTGTGCGCAGGGGGCTGGGGCCGCTGCGGGTGGCCGTGCTCCCGCCTCCTTCCGTCCAGTCGGACTCGTCGTCGGCGCCCCCCCAGTCGTTCTCGGAGGGCGGTGGGGGCGCGTCGGCGATGGGCCTCTGACGGAACATCGGCAGGCGGCCGAGAACGAAGTACGCGGTTACCGCGGCGACCGTCGAACAGGTGGTGGCGATCAGTGTGGGAGCCCAGATTGCCCACGGATCTGCGGATTCGGCAGCCTGCCGGACCGCGATCGTGCCAAAGGGCGGGAAGATCGTGATCGCAGAGGTATTGATCGCCAGGAAGAGGACCATGGCGTTGGTCGCGCTGCCGGGCACGCGATTGAGCCCGGCGAGCTCGCCCATGGCCTTCAGGCCGAATGGCGTTGCGGCGTTGCCCAGTCCCATCATGTTGGACGACATATTCATCACCATCGCGCCCATGGCGGGATGGTCGGACGGCACTTCCGGGAAGAGACGCCGGGCAACGGGCGCGATCGCCCGCCCCAGCCAGTCGCGCAGGCCACCGTCGAAGGCCACCCGCGTCAGGCCTAGGAAGAGCACCATTGCGCCGACGAGCCCGATCACCAGTCGGATCGCCGCCGATGCGCCGTCCAGAATGGCGCCGGCCACCTCCTCCATGCGCCCGGGAATCAGCGACGCATAGGCGATGGAGACGAGCATCAGCCCGAGCCATATCCAATTGAGCACCGGACCCCCCCGATCCGCCGTCTCTTGCGCACGATTGCTCGTGGGCAGGCTCCCGGATAAGCTCACCCAAGTCAAGTTCCACCCCCCCACGAGCCGATTCGATACCCGAGCGCGTACCCATTCCGGCGCGCCGCAAGAGGGGGTTTGCGCATGGAGTTCGATGCGTGGGGGTGGGACGCACCGCAATCCGGCTCCGGCCGCTTGCCGATCGCGGATGTCTCGTACCGGATGGCAGCCGCCTCTGCTGGGGTGGCCGCCGCCTCTACTGGGGTGGCAGCCGCCTGGGTCCTGCTCGTCGCCGTGCTCGGAGTGGTGCCCGGCGTGTCGTCGGCCCAGCAGGCGAGCGACCTGGCGACGCGGCTCGATCGCGCGTCCACCCGCGGCGTGCTGCGTCAGGCCCGGGTCGGCGCGTTGGTGGTGCGCGAGCGCGACGGTGCGGTCCTCTACGCCCGCAACGCGAACGTCGCACTGATCCCCGCCTCGAATATGAAGATCCTGACCGCCCTGACCGCGCTCGAGGTGTTCGGGCCAGCGCATCGTTTCGAGACCATCATCCAGGCCAATACCAGGCCCGGGCTCAGG